>NC_014972.1:3292500-3592500 GCF_000186885.1 Desulfobulbus propionicus DSM 2032 | reverse complement strand
TTGGATTGCTGCTCTTCATGAGTGTGGTAGCCCTGGCCCTGGCGATGGAACGCTGGCTGGTGTATCGCGCAGTGCGTGTCGAGCAGTACGCGGATCGGAAGGTGCTGGAGTTGCACCTCTCCCATAAGTTGCACCTGATTGCCACCATCGGCGCCAACGCCCCCTATATCGGCCTGCTGGGCACGGTACTGGGCATCATGCTCACCTTTTACGACATCGGCGCGGCTGGTTTCGACACCACCAAAATCATGACCGGCCTAGCCCTGGCGCTGAAAGCCACGGCTTTGGGACTGCTGGTGGCCATCCCAGCGGTCACTCTCTACAACCTGCTGCTGCGCCGCTGCAAGGTGCTGCTGATGCAATGGGATATCTGCCATGGACGAAAAGGAGTTTGATTATCTCAATGTCATCCCGTTGGTGGATGTAATGCTGGTGCTGCTAACCATCGTCCTCACCACCTCCACCTTTATCGCCACCGGCGGCATTAAGGTCGAACTGCCCAAGGCCGAGGCCAGCGAAGAACTGGCCGCGATCCATCCGCGCACCCTTGTCGTCAACAAGGAGGGCAAGCTCTGGGTTGACTCGATGGAAATACCTTTAGAGGGATTAGAAGCCACTCTGGCCGATGCGGATCGGCTCACTCCAATCATTCTCCGTGCAGATAAGGATATTCCCCTCCAGTTATTTGTCGATGTGTATGAGGCACTCAAACGTCTTGGTTTTACAACCTTAAGTTTGCAAACCGAACAGCAGCTATGACCCGACAAATCAAAGCTACCCAGTTTTCCCTGCTCGTACATGCGATGTTTTTTCTCGCAGCCGTGACCATCAGTCAGCACACCCCGCCGGTACGCCTACCGGTGGCTTTGGACTTTTCCATTCTGCAGGCATCAGGTCCTCCAGAGGCTGGACCACCGCAAGCTGTTCCTGCTTCGCCTCCGGCCTCGAAAGCGCCTGCCCCGGTCAAGAAGAAAAACATGCCCAAGCCGGTGGCGAAAAAGTCGCCACCACCTGTGGTAAAAAGAAACCTGTTGAAGAACAAAAAACACCTGTGGAGACAGTCCCGGTGGCCGCCAGTTCGCCGCAAATGCAACCTCAAGGCACGACATCCTCGGTGTCGACGAGTAATGTAAGTGCCGCTGCGGCCTCGGCGGCAACTCCCTCCGCGAGCTCCGCCCAGGGAGAAAGCGCACGTGGGGGTGGGGGCGGCATCTATACTGTCGGTCAGCTTGATGGCCCATTGGCTGCGGTTGCAAAGGCTCCACCAGTCTATCCTCCAGCCGCCAAGCGCCGTAACATCGAGGGCTGGATCAAGGTCAAATTCGTGGTCGATGAGCAGGGGCAAGTGGACAAGGTCGCTGTGTTGGACGCCGATCCAGAAGGAGTGTTTGAGCAAGCCGTATTGCGATGTATCTCCGGTTGGCGATTTCGACCAGGCACCAAAGGCGGCGTGGCCGTCAAAGCCCTGGTGGAACAGACCATCACCTTCAAACTGGAAGGATAAGCCAACTCAACCCATGATGCGGCCGTACAGCGAGCAAGGCACGTACGGATGCATCGACTATATCAATGAAAAGGAGAAAATGAACATGCACATTCAACGACTGGTACAACAAATGATGGCCGTAGCCGTTGCCGCTTTGGTTGCGGTCTGTTTCCAGGCCGCAACCGCCAAGGCCATGGAGCACGGTAAGAAAAAAGAGGATAAAATCGCCATCCTCCTGGTGACCTTCGGCACCAGTGTGGAAAAGGCCCAGGCCTCGTTTACCAATATCGAGAAGCGAGTCAAGGCAGCCTTCCCCGGCACCGAGGTGCGCTGGGCCTATACTTCGAACATCATCCGCAAAAAGCTGGCCAAAGAAGAGGGCAAGCAGATCGACTCCCCGGAGATGGCCCTGGCCCGGTTGATGGACGAAGGCTACACCAAGGTGGCGGTGCAGTCATTACACATGATCCCCGGTGCCGAGTTCCATGAGATCAATGCCAATGCCCGCCTTTTTGGTCAGATGGTCGGCGGCATCGAGCAGGTGAAAGTCTCCCTGCCGCTGCTGATCAGCGACGAGACCATGGAGCAGGCACTAAAGATCATCACCACGAAGGTCGTGCCCAAGGAGCGCAAGGCGGGTGAGGCAGTGGTGTTCATGGGCCACGGCACCCATCATCCCACGGATGCCATGTACAGCGCCCTGATGTATAAGGCGCAGCAGATGGATGCCAACCTCTATGTTGGCACCGTTGAAGGCCACCCAACTTTTGAAGAGATCCGTGACATGCTGATGGCCAAGAAGATCAAAAAAGCCTATCTCATTCCCTTTATGACCGTAGCTGGCGACCATGCTATGAACGACATGGCCGGCGACGAGCCCGACTCCTGGAAAAGTCAGCTCGCCAAAGCCGGCATCGAGAGCGTGCCGGTGATGAAGGGTCTGGGTGAGGTTGATGCCATTGTCGACATGTGGATTGCGCAGCTCAAGGTGGCCATGGCCCATTTGTAAAAAGAAGAGCACGGAGCTTTTGACTGCAATTTCAGAATGGTTGGAAGTCGGAGTTGTTGTTGATCATTGCTGGTGATAAAAAATTGCATTGTACTCTTTGTGCGCGTTTGCCAAAAAGATAAATTGTATCAATATCTGTACATCATCTGTTCGGTATTTGTGTCGTGGATGTTCATGCCTGGTGTGGCGTGATTAGGGTAGATGCGAGGAATGTTGCTGAAAAAAACCGCAATTATTTTATTTTATTAAAGGCTTTGTCATGTAATTATCTTGACTTTGCCCGGTGTATCTGTTTTATGCATTGCACATTCAGGTGTTCGCAAGAACGCAAGAGGGAACCCCGCGTAAATCGGGGACGGGCCCGCCGCTGTGACCGGGGACGAACGCTGCACCAAAGTCACTGACCCTAGAAGGGTTGGGAAGACGCAGTTAGTAGGATGAGCCGGAAGTCAGAAGACCTGCCTGAATGGATGTTTGGAGACGACTGCGTGGACGGCGGCGTACCCGGTAATCTGATATATTTCTGCGGATAAATAGGGCTATCCCGGATCGAATTTATTGTATTCGATCCGGGATTTTTTTTTGCCCGCCCACCAACCGCAGGCCGTGGCCCCCTTCTCCCCGTTGTTGACTCCACCACCGAACCCGTGTGCGAGGAGCCATGCAACACCTTCAGGTCATACCCATCTCTGTTCATCATTTCCACCCCTGTCGGAGTCCTGCCGCCATGCGCAGGCTGTCGCTTCATCTCCCCGTTATTTCGGGGGTAGAAGTATGAACCACCTGACCCAGACAACATGGCTCTGCGCCGGACTCTGTTATCTGACCTCGCTGATGGCCGCCTTCCTGCCGCAGCGGTGGGTATTCCTTTCGCGGATTCTGCTGCTGCCGGCCCTGGGATGCAACCTGGTGATTGTTGCCCTTCGTTATACCCAGGCCTGGCCGATGTTGCCGATGCATCTCGGCGCCGTGGCGCTGCCGCTTTGCCTGGGGCTGCTGGCCTTGTGTATCGGCAACGGCTCAGAGCCGGGCGAGCGCATGCTCTGGCGGCTTGTCCTTGCGCTGCTTGTTGCTCTGGTGGTCACGTCTCTCGCTTTCCCCAAGGATTTTTATCTGCCCTTTCTCAAGTCCAAGACCCTGCTCAGTCATGGGTTTCTCTGGTTTGCCCTCTTCGCCAAGGCAAGCTGTGTCATCAGCGCCGCCTGGGCCCTGTGCGTCTGGCCCCTGAGCGACAGGTGGATCGATGGTCTGCGACCCACGGTTGCCCTGCATAAGTCCCTGCGCTGGGCCGCGCTGGGATTCGGACTGTGGACGGCTTCCATGTTCTGCGGCGAACTCTGGTGCTATCTGGGCTGGGGTACGCCGGTGGTCTGGGAGGATCCGGCCCTGACCCTGACCATGGCGGGCTGGTTCTTTTATGCCTGCGTCCTCCATCTTCACCTCAGCAAAACCTGGAGCCAGCAGGCAAGGGCCATCTTCGTTGGTCTGGGTGGCCTGGTTGTCCTTTGCTTAAGCTGCCTACCTGATATTGGCCCCTTTCGTGGTCTGGTGATGCCATGAAAGGAATCTGCACCGTCATCTGGCAGGGGTTAGCCAGCATCAACCTGACCATTGGCCTCTGCGTGCTTTTGACGCTGGATCTGATCTGGGGGTATTTCTGCCTGGTGCGGCACACCGCTTTGTTCGTCCCGCTCAACGACATGGGGCTGACAGCCTGGATGCGTACCTACGGCAGCCACAACCTGGAGCAGACCAGCTGGTTTTTCCTGCTGCTGGTGCTGCTCAGTGTCCTGACTGCCAACACCTTCGTCTGTACCACCAACCGCATGCGCCAGCTCCTGGCCGTCCGCCGCAGTGGATGGCCGGGGCTGCTCAAGCTGGCGCCGCACATCATGCACTACGCCCTGATCATCATCCTTGCCGGCTATCTGTGCAGCTATCTGTTCACCGACGTCCTGACCGGCAGTACCCTGGTGCCGGGTACCCACCTCTCCTTACCCGGCACGAGGGGTCAGGTCGAACTCATCGCCTTTGAACCCGAGTACTACCAGGGCAAGCGCCTCGCCTTTCTTGAGGATGAGGTCATCACCGCCCGAGTCAGGCTGCTGCTTGATGATGGCATGACCAAGCGGGAGGCGATCCTCAGTTGTACCCGACCGGTGCGGTTTCAGGGCTACAGCCTGCATCTGCGCAATTTTTTCCCTAAAAGTCAGGGTGGAATGAAGATGAAAACCAGAGTCGATCTCTTTGTGCGCAAGGATCCGGGGGTCGGGCTCTATCTGGCAGGTATGGTTCTCTTTTCCCTGGGCCTTGTGCTCTATTTCTTTGATTGGATGATGATTCGGGAGGCTCGCACATCGTGAGACGAATATCTTTTTTCTGGCTGCTCAGCGCGCTGATTGGGCTGCTGGTTTTGGCTGGGTGTCGCAGCGATAAGGACGCGGCCAACGGCTCCGGACCTGAGCGGCAACAACCCGCCTTTCTGCAAATAGGTGAGTTCAGTATCAACCGCATCTCACCTGAGCGTACCGAGGTCCGCGACGGCGCCGGCCGCACCCTGGTGCTCATCCCCCGCGAGGCGGCCATGCCCACCGATGTGCGGCCGAGCCAGGTGGTGCGCACCCCGGTGCAGCGGGTGGCCGCCTACGGGGCCTTTGATATTGCTGTGCTCCGAGCCCTGGGCGTACTCGAACAGACCCTGGTGGGGGTGACCTCGCCGGCTCAACGCTGGTACATTCCCGAGATCAGGCAGGGCATGGAGGCCGGGCGGATTGCCTATCTCGGCGATGCTGCCAGTATCGATTTCGAGCGGCTCAAGCAGAGCAACCCGGAACTGGTGCTCACCTGGGATCCGGGGGTGATTCCCCTGCTCGATGATCTCGGTATTCCCGCCGTGGTCACCACCACGCCCACCGCCATGTGCCTCAATACCCGTATGCGTTTTGTCCAGTTTCTCGCTCCCTTCTTCCACAAGGAGCGCGAAGCGGAGAGCTATTTTGCCCGCATCGATGCGGCACTGAGCGACATCCGCGCCCGCACCGCCGGCCTGGCCCATCAGCCCAAGGTGATGTGGGGCGATATCTACGAAAAACGGGTCATGGTTGAACCGGGCAACGCCTGGGTGGGGGAATTGGTGGGACTGGCCCAGTCCGATTACCAATTCAAGGATGTCTTCGGCACCGCCTGCATCGAGATCACCGTGGAGCGCTTTCTCTACTCCGGCCAGGATGCGGATATCTTTTTTACCTACCGCACCGGAGAAATGGGGGCCACCTCCAAGGAGGCCCTGGCCAAGCTCAACCCGCTGATCAGGGACATCGGCCCACTCAAACGCGGCCGGGTCTATGCGCCGCTCCCCCACTACAGCCAGTCGGCGGACCGCTTGGACGAGATCCTCACCGAGATCAGCGCCATCCTCCATCCCGAGGCCTATCCCAACTACCGGCTGCGTTACTTCACCGAGTTGCCCAATACCGAGCCCCCACCCGTCAAGGAGCAATCATGACCACCTCTGAATGCTGTCTGCCCCAGGTGCGACCGCTGCTGCTGCGGCGTCCACCGCTGGTTTTTGCCCTGCTTGGGATGCTCACCCTGGTGATGCTGGTGCTCAATGTGGCCATCGGTTCGATTTCCTTTCCCCTCAACGAGATCTGGCAGGCGCTCTGCCATCCGCAGGATGCCTCGACCACCACCGCCATCCTGTGGAATATCCGCATTCCCCGTGCCATTGCCGCAGTCTTCGGCGGTGCCTATCTGGCGGCCTCGGGGCTGTTGTTGCAGATCTATTTCCGCAACCCTATTGTCGGCCCCTATATCCTCGGCATCAGTTCCGGCGCCACCCTGATGGTTTCCTTTGTGATGCTCACCAGCGTCACCATCGGCTGGACCCTGTTCACCCCGTTCATCTCCACCCTGGCCGCCTTTGCCGGCGCCTACGGGGTTATGCTGGTCGTGCTCGCCATTGCCAACCGCGTCAAAGGCGGGGTGACGCTGTTGATCGTCGGCCTGATGATGGGCTACCTCTGCGGTGCGGTCAGCGCCATCCTCACCGCCTTTGCCGAGAAGGACAAAATCAAGGGCTTTGTCCTCTGGCAGCTGGGCAGTTTCTCCGGCTTCAAGTGGGATGAGATCTGGCTGCTGCTGGCCGCTGGCGGCGCCATCCTGGTGCTGCTCTATGTGCAGAGCAAACCGCTCAACGCCTTTTTGCTCGGCGAGGAGTACGCCGGTTCCATGGGAGTCGACATCCGCCGCTTCCGCCTCTTGATCCTGCTCTGTGCCTGCGCCCTGGCCGGGATGGTCACCTCCATGGCCGGGCCGGTGGCTTTCATCGGCATGGCCGTGCCGCACATGGCCCGGCTCGGTTTCGGCACCTCGGATAACCGCATCCTCATCCCCGGCGCCTGCCTCATGGGCGGGCTGGTGGCCAGCCTCTGCGACCTGATCGCCCGCACGGTCATGGCGCCGGTGGAGTTACCGCTCTCGGCGATCACCGCCTTTTTCGGCGCCCCGATTGTTATCACCCTGCTGCTCAAACGGAGGGTCAAACTATGAGCACCAACCAATCCCCCATCCTGGAAGTAACCGGCCTGAGTGTCGGCTACAAAAACCGCACTGTGCTGCGCGATCTCTCCTTTACCTGCCGCCCCGGGGAGTTCATCAGTCTGCTCGGACCCAACGGCGCCGGCAAGACCACCCTGCTCCGCACCCTGTCCCGTCACCTTTCCCCCGTGGCCGGCGAGATCAGGGTGCAGGGCAGGCCTTTGTCGCAGCTCTCCGCCATGGACCTGGCCCGGACCATGGCGGTGGTGCTCACCGACAAGATCGCGCCGCCGATGTTTTCGGTGTTCGAGTTCGTGGCCCTGGGCCGCTATCCCCATACCGATTACCTCGGTCGCCTCGGCTCCCAGGATCAGGTGGCGGTGAGTTCCTCGCTGGCTGCGGTCCATGCCCTGGAGCTGGCCGAGCGTGCCTTTGTCGATCTCAGCGACGGTGAACGGCAGAAGGTGTTGATGGCGCGGGCTCTGGCCCAGGCGCCGCGGATGCTGCTGCTCGATGAACCCACCATGCATCTGGATCTCAAACACCGGGTGGAGGTGATGGCCATCCTCCGCGACCTCTGCCGCAGCCAGGGCATCACGGTGATTGCCTCGCTGCACGATGTGGATGTGGCGGCCAAGGTCAGTGACCAGGTGGCCCTGATCCGCGACGGCGGGTTGATGGCCTGGGGTGCCCCGGAAGCAGTGCTCAGCGGCGACAGTGTCACCACCCTCTACGAGTTTGACAAGGCCCGGTTCAATCGGGATCTCGGTGGCATCGAGCTCAAAAGCGCCGGCGACCACGGCCGCGCCTTCGTGGTCGGCGGCATGGGCAGCGGCGCCCTGGTCTACCGCATCCTGGCCAAAAAGGGTTTTGCCCTGGCCACCGGTGTGGTCCACGGCAATGACCTCGACTGGTATGTGGCCCGCTCGCTCGGCGCGGATTGCGTTGCGGTCGAGCCCATGGCCACGATCAACGGCGCGGCCACCCAGCAGGCCCTGGAATTGATGGACGGCTGTGATCTGGTCATTGATAGCGGTTTTCCGGTGGGGCCGGCCAACCAGGCCAATGTGGACTTGCTGCAGGGCGCCCTTGATCGCGGTCTGCCCCTGCTCAGTCTGCGCCAGGGGGTGCCGCCGGGTTTACGGGTCAACGGCGAATCCGCTCCTCGGCACTGCGCCGACGCCACGGCCCTGATCGCCTGCCTGGAAACCTTTGCCTGTTGCCGATCCTTTTCCCCCCATACCGAGGAGGCCTGATGCAGCCGCTGAACCTGTGTTATTTCTCCGCCACAGCCACGGAAATCCCCTCGCTCTCCGAGGGGATGCGGCTCGGTCTCGACCAGGGGCTGCCCCTGGCAATCCATGCCCGCACCCAGGTGCAGCTCTTTGATCGCAGCCGCCAGAAGGCCTTTGTCCGCGAGTTGCTGCGGGCTGAGGTGGTGATCATCTCGCTGCACGGCGGCAAGGCCTCCTTTCCCGCCTTTGACCTGTTGCACGAGGAGCTGGCCAAGATCGAAAGCGAAAAACAGCCCCTGATCCACATTCAGCCCACCAGCGGCGATGAGGATTCCATCGAGGCAGCGCGCGAGTTTTCCACCGAGTTCGGCAGCCCGGAGTGGGATCTGATCAAACGCTACCTCCAATACGGCGGGGCGCAGAATTTTCACCAGTTGTTGGTGCACCTCCACCAGCGGTTGCATGGAGGCGATTGGGCCGTCCTCGCACCCCGGCCCCTGCCGGATGACGGCATCTATCATCCCGATTTTTCCGGAACCCCCGTCTTGGCTGAGTATCTGGCCCAGCGGGTTGACCCGGCCAAGGTCACCGTGGGGCTGTGGTTTTACCAGACCTACTGGACCAACAACAACCTCGCCTTTGTCGATAGCCTGATCCGCTCCATCGAGGCCAGGGGCGCCAATGTCATTCCCGTGTTTCACCTGCGCTACAAGGATGCGGAGCGTGGCAATCGCGGCGCCGATGACGTGGTGGCCGACTACTTCATGAACGGCGATACACCGCGCATCGATGTGCTGATCAACCCGTTGATGTTTTCCATGACCCTGGCAGCGCCCGCCTTCAAGCACTTGCTGCCCCGCCTCGGGGTGCCGGTGATCCAGGCCATGACCTGTTCCGCACCCTATGCCCAGTGGTTGGAGTCGGTGCAGGGGCTGCCGACCATGGACGTTTCCTATTCGGCGGCCCAGCCGGAGTTTGACGGGGCGCTGATCACCGTGCCGGTGGCCACCCGCGAGCAGGAGGCCATCGATCCGCTCACCGGTGCGCTCCTGGCCAAGTACATGCCCATCCAGGAGCGGGTGGACAAGGTGGTGCGCCTGGCGATCAATTGGGGACGGCTTGGCCGCATACCGGTTGCGGAGCGCAAGATCGCCATCGTCTTTCACCACTATCCGCCGCGCAACGACCGCATCGGCTGCGCAGCCGGGCTGGATTCCTTTGCCAGCGTCTCGACCCTGCTCACCCGTATGCGGGAGCAGGGCTACTCAATCGACCATGACTTTCCCGAAAAGGACGAACTCGCCCATACGCTCTTGGAAAAAATGACCTGCGACCAGCGTTGGCTGCCCATGGATCAGATGGCGGCCCGGGCCGAGGCCAAGGCCGGGGCTGAGCTGTACCAGGGCTGGCATGCGGAGCTCCCCGAGCCGATCCGCACCAAGATGGTCGAGGATTGGGGCACGATGCCCGGCCAGTTGTTCGTCCATAACGACCAGCTCCATTTTGCCGGAGTTTTGAACGGCAACGTCTTTCTCACCATCCAGCCGCCGCGCGGCTATCTGGAGCAGATCGACAAGGTCTTGCACGATCTCTACCTCTCTCCGCCGCACCACTATCTGGCCCAGTACCGCTGGATCCGCGACGTGTTCCAGGCGGATGCGGTGATGCATATCGGTAAGCACGGCTCCCTGGAGTGGCTGCCGGGTAAGGCCCTGGGGCTCTCGGGCCAGTGCTATCCGGATCTGGCGATCATGGAGCTGCCCAACATCTATCCCTACATCATCAACGACCCCGGCGAGGGCACCCAGGCCAAGCGGCGCTCCTACTGCTGCATCATCGATCATCTCACCCCAGCCTTCACCAATGCCGATCTCTACGACGACCTGGCCAAGGTGCAGACCCTGGTGGCCGACTACAGCGATGCCCGCGCTGAAGATCCGGCCAAGGTGGAGATCCTGCGGCCGATGATCTGGGAGGCGGTGGCTGCCGCCAATCTGGATCAGGATCTGGATCTCAGCGAGCAGCAGGCCCTGGCCGATTTCGACGGCTTTCTCGAAAAGTTGCACGCCTATGTCGAGGAACTGGGCGATACCATGATCAACGATGGCCTCCACACCCTGGGACTGGCGCCCGCGGAAGAGCGGCTGGTCGAGTTCGTGGTTCAGTTGACCCGTCTGGCCAACGGCGAGGTGCCGTCCCTGCGCGAGTCCCTGGTCATGGCCATGGGCTGCGATTACGACGATGTCATTGACAATCGCGGCAAACACCAGGCCCGTTTCGGCAACCGCAGCGGTGGCGAGGTGCTGCGGGCCGCCCATGAACAGGGCTTGGCCCTGGTGCGTCGGCTGGCGGAGTTCGATTTCCGACCCGAGGCGCTCTCCGATCTGTGCGGCGAGATGCTTTCGCATTTGGCGGAAGCTGATCGCGCCAGGGTGCAAGCCACCCTCGACTACATCGCCCGCACGCTGGTGCCCAATATCCGCTTGTGCAGCGAGGAGCTGGATGCGGCCCTGGCTGCTTGCGCCGGCCGTTTCGTCAAGCCCGGTCCCTCGGGTGCGCCCAGCCGGGGCCAGGCCGACATCCTGCCGACTGGCCGTAATTTTTATTCCGTGGATCCCAACAAGATCCCCAGCCCGGCCGCCTGGGAGGTGGGGGTTCGTCTCGGCGACGCCCTCATCGAACGCTATCTGGGCGAGACCGGCAAATATCCGGATTCCATCGGTATCCTCGTCTACGGCACCGTCACCATGCGCACCCGCGGCGATGATTTGGCGGAGATTCTCTACCTCATGGGGCTCAAGCCCGTGTGGCAGAAGGGCAGCGGCAACGTCTCTGGCCTGGAGGTCATCCCGTTAAACGAACTCGGAAGGCCACGCCTGGATGTGGTGCCGCGCATCTCCGGCTTCTTCCGCGACTCCTTTCCCAATCTGGTGGAACTGATCGACGAGGCCGCCCGCATGGTGGCTGCGCTTGAGGAACCGATGGACTCCAACCTCATCCGCCGCAACGTCTTTCGCGATTTGGAGGAGTACCGCAGCGAGGGACTGAGTGAAGAGGAGGCCTGGCGCGAGGCCACCTTCCGCGTCTTCGGCTGCCCGCCCGGGACCTACGGCGCCGGCGTCTCGGAACTGATCGAGTCGAAAAACTGGCAGACCCAGGAGGACCTGGGCAACAACTACATCCGCTATTCCTCCCACGCCTATGGGCAGGGCAGCTACGGCAAGGCCAAGCCCATGGCCTACCGCCGTCAGCTCTCGCGCATGGACCTCACCGTCAAGAACGAGGATTCGCGCGAGTACGACATGATGTCCTGCACCGACTACTACAACTACTACGGCGGAATGATCGTAGCGGTGAAGACGGTGCGCGGCTATCTCCCCTTTGCGGTCATGGGTGATAGCTCCGATCCCAAACGCGTCAAGATTCGCACCACCCAGGAAGAGGCCAAGCACGTGCTCCGCTCCCGCCTCGTCAACCCCAAGTGGATCAGCGGCATGAAGCGGCACGGCTACAAGGGTGCCGGCGATATCTCCCATGTGATGGATATCGTGCTGGGCTGGGACGCCACCGCCGAGGTCATCGACGACTGGATGTACGAGAAAATCGCCCGTTCCTACGCCCTTGACCCCGAGATGCAGGAGTGGATGAAGGAGGTCAACCCCTTTGCCCTGCAAAACATCCTCGATAAACTGCTCGAAGCCATCAGCCGCGGCATGTGGCAGGCGGATGCAGCCATGGAGGAGCAGTTGAAAAACGCCTACCTGGAGATGGAAGGCGAGGTCGAGGAATGGAGCGAATAATTCGGCCCTGGGCCTGCGCGCTGCTGACCTGCCTGGGCACGCTTTTGGCACCGGGTGCAGGCTCGGGCCAGGAGGAGGAAGGCGCCATCATCCTCACGGCTGAGGAAATCAAGCAGTTGAAGGCCAACAAGATGGCTGATCTGCTCAACCATGTGCCCGGGGTGAGTGCCGGTGACACCTCGGTGAGCATCCACGGTTCCTCCAAGGTGCGGGTGCTCGTGGACGGACGGCCGATCAACGATCCCACCTCCAGCTACGGGGCTATCAACTGGTCCATGGTCGACCCGGACCAGGTGGAGCGGATCGAGATCCTGCGCGGCAAGGGCGGGGTGCGCTACGGCCAGGATGCGGGCGGCGGGGTGATCCTTGTCACCACCCGGGCGATCAGCGCCGTCAGCGGATCGATCAAGACCTACGGCGGCAACCAGGATACCGGGTATGCCGGAGCCAATGTCCAGGCTCGCCGTGGCCAATGGGGGGCAGAGGCCGGTGGCGAGGTGGAAACCACCCAGGGCTACACGATCAACGACGACAGCCTGCGCCACCGGGCCGGGCTCAAGCTCGCCTACAATGCGGATGAAGAGCGGGGCATCAATCTCGGCGCTGATTTTGTCCACGATGAGCGGGGTCTGACCGGCCTGCCGGACTACCCCACCCCGCAATCGCGCAAGGAAAACGAGACTGCCATCCTCTCCGCCCAGGCCCGCGCCTACGGCTATACCAGCGCCACCTTCTTCAATAGCGGTGAGCAGCACAACACCGATATCAGCCGAGCCCTGGACCAACGCTTGCGGGTCAACGAACTGGGCGAGGATCTGAGTGCATCCATCACCACCGGCGGGTTGGGCGAACTGGCCTACGGCGCCGGTTATCGCCTGGCCCAGGCCCACGGCACCACCTTTGCTGATCAGAGCGAGGAGGTTTTTTCCCTCTTTGCCAGCCAGACCATCCATCAAGGGCAGAGTCCCTGGTCCCTGTCCGGGGGCCTGCGCGTCAATGCCAACACCGCCTTTGACGATGTGCTCAATCCGGAACTGAAACTGCTCTACCAGCAACCGTGCTGGAGCCTGACCGGCTCTTACAGCGGCAGCAACAATATTCCCTCATTTTATCAGCGCTATAACCACACCAGCTCCACCCGGCCCAATCCGGACCTGGGCATGGAAACCGCCGACAACTACAGCCTGGCCCTGGCACTGACGCCGATCGAACAACTCACCCTGCGGACCTCGGTCTTCTACAACCTGCTCAGCGACCGCATCACCTATGTCACCGGTTATGATGGCATCGGCCAGTACGAGAATTTCGGCGAGGTCAGCTACCGTGGCGGCGATGTGGCGATCAACTGGAAACCGATCACCCCCCTCAACCTCAAGGCCGGCTACACCTACATGCGGGCCATTGACGAAGAGAGTGGCCTGTTCGTCCCGGCCAAGGCCGAGCATACCGCCACCTTCGATTGTACCTGGCAGGTGAGCGAGCGGCTGACCACGGTCTTCTCCGCCAAGTACGTCTCCGAGGTCTTCCTCAATCGCGCCAACACCACTACCGTGCCCGACTATGCCTTGGCCAATCTCCGCGCCGAATACCGGCTGGGCCAATACGCCCTGTTCACCGAGATCAAGAACCTCGCCGACACCACCTACTACTACGCCGATGGCCTGCTCGGCCCGCCCCTGACCTGGATGGCCGGTGTCAGTTGGAGGATGTGATGGGGAATTGCATGAGAAAAGCGATCTATCCCCTGGCGGCGGTGGTCGGCCAGGACAGCTTCAAGCAGGCGCTGCTGCTGGCGGCCATCAATCCCGGCGTTGGCGGCCTGCTGGTGCGCGGCGAAAAGGGCACGGCCAAGTCGACCATGGTGCGGGCCCTGGCAGCCTTGCTACCGGAGATGGAGGTGGTGGCGGGTTGCGTCAACAGCTGTTCGCCCGCGCCCTCAAGCCCACGTTGCCCGGAATGCGAGCGGCGCTTTCCGGATCTGCCCCGTGCCACCCGGCCGGTACCCTTGGTGGATCTGCCGCTCAATGCCACCGAAGATCGGGTCAGCGGTGGCATTGATTTCCCCCGTACCCTGCGCGAGGGGCGGGTGGTGGTCTCCCCTGGCCTGCTCGCCGAGGCCCACCGCGGCCTGCTCTACATCGACGAGGTCAACTTGCTTGATGATCACATCGTCGATCTGATTCTCGATGCCTCGGCCAGCGGGGAGAACCGTATCGAGCGCGAGGGCATCTCCTACCGCCATCCGTCGCGCTTTATCCTCGTGGGCACCATGAATCCGGAAGAAGGCGAGTTGCGGCCGCAACTGCTCGACCGCTTCGGCCTCTGTCTGGAGGTGACCGGGGCCGAGGAGCCTGAGTTGCGGGTCGAACTGATGGAGCGGCGCGAGGCCTTTGATCAGGATCCGGCCGGCTTTGTTCGCCGCTACCGCGAGGAGAACGAGCAACTGGCGCACCGTATCATCCAGGGACAGACCCTGCTGCCCTGGGTGCGACTCAGCAAGGGACTGCGCGGCTTCATCGCTGCTCTCTGCCAAGAAAATAATGTTGCCGGTCACCGGGCCGACCTGGTGCTGGAGCAGGCGGCGCGAGCCCTGGCCGCCCTGGAGGGCAAGACCGAGGTCAGTGTGGAACATATCGGCAAGGTGGCGCCGTTGGTGCTGCTGCACCGCCGCCGGGATGCCCAGCCCCCACCCCCTCCGCCCCCACCGGAACCCCCTTTGCCCGAGGAAACCGACCAACAGGAGCAGGAAGAACAGAGCGAGCAGCAGGAACAGCAACAACCCCAGGAGAATCCTCAAAGCCAGACGGCACCGCCTCCACCCCAACCGCAGGAGCAGAGCCAGGAGGAATCGCAATCCGAGGAACAGGCCGAGGAGGAAATACAGGGCCAGGCAGCCGCAGAACGCGAGGACCAGGTCTTTGCCATCGGCTCCACCTTTCAAGTCAAACCGCTTGCTGCCGCCAAGGACCGGGTGGTGCGCCGGGGCTCGGGCCGACGCACGCGCAGCCGTATCTCGCAGAAGCAGGGGCGATACGTCAAGAGCACCCTGCACAATAACGGCGACTTTGCCCTCGATGCCACCCTGCGCGCCGCTGCCCCGTATCAGCAGCAGCGGGCAGGGAAAAACGGCAGCGACTTGGCGGTGCAGCTCAGGCCCCAGGATATCCGCTCCAAGGTGCGCGAGAAACGTATCGGCAACTTTCTCCTCTTCGTGGTCGATGCCAGCGGTTCCATGGGGGCGCGGGGGCGGATGGCCGCCTCTAAGGGTGCGGTGATGTCGCTGCTGCTTGATGCCTACCAGAAGCGCGACAAGGTCTCGATGATCACCTTCCGCCGCGATGCGGCCTTCATCAACCTGCCGCCCACCACCTCGGTGGATATGGCCGGCCGGCTGCTTGCCGAGATGCCGGTGGGTGGGCGCACCCCGCTTTCCGCCGGACTGGCCAAGAGTTTTGAGCAGGTGCGCAACTACCTGATCAAGAACCCCACCGCCCAACCCATTGTGCTCTTTATCACCGACGGCAAGTGCAACGTCTCCCTGGGGGAGCAGAAGCCGGTGGAGGAGTCACTGCGCCTGGCTGAGGCCCTGGGCCGTGACCAGCGCATCCGCTCCATCGTCGTCGATACCGAGGAGGCCGGTCTGGTCACCTTCGGTTTGGCCCGGCGGCTGGCCGGGGCCATGGAGGCCCAATACTTTAAAATCGATGACCTCAAGGCTGAAGCCTTGGTCAACATCGTGCGAGGACAACACCCATGAACAACCGACCCATCTATCCCTTCACCGCCATTGTTGGTCAGGAAAAAATGAAACTGGCCCTGATGCTCAATGTGGTCAATCCAGGTCTCTCCGGGGTGCTCATCCGCGGTGAGAAGGGCACGGCCAAGTCGACGGCGGTCCGTGCCCTGGCTGACATCCTCCCCGAGATTGCAGTGTTCAGCGAGGATCCGTTCCAACTCGACCCCGAGTCGGAGTTGGATGTGTTTACCGAGATCCGTCTGCTCACCCAAGGCCATCCTCCCGAGGCCTGCCCTGAGGTGAGCAAGCGCAAGGTGCGGGTGGTGGAGCTGCCTGTGGGCGCCACCGAGGACCGGGTGGTGGGCACCCTTGATCTCGAACATGCCCTGAAAAAAGGGGAAAAACGGATCGAGCCCGGCATCCTCGCCCAGGCACACCGCAACATCCTCTATGTCGATGAGGTCAACTTGCTCGATGACCATGTGGTGGATGTGCTGCTCGATTCCGCTGCCATGGGCGTCAACACCATCGAGCGTGAGGGGGTCTCCTTTTCCCATCCGGCCCGTTTCACCCTGGTGGGGACCATGAACCCGGAAGAAGGAGAGCTGCGGCCGCAGTTGCTCGACCGCTTCGGTCTCTGCGTTAACATTGAGGGGATTCACCGGGCGGAAGACCGGGTGACGATCATGGAGCGGCGGGCTGCCTTTGATCTCGATCCGGAGGGCTTTGCCGCCCGCTGGATCGCCGAGTCCGAGGCCCTGGCCGACCGCTTGCTCATCGCCCGCGCCCTCTACCCGCAGGTTGAGGTGCAGCGGCCGCTGCTGTTCGAAATCGCGCAAACCTGCCTGGAAGTTGGGGTGGACGGGCATCGCGGCGACATCATCATGCTCAAGACCGCCAAGACCCTGGCGGCCCTGGACGGCCGTACCAAGGTCGAATCGGCAGACATCAGCGCCAGCGCCGAACTGGTCCTGCCGCACCGGGTACGGCGGCAACCGCTGATGGAGATCGCCGATAATGTCCAGGCCCTGCGTAAACGGGCACTGGCCGGGCAGTGATGGCTTTGAACGGGGAGATTTCTCGCTGCGCTCGACATGACAGAGGAAGCGCGGCCATTAGACAGCTTGGTCAACTCCCGGATGTCATCCCGAACGCAGGTGAGGGATCTCCTTTTCTCCAAGAAAACGTACAAACCCCATAAACACTCATGATCCACATCAACCAACTGCAGAAATTCTACGGCAAGGTCAAGGCCGTGGACGGCATCGATCTCTCGGTGGACGCGGGCGAGCTGTTTGCTTTTCTCGGTCCCAACGGTGCCGGCAAAACCACCACCATCCGCATCCTCACCGGTCTGACCCGTATCGGCTGCGGGCGGGTGACCCTGGGCGGTCACGACATTGTCACCGACGCACAGGCTGCCAAGCGGCAGTGCGGGCTGGTCACCCAGCATATCAACCTGGACAGCGAGTTGAGCGTGCGCGAGAACCTCGACCTTCACGGCCGGCTCTTTGCCATGGATGCACGCCGCCGCCGGCAGAAGATCGAGGAGTTGCTGAGCTATGTCGAGCTGCTCGACCGGGCGGATTCGCTGGTCAAACAGCTCTCCGGCGGGCTCAAGCGGCGGTTGATGATCGCCCGGGCGCTGATGCACGAACCAAAGATCCTCTTTCTGGACGAACCCACCGTTGGCCTGGATCCGGGGATTCGCCGCCGCATCTGGGCGCTGATCAAGCGGGTGCAGCAGGATGGGGCCACCATCTTTCTCACCACCCATTACATCGAGGAGGCGGAATTCCTCGCCGGTCGGGTGGCCTTTCTCGACCAGGGCAGGATCGTTGCCCTGGATAACCCCCAACACTTGATGGCCCGCCTGGGCCACTGGGCCGTGGATCAGATGAACGGAGAAGGGATGCAGACCCTCTACTTTGCCGACCGTGACCAGGCCGCCGCATTTACCGCTGCCCAGGACTGCGGCTTTACCCTGCGGCGGGTCAATCTTGAGGATGCCTTCTTAAGCCTCACCGGCAAGAAGGTGGTGTCATGAACGGGTTCGTCGCGGTCTATCTGCGGGAGATGTTGATTCTCAAGTACCGTTTCAAGCGCCAATTGGCCGGGATGGCGGTGTCGCCGCTGCTGTATCTGATCACCTTTGGCTATGCCATGGGCGATTTGATTCGTTTCGGCGAGCAGTCCTACCTTCATTTTCTTATCCCTGGCCTGGTGGCCATGGCGAGCATGACCCAGGCCTTTGCTATTGCCACCGACATCAATGTGGCCCGTTTTTACTGGAACATCTTCGAGGAGTTCCAGGCTGCACCGATCAGCAATCTGGCCTATGTGGCCGGTGAGACCCTGGCCGGTATGACCCGGGCGCTCCTGGGTGTGGCGGTGATTTTGCTGCTCAGTCTGCCCTTTGGCGTAGTGCTTCACTATGGGCTGCTGTTCTGGCTGGCGGTCGCGCTCAACTGCTTCGTGTTCGCCTCCCTGGCGGTGGCCATGGCCATGCTGGTCAAGTCGCATGCCGACCAGAGCCTGCTCACCAGCTTTATCATCACCCCCATGGCCTTTCTGGGCGGCACCTTTTTCCCGGTGGAAAAGCTGCCGGTCTGGGCCCAGGCCTTGCTTTCCTTTCTGCCCTTGACCCATGCCTCACACGCCATCCGTGCCACCAGCCTCGGCCAGCCGGCGGAAGGTTTTGATTATCTGGTACTGCTGGTCATCGGCCTGTTTTTTTTCTGGCTGGCCCTGCACTCGGTCAATCGGGCCAGGGATTGAGGAGAGGTGGAGAGCTGAGAGCTGTTGAGTCTGTATCTTTTCAGGCAGCCGAACCCTTCCGCATAAAACCCAACAGACTATCAACCCACAGACGAAACAACCGACCAACATGCTCATCGACACCTTCTACAACGGCGTGGAACTCCACCGCGAAGAAAAGATCATCTATGCCCGCTTCCTCAAGCCGCACAGCGTGCTCTCCACCTGCCGGGTGGCAGGGGGATTGCGTACCGATCTGACCTGCCTCTACAACCACCAGAGTTGTGAACCGGCCGGGCACTGCCATCGTCTGCCTTCCATGGCCTATCGTGATCCTCTGGCCTACCGCCGTTCCATCTGCGAGCGGCACAACCTGGAGGCCGAGGCCTGCGCCACCTTGGGTACAGCGGCCAACATGCACCATGCCTGCATCGCGGTGCAGCAGTTTCGCGATCTCACCGTGGCGGCTGTCTGTACCGGCGGCGTCGAGGGCAATGCCGGGAGGGTCGGTGACCCGGCTTCAGTGGTGGAAACTGCGGAGGGTTTTGAACGATTGCCGCCGGCGGAAACCATCCCTGGCCCCGGCACCATTAACACCCTGCTCTTTATCAGCCAGCCGCTCATCCCCGGTGCCCTGACCCGCTGCATCATGACCGCCACCGAGGCCAAAACCGCAGTGCTCCAGGAACTGGCGGTCAACTCCCGCTACTCCGATGGCCTGGCCACCGGCACTGGCACCGATCAGATTGCGGTGGCGGCCATGGAGGGTAATGGACCGCTCCTGACCAGTGCCGGCAAGCACGCCAAGCTCGGCGAACTGATCGGACGTGCCGTCTTTGAGGCGATCAAGGGTACCCTGGCCCGGCAGAACAACCTCACCCCGGCCGGGCAATGTTCGCTCAAGATCCATCTGGAACGCTTCGGCATCAATCGCGCCGGGCTGGCCGACGAAATCTGCGCCTTCCTGGATCAGGATCAGGCGGATCTGCTGCGCGCCAATTTCCTCGCCTTTGAACATGATCCGCTCACCGTGGCCGCAGTGGCCGCCCTGATGCATCTGCGCGACAAAATTGCCTGGGGCGTGCTGCCCAGGACCTGCTGGAGTGAGATCATGGCCGCCTATGCCGCGCAGACGGCTTGTGCCGTCAGCGGTGATTATTGCCGATTGGACCACTATCGCCAGACCCTGGCGCCAACCTGCCGGCAGACCGATAACCAGGCCTTTCTCCATCTCACCTGCCGGGCACTTGCCCTGGGGTTTGCGGAAAAATGGCGGAGTATGGAAACGCTGGGCTCAGCCGGGGCCACCCCTGCATGCACCATGCGTGATCAGGAGGAAACAACCATGCCGTAACAGAATGATCAATGTGCATGTCGGTCGTCCGAAGTTGCGGACGGTAAAAGGGAATCCCGTGCAAATCGGGAACGGTCCCGCCGCTGTTATCCCCGCCTTGACCGAAAATCAGGGCGCCCCACCGAGAGAACGCCACTGTGCATACCGCATGGGAAGGGTTCGGTTGGGGGAGGAGAGTCAGAAGACCTGCCGACCATGCCAATTGTGCCACGACTGTCGAGGATACAGGGATGCGCATCGCAAGGAAATTGCTTCCTTGCTCAGGAGGGTGCCGCTTTGCCTCTGTGTTCACGAGAAATAACCAACCATCACAGGAGAGCAAAGGATGCAACCAAAAGGAGTGAAACGATTTGATCGGCTTGTACTGGCCCTGGTGCTGTGTACGGCACAACCGATCATGGCCCAGGATCAACCCGCCATCGAGGCGGCCAAGAAGAAATCCGTCCAGATTGAGCAGGAGAAGCAAGATGACGTGGCAATCAAGCAAAAAGCCGAAGAAATGGTGGTCACGGCAACCAAAAGTGAGGAGAACATCCTCGAGATTCCCACCAAGATCGAGGTCATCGACAGCCACGACATCGAGATGACCGCAGCCACCATGATCACCGAACAGCTGAAAAAATCGAGTTCGGTCAGTGTGATCGAGTATCCGGGAGCCTTGGCAGGTATCGGCATCCGCGGCTTCCGGCCCGAGTTTTCCGGTATCACCAAACACAGCTTGATTCTTCTCGACGGCCGCCCCATTGGTGCCACCAACCTGGCCACCGTGCTCACCGATAACGTCGAACGCATTGAGGTCCTTAAAGGACCCGCCTCCTCGTTGTACGGTGCCGAGGCTATGGGAGGCGTGGTCAATGTGATCACCAAGAAAAATACTAAGGGCATTGCCGGTGAGGTAGAGGCCGGATTTGGCAGCTTTGATACCAATTTCGAGAAACTGAATACCGGTGGGGCCATTATTGCCGACAAGCTGGATTTTAATGTGGCTGCTGGCCGGTACGAGCAGGCCGATAATCTGAAAACCGGGGACAATGGTGATGAACGCGCCAGCACCGCCTACAGCACCCGCAACGGTTCAGTGCGCATTGGCGGCAATTTTGCCGATGACTGGCGAGCGGATTTTTCCGCCAATATGTACCAGGGCCGTGACATTGAAACCCCCGGTGACGTGGCCTACGGCGATGTGCGCAGCGGCAGCAAGGATATCGACAATAACGGTGTCGATCTGCGGGTCGGTGGCGGACTGGGCGCCAATAATGAGGTCGGGGCCACCGTCTACCATACCGAGGAAGAGGCTGAAAATTACTCGAACTATTCCGGTAGCAAAACCGTTCCCACCTATCGGAGCTATGATTCCGACACCACCTGGGATGGGTGGCAGTTGCAGGATACCTACACCTGGGGCGATCACAAGTTTATTGCTGGATTCGATTACCAGTACATCGAAAAACTCTCGCGCAGTTACACCACCAGCGGCAGCCGCAAGGCGCCCTCTTCCCCCGATGAAGGCCGCACCAACTTGGCCGGTTATCTCGAATCGGTGTGGAAGTTCAATGATAAACGCCTGACCCTCACCGGCGGCGGACGTTATGACACCTTTGAGGTTGAAACCCTGTCCACCCCCTACATGAGCGGCTTTGATCCCACGACCGAGGATTTTTCCACCTTCAGTCCCCGGGTCGGCGCCAACTACCTCTTTGATTCCGGTATTCGACTGCATTCCACCATCGGCCAAGCCTTTGTCCCGCCCAGCGCTTTTGAACTGGCCGGTTATTCCGAAACCATGGTCGGCGGCGTCACCATGATCACCCAAGGCAACAGCGGACTTGATCCCGAAACCTCGACCACCTGGGACGCGGGTGTCGGCTATGAACTCCCTGCCTGGGGTGTGGCATTGGATGTCACCTATTTCGACACCACGGTCGATGATCGCATCACCACCACCCAGAGCGGTAACGTCAAAACCTATATCAACGCACTGGGTGCCGATATTCAGGGGCTGGAATCAACCTTGAGTTTTGATCTCGGCGTACCCCTGCACTGGAACCGCAGCCTCAAGTTCTACGTCAACAATACCACCATCTTTTCGGCGGAAGAGGAGGTCACTGCCGGCACCAATCGCGATATCTACAATGTCGCCGACTACACCTATAACTATGGGGTGGAATACGATGATGGCACCATCGACAGCCGTCTCCATTTTCGTACCGTTGGACCGATGCGTGACACCGACTGGGTTACCGCCGGTTACCCGGAGATCGAATACCCTTCCTTTACCGTGATCGATTTTGTGGTGGGCTACAATTTTCTGGAGCACCACCGGGTGGCGCTGACCATCGATAACCTCTTTGACGAGGACTACTACGAGAAAAAGGGTTACCCCAAACCTGGTCAGTCCTTTTTTCTCAGTTATTCCTATAAGTTTTGAGATTGAACTAAAGAAACAGCAAAAAGGAGACACCCATGCAATCAAGAATAAGACTGCAACCGAGCCAGTTACTCTTTGCCCTGGCTCTGATGCCGTGGATGGCCGTTCCGGCGCTGGCCAATGACCAGGAAACCGTAACCTCCGAAGAACAGCAAACCATCCAGAAGGCCGAGGATATCGTGGTAACCGCCTCGCGGACGGAAACCCTGCTCAAAGAAACCACCAAAAGCATCAATATTATCGACAGCGAGGATCGGGAGGAGCAACAACAGTATTTCCTCCCCGAATTGCTCGACAACGAGCCCGGCGTTTATCTTCGCAGGCTCGGGGGTATGGGGCAGTGGTCCAATATCAGCATCCGTGGCACGGGCTCGCAGTACACTCAATATCAGTACAACGGCATGCCGTTGCGCGATGCCGCCGACACCCAGAGCACCCTGCAATACTTCATCGAAGATATGTACAGCGGTTCCAATCTCGATCGGGTGGAGGTGCTGAAGGGGACCAACAGTACCCTCTACGGTTCCCAGGCCATGGGCGGGGTGGTCAACATCATTCCCAAAAGATGGCAATCCGGGCCTTCGGCGGAATGGCGCAACGAGTTCGGCCCCAACGGCACCTATGTTACCAACGCCCGCGCCGCCTACGGCAAGGACAACTATTACGTCGATTTCAACCCCATGTACATCACCACCGATGGCGCCAACAACGGTGGCCCCAACGGCTACTGGTACGATAACACCGGCGCGACCTTTGGGGCAGGCGTAAAACCCACAGAGAGGACTACCGTCGAGTTCAGCGGCATTTTTTCGGATACCGATCTGGCCATGGGCAGTTCTCCGAGTCTGGGCGCCGATGGCGGTCTGATCAAGAACCAGGCCTATGCGGACCAGCATCGCGAAGGGCAACTCTATCAGGTGGGACTCAACTGGAACCAGACGATCTCGCCGCTGTGGGATTTCTCGCTCAAGGGCTCGCAAGGCGCCACCGAACGCCACTATTTTTGGTCCACCACTCCGGGAGACCAATCCAACTACGATGGCGAAACCAGTTATGTGGAAATGCAGCACAACCTGCATCTCAACCAGTGGCTGACACTCAATCTCGGGGCTGATTACGAGAAATCCGTCTACGACGGTCAGGAACCCAAGAACAAATATGCCGGCGATTATACCCCGGTCAGTTTTGATGAGTCGTGGGGGAATAAAGACGTCTTTAGCCAGGCCCAGTTTGCCCTGCTTGATCGCAGCCTGTTTATCAACCTGGGAGGCCGATACAACGACCACGATGAATTTGATGGTGAGGCTGTCTGGGAAACCTCGGCGGCGTATCTGTTTAAAAACACCGGAACCAAACTCCATGCCCACGTGGGCACCGGCTATCGCACTCCGGGATTGTACGAGATTTATGGTGGCTACCTCTATAACGGCAACCTGATCACCATCGGTAACCCGGACCTGCAACCGGAAGAAAGCACCAGTTACGAGATCGGTGTCAACCAGGAGCTGGCAGGGGGCAAGGTCAATGTAGGGGTTACCTATTTTCAAACCCAGTTCGACGACATGATCATTTTCGATAATACGGCCATGCGTTACGACAACGCCAAGGAGGGTGAAAGCTCAGGTATTGAGACCTCGATTCGCGTGCAGCCCTGGAAGATGGTTCGATTTGATCTGGCCTACACCTACATCGACTCCCGTTCCAAGGCTGATGAGAATGCCGATTGGACCCGCAATACCTACCTGCCGAGAAACAAGATTGACTTCATCGTCACCCTCTATTCCATGGACAAGCTGACCATGGCCTTGGATATCAATTGGCGGGATGCGCAGATTGTCCCGCTCAATGATCCGAGCTGGAACAGTATCCGCTGGGAGGAAGACGGGGTCACCACTGTGAATCTGTCCGGTACGTATAAGGCCTTGGAGAATATGGATCTCTTTGCCCGCATTGATAACCTGTTGGATAAGGAATACACGGAATCCGGCTACTGCATGGAGGGATTCTCCGTGTACGGCGGTGTGAAATTCCATTTTTGAATCCAGCAACTCACCCGGCAACCGGGACGCTTATCGATTGCCGGGTGAGAGGGCGGCATGGCCGCTTTGCAAAGACCGATTCGTTCCAGGAATAAGGAATCACCAATGACCAAAGGCTTACTGATCATCCACACCGGCGACGGCAAAGGCAAAACCACCGCTGCGCTAGGCATGGCCCTGCGGACAGCGGGCCATGGGCTGCGGGTCTGTTTCATCCAGTTCATCAAGGGCAGTTGGCGCTACGGCGAGTTGGAGGCGGTCAAACGCTTTGATGATTGCATCGATTTGCACGTCATGGGACGTGGGTTTACCTGGAAATCGGAGAGCCTGGAGGAGGACATCCGCCTAGCCCGTGAGGGCTGGGCCCTGGCCTGCCAGGCCATCGACAGCGGCCAGTATCATCTGGTGGTGCTTGATGAGTTCACCTACCTGCTCCATTACCGTATGTTGGAGATTGCACCCTGCCTGGAGTTTCTTGCATCGCGCCGTGCCGAGCAGCATGTGTTGATCACCGGTCGTTACGCCCCGCAAGCCCTCATTGAGGCGGCTGATCTCGTCACCGAGATGCGGGTGGTCAAGCATCCCCTGAAGAGCGGCATCAAGGCCCAGAAGGGGATCGAGTTTTGAAGCCCCCTCCCTTGCCGCACTCGGCTGTCCCCCAATCAATCAACTATCTGATTCTTGCCCTGACCACCCGCTGTAACCTGCGTTGCCGCTACTGCTATCATGGTGATACTCCGGGACGGCAGGATATGGGCAGTGCCACTCTTGAGCGTGCCTTTGCCCGTGCGGCTTCCGGCTCCGGGCCGTTGCACATTCAGCTGACCGGGGGCGAACCCTGCCTGGTGCCGGATCTGATCGAAGAGGCCTGTGAACGGGCAAGGAGCCTGTCGCGACCGTACACCATGGGACTGCAAAGTAATGGTACCTGTTTGACGCCCGAGGTGATCGAACTGTGTCGCACCTTTGGTCTCCAGGTGGGCATCAGCCTTGATGGTTCACCCAAGACACAACAATCCTTGCGCGGCCAAGCTGCCGAGACCCTCCGCGGGCTGATGCTGCTAGAGTCGGAGCAAATCCCCTTCCGAGTCACTGCCGTGGTCTCAGGTGAGAACGTGGGGCAGTTGGACCGCCTGGCCTGGTTACTCTCTGCCTTCCGTCAAGCCAGGGGGATCGGCCTTGACCTCTTGGTGAAGAAGGGCTCGGCCGAGAATGTGGAATATAAACCTATTCCTGCGACAGCGGAAGCACTGAAAGGTGGCGTTTGTTCCCTGACCAAGGCATTGGCAGCCATCAATACGCAGCGGAAGATACCACTACGGCTGCGCGAATGGGATCTGGTACGGCGGATGCTTCACCGTGATCGGCGAATGGCTCCCCGCAATTTCTGTCAAGCAGCGCAAGGGGGTAGCTTGGCGGTTCATCCTGATGGCCGCTGGTTCCCTTGCAACCAGACCCTGGGCGACGAACGCTTTGTGATCGATCCGGAAGCGAACTATTCCTCAGTTATCCTTTCCGCGGAGCTATCAACCTTCGGCCAGGACTGTGGTGAGTGCCCATTGTCGGGCTGTTGCCCCAATGATTGCCCCAGCCGTCTGTTGTACAATCCCCCAGTCGTTCGCACGCTGGCCTGCACCTTGTATCAAACGTTGGCTTCTGCCAGCATGGCGGATCAATAGAAAGGTGTATCAAGGTCATTGCACTATGGTTCAGACGTAATTGGAGCAGATCATGGCTTTTCTGAAGTTCGGTTTGATGCATCTATCCGTTGAATACAAACAGCCCGAGGCCAACCGGCAGCAGTTGCTGGACCTCTGCCATGTGGCCGGGAAAAAAGGGGTACAGATGGTTGTGGCCCCTGAAATGGTTATCTCCGGATATTCTTTTGCCGACATGCGGGATGTCGCACCCTACGTCGAAGCCGTTGATGGCCCAACCCTGTCGGAGGTCGGTAAGATCTGCCGTCATTACGGCATGTACGCTTGTATTGGCATGGCAGAGCGAGACCCGGCAAATGGCATTCTCTACAACAGCGCATTTGTCCTTGATGCGGAAGGAGAAATTGTTTGTCGCTATCGGAAGATGAATGCTGAATTCCGTTGGGCCTGTCCTGGTAATCCCTATGAAAACAATACATTTGATACCCCTTGGGGACGGATGGGGGTACTGATCTGCTCCGACTCGTATCATAGTCTCATGGCAAGAGTCACGGCTCTTCGCGGCGCCAATCTGTTACTCGTGCTCGCTAACTGGCCTCCATTGGGACTTGATCCCTTGGAAATATGGCGAGCTAGGGCCTTGGAAAATGGGCTGTTCGTCCTTGCCTGCAACCGCACCGGCAAGGATCTGCTCATGGATTGCCGGCACGCCCCTTCGGCCATCGTCAGTCCACAAGGAATCGTGCAACTCCAGAAATGTTCCCGAACCTCGAAGCTGCTGCGGATTAATTTGCCCCTCAATGCGGACCACAAACTGCTCTCCGGCAATCGCCTCAAGCGTCTGACTTCAAGGAGTACTGACCACGTTCATCCCTGTACGCTCAACAGAACTGGGATCGATGATTTGACAACATTTCTCCATTTGCCTCCGCCTGGGAAGTTGGAGGTTCGATGTCACTGTTCTGAACAGGCAGGTGCTATCCCGCCAATCAGAAACACGAACCCGAACTCGGAGGGGGGTGCCGATACGCTCCACCTCCTTCCGATCAACGATTACGATGATGCCGACATGGCCAACTTACATGATTGGTGCGTATCCCAGGGGCAGAAAATTCTGCTTGTGCGAACAATGGAGGCGGTGAAGGCTGTTTATTGGTTTGATGGTCACACGAGGCCTTTCTCTTTAGGTGTTTTCAGCGACTCTGTTGCAATGCCCATTCCTTTCCCCTGTTGCGATTGCGGGCCTGCAAGGATTCATCTTTTGCCGGAAAGAGCGCTCTATCACCCGGAAATGGTGTTGGCCTGTGCCAAAGAGGGTGCTGATGTGGTCGTTATTTTCAGCCGTTCATTCACCGATGCGGTCCAATTGCTTGGTGGAGCCCGTACCGTCGAACAGGTGGCGGTGGTGGTGATCTCAGCCGGGGGGGCGGGGATATGGTTACCCCCGGAAGGCCACCAACGCTGGCAGGAAACCCTTGTTCAGCAGGGAGAAAACGGTGGCGTCATCCTTGATACCAGAAAAACAAGGGTGAAGCGCTTCCAGGACAGAATCGATTACCCAACACTGTTGCGGCACTACTCGCCAAATCACCAGGTGCCTCTTGACCGGTGGGCCATTGCTCAACCAGGAGGCTTGACATGAAGATTCTCTTTGTCCACGGACAGATGTTCCAGACCCAGACTTGGTCCCGTGCATACGCCCTGTTGCTCGCCGAGGGGGTTGAGCTGCGCTTTTATGCCCAGCATGTCAAGGCCGGGGAGGCAATTAAGCTGATGGCAAGCGGTTGGGCTGATCTCTGCATTGTCCAGTTGTTTCGCGATTTACCGCAGTATGAGGCGCTGCTGGAGGCGGCAAGCTCACTGCCGCACCGCATCGATCTCGGGCCGCAGCGGCAACCCGGCTTCACCACTTTCACTGCGAAGCAGGCCGTGCGATTTTCCGCCTATCTGGAGCAGGTTTCGCTGGCCAACTTTGTCAATGGGATCCATTTTCTCGTCGCTTGCGCCACGGGAACGGATCACCACATCGATCCGCCGGAGCAGGTACGGACCTGCGGCATCTATCATGCTGAACACGATACGTTTTTCTTTGATACCAGCGACTATCTGCGCTGGCAGTGCAGCCGCATCAGCGACACCGTCAAGCGGCCCCTGGTGGCGTTGCTCTGTTATTACGGACAGATTGTCGAGAACAACCACGCTGAAATCGACGCCCTCATCCAGGCCCTGGAATGCCAGGCCCTAACGCCGCTGTGTGTGGTCACCGAGGGCATGACTGACAGCAGCCTGCCCCCGGAGCAACGGTATCCCTGGCTGGAGTATCTGCGGGGCGCAGCGCCGCAGTTGCTGCTCAACCTTCTTGCCGGCCGCCTTCTCACCCAGCCCGAGGATGTCACCATCCTGAAGGAACTGAATCTGCCGGTGGTGCAACTGCTGCGTCTCTACCAGCAAACGCCCGAGCAGTGGCGCCAGGATGTCACCGGCGCGGGGGCGGGCGCCGCATCCATGGTTTTCAGCCTCACCCAGCCGGAGATGGCCGGAGTGATCGAGCCCACCGCCGTGGCTGCCACCAGAGGGGAAACCGATCCCGTCACCGGGCTGTTGCTGCGACGATATATCCCTCTGCCGGAACAGATCGAGCGGCTCTGCCTGCGGCTGCATCGCTGGATCCGCCTACGCCTGCTCGACAATGATGAAAAGCGGCTGACCATTGTGCTGCACAACAATCCCTGCAAGGGCGTGGAAGCCACCCTGGGGCTGGCCGCCGGTCTGGATACCTTTGCCAGTCTGGCGGCCCTGATCACCGCCCTGCGCGAGGCGGGCTACGATACCGGCAATGCCCCGGAGGACGGCAAAGCACTGCTCGATCTGCTGCTCGCACGCAAGGCCATCTCCGAGTTCCGTTGGACCACCACCGACGAGATCGTGGCCAAGGGTGGGGTGCTGCACCGGGTGGATGCGGAGGAATACCTGCAATTACTAACAGATATGCCCGAGGCGGCCAGGCAGCGGGTTGAAAACGACTGGGGCCGCTTTCCCGGCGAGGGCATGGTGTACCGGCAAGACGGCCAGGCCACTTTGTTGGTGACCGGCCTGCGCTTTGGTCATCTCCAGATCATTGTCCAGCCCAAGCGCGGCTGCTACGGAGCCAAGTGCAACGGCGAGGTCTGCCGCATCCTCCATGATCCGCACCTCTCGCCACCACCACACTGGTTGGCCACCTACGCCTATATCCGTGCCACCTCGGATGCGGTGCTCCATTTCGGTGCCCATGGGGCGCTCGAATTTTTGCCGGGCAAGCAGGTCGGACTCTCGGCAGCCTGTTTTCCGGAGATAAGCCTGGGCGATCTGCCCAACATCTACCTCTACATCATGGATGTGCCGGGCGAAGGGCTGATGGCCAAGCGGCGGGCCAGGGCGGTGATGGTCGATCATCTCTGCCCGGTTCGTCGGCCGGCGCCGCTGGATGCCATGACCCTGGAGTTGGAAGACCTGCTTGACCAGTACCAGAAGGCAAAACTGCACGGGGAAAACCAGCGGCAGCAGGTGCTGCGGGCACGAATGCAGCCGCTGATGCAGCAAATGGGCGGTCTGGAAGGGGAGGAGGATTTTGATCGGGCAATGGAGCTGCTCTCCCGCCGGATTGGCCGGAGCCGACGCGTCC
Source organism: Desulfobulbus propionicus DSM 2032 (assembly GCF_000186885.1). GTDB lineage: Bacteria > Desulfobacterota > Desulfobulbia > Desulfobulbales > Desulfobulbaceae > Desulfobulbus > Desulfobulbus propionicus. The sequence continues at coordinate 3,562,795 of NC_014972.1, read as the reverse complement.
TTTCTGCCACCGGCCCACATCTGTTGGGAACAGCCCCGGACAGCCACGGCATTGCCACTCTGTTGGCCACCATCCTTGGCAAACCAGTGGACGGCCTGCCCCTGTTGGCGGAGATCGCTGCCCATCATCAGCCGTCCTCGGGCAATGCGTTTGACGATGCCGTGGCCGTGCTCGAATGGTTGCTGACAACGACAAAGGACGGCTGCAAAGCGGAGCCCGGCCAGCAACCGTTTCGCCGACTCCTGGATTGGTGCCAGGATGTGGGGGGCCGCATCGGCCTTTGCACCCGTGAGATTGGTCAACTGCTTCGCGCCCTGGACGGCGAGTACATCGAGCCGGGCCTCTGTGGCTCCCTGGCCCTGGGCAAGACCGAGGCCCTTCCCACGGGGCGCAATTTTTTCACCAGCGATGTTGCCGCCCTCCCCACGCGGGCCGCCTGGGAGGTGGGACAGGCGCTCTCGGATAATCTTTTGCGCAAATACCTCGAGGACGAGGGGCGTTTCCCCGAGAGCGTGGGCATCAGCCTGTGGAGCATCGATGCCTTCAAGTCCGACGGCGAGGTCTTCTGCCAGATCCTGGCCCTGATGGGTATGCGGCCTCTCTGGCAAGCAAACGGCCGGGTCTGCGGAGTTGAACCCATCCCCTTGCACGTACTGCAACTGGATCGCACCGACGGCCCCGGTGTGCTCCGGCCGCGGGTGGATGTGGTCATCCAGACCAGTTCCATCCTCCGCGACATGGTGCCGCACTTTGCTGACCTGCTCGACGAGGCCGCCGTCATGGCCGGGGATCTGCCTGAACCGATTGAACAGAATTTCATCCGCAAACACACCCTGGAACAACTCGACGAGTTACGCCGGGAACTGGGTGAGCAGCACAGCGGCGAAGAACTGCGGCGAATGGCCAGCTTCCGGGTCTTTTCTTCGGCTCCTGGGGCCAGCGGCACCGGGGTTGGTCTGGCTTTGGATGCTTCAGCCTGGAACGATGAGGCCGATTTGGCCGAGACCTATATCAACTGGAGTGGCTTTGCCTACGGTTCGGACCGGATCAGTGGGTTTGAACGTGTTCAGGGCGTGGCGGCGCATCGCCTCTTTGCCGCCCGCCTCAAAGATGTGGAGGTGAGCTATATGCGCCAAGCCTCGCCGGAGTACGATGCCACCGACTGTAGTTGCTACACCGGTTGTCTCGGCGGCATGTCGGTGGCGGCCAAGGCCTTGACCGGCAAACGGGCCCGGATCTACTTTGCCGACAACAACAGCGAGGCCGATCATTCGGTGCGGGACTTTCAGGAAGATCTGGAGGCCACGACCATGGCCAAACTGCTCAACCCGCACTGGATCGATCAGCGCCAACAGGAGGGCTACCAGGGCGCGGGCGAGGTGGCCGGCCGGGTCAACACCCTGTTCAAATGGAGTGCCACCACCGAAACCGTGGCCGGTTGGGTCTTTGACCGGGTGGTGACCACCTACATTCAGGATCAGACCAATCTAGAATGGCTGCGCCGCGAAAACCCCTACGGCCTGGAGGAGATCACCCGCCGTCTGCTTGAAGCCCAGAGCCGGGGCCTGTGGCAGGCCGATGCCGAACGGCTGGCCGCAGTGCAGGAGGCGGCGCTGTTAATCGAGGGTGACATGGAGGAAAGTATCGGCGAGGTACGCGAGGAGTTCCAGGGCTCCAAGGTTGAGGTCATGACCGCTGCTGATGTCGAGAAGTGGCGACCGGTATGGCGTCTGGAGAGGCTGGGACAATGAAGGGGCCGCTACGTTTTTTCCTCTTGATAATAGTAGGGTTTGTTCCCCAAATTGGCTCTGGCGCAGATGCGCCCAAACTCCTCTATTGGCAACTGCAACAGGAAGGCCTCCACGTCTACCGTTTTGCGATGGACAACCTCAACTGGCGACAGATCCGAGAGGAGCGCGAACAGCGACAGAGTGTCCAGGAGAAACCCAAACACCTGGAACTGGTGCGGGGCGTATTGGCCGATCCCTTCATCGCCATGGGGCAGGAGGCCGAGGCCCTGCTGCCGGCGGGTACGGTGGTCATCTGCGATCCGGACGGAGTCCGCAAGGCAACAACGGTAAGCCCGGACATGCGGGAAATCGTCCTGCCTGAGGACCTCAACCTCAATGGCCGCTATCTGGTGGGTGGTCATTTTCAGCTTGATGGGAATGGTGGTCGGCAACGGCTCCACCTCTATCCCAAGCTGATGGTCGGCCATTACAAGCATGACGGACGTCCCGGATCGGCCCCGGCCTTCTTCTTCGAGGATCCCGCCATCGCCCTGGAGATCGGTTCAGCCCGTTCACCGGCCATGTACCGCATGGGGGGCGGTTTCCAGCGCCCGCACGAGGAGTATGGCATGGAGGTACGCTATCAGGGGCGTCCCCTGGCCGGGGCCATGGTCGAGGCGATTGCCGAGGGCAGCGGCTGGCGCCGGAGCTATCGTACCGATGCCTCCGGCCGCTTCACAGTCATTCCCTTTGACGACCGCTCTAAGCAGCTCCACTACGATAAGCTGCTCTATGTGGTCAGGGTCGAAGACCCGGAACATCAGGCCCTCCATGTCGCCACCCTGCCGATGATCATCTTCCGTAACCGGCCGGAGTGGACCAGCCATGTGGCTGGTTACATGGTCTGGGCCGGGCTCGGTCTCGGCGGTACCCTGCTGCTGGTAGGCGGGGCCATGCTGGGGAAGCGGCGGCAGCAGCGGCTGGGCCTGGTGCGCTTTGCGCAGTGCCGCGTCAAGGAGGAGTAGCCGTGCGTATCGCTCACCTCCGCTGGCTAATCTTGGCCACTTCCTTTGCAATCTTGCTCTTTGGCGCCTGTGCCGGGTTGCATCTGGGCAGTTTTCTGCCCACCTTTTCCTGCTGTTTTGTGCCTACCCGGGCCGGCACCTGCTTTTTTCTGCCGTTGCAAACCAGCCTCGGCTCGTTTACCTGGGCGGAGATGCAGCTCTTTCTCGAACGCTTCTTCTGGTTCAGCCTGCTGGTGCTGTTGATCGGCCGGGCCTGGTGCGGCTGGATCTGTCCGCTTGGGTTTTTCCAGGACCTGATGGACCGGCTGCGGCGCGCGCTCGGCATGGGCTTTGCCCGTTTTGATCAACGATTGCGGCAGCGGCTTGGCTGGGCCAAGTGGATCTTCCTGGCCATTGCCGTGCTCATTCCGCTGTGGGTGGCCTTTCCGGTGTTCTTTCCCTCGGTGGCCTTGGATCTGTTCATCCCTTTTTGCCAGTTGTGCCCCGGCAAGTACATCCTGCCGCTGATCACCTTTTCGCCGGATCGCATCCTGGTCGACTTTGAAAGCACCACCCGGCTGGTGATGTCCTCGCTGGGCCTGCTCTTTTCGCTGATGGCCATCATCGGCGCCTTGGTCAAACGCCGCTTCTGGTGCCCGTATTGCCCGCTGGGCTTGCTGATGTCCTGGTACCGGCGCTGGAGTCTGTTGAAATTGAAGAAGGAGGATGCCACCTGCACCCACTGCCGCATCTGCGCCGATGTCTGCCCCATGGAGATCACCGAGGTGTTCAGCTCGCGGGGGCGGGTCGACGTGACCTTTGGCGATTGCATCCTCTGCCTGAAGTGCATTGAGCACTGCCCGGAAGACCGCGCCCTGCGTGCCGATTTTATGGGGCTTGCCATCTACAGATCCTCCTCGCGGGGATTTTTCAGCCACCCGGCCCTGGCGATGCAGCACAATCGCCCGTCGGCTACGGAGTCTTGCCATGAATAAACCGCTCCAACCCCAGGCAGCGGGCCGCTGGCTGCGGCAGATCAGCCGCGAGGCCGGCCGGCAGTTGGCCATGCTCCGCGATCTGACCGATGGCCCCGCCGCGCTTGCCCCCTTTATCGAGGCCCTGGAACAGGTCTTTGTTGCCAACGATCCCAGATCGTTGCTCTTGCGTGACGGTGCAACCCGGTCGGTGATCGGCATTTACTGTATTTTGGTGCCGGAGGAGCTGATCTACGCCGTTGGTGCCATCCCCCTGCGGCTCTGCGGCGGTTGCTCGTCCTCCTGCGCGGCGGGTGAGGAGCATGTGCCCCGTGACGGCTGCCCCCTGGCCAAGTCTTCACTCGGTTTGACCGCCCAGCCAGGTCTGGCCGTCTACGATCTCTGCGATGTGGTGATCGTGCCCACCACCTGCGATGCCAAACGCAAGTTTGCCGAGGAGCTGTCGCGCTTCCGCGAGGTGTGGATGCTGGAGGTGCCCCATCTCAAGGACTCGGAAATCTCCCAGCAGGCCTGGCTGCTGCAAGTCATGGCCCTCAAGGAGCGATTGGAGCAGCATATGAGCCGGGAGCAGGGGAGGCGGGTGCGCATCACTGCTCAGACCCTGGATCAGGCCATCCAGGTGCAGGCAGCGGCCCAGAGCCAGATGCGGCGCTTGCAGGCCCTGCGTAGCGCGGAGACCAGCCCGCTCTGGGGGCGGCAGGCGATGGTGGCGGCCAATGCCTTCTCCTTCATGGAGGTGGAAGCCTGGACCAGGGCCATGCGCACGCTCAACGACGAGTTGGAGCAGCGGCAGATTGCGGTGTGCCCGGCCCGTGCCCCGCGCATTTTCATTGCCGGTAGTCCGGTCATCTTTCCCAACCTCAAGCTGCCCACCCTTATCGAGGAGTTGGGGGCCATCCTGGTGGCCGACGAATCCTGCGTCGGCGAACGGGCGCTCTACGACCCGGTGGGCCATCCGGAACGCAATCTGCGCGCGCAGCTTATCGCCCTGGCCGCACGCACGCTCATGCCCTGCATCTGTCCGAGTTTTGCCCCCAACGAGGATCGGCTGGTCACCCTGCGGCGGATGATTGCCTCCCACCGGGTCGATGGAGTGGTCTACCACGTGCTCAAGGGCTGCGTGGTCTATGATTTCGAGGTGGGACGGGTGGAGGCGGTGTGCAAGGAGTCGGGGGTGGCAATGGTGCGTATCGAAACCGACTACAGTCCCGAGGATGTGGAACAGTTACGCACCCGCATCGAGGCCTTTGTGGAGATGCTGGTACAGCGCAAACGGCGATAGGTGCCATCCCGAAGGCAGAGAGGATCTCCTCCTTTGGTGCATTGCAGCAAGAGCCCCCGTTATTCGAGAAGACACCCCAGTGGTTGACTGTGCAAGGGACTCCCGCAGAGGCGCTGAGGCGCAGAGGGGGGCACAGAGAAAAGGGAGTGTTTGTACTGCAAGTGTTCAGTCGAGCACTGAGGCGCAGCAAACAGACGTCCTTATCTTCTCCGCGCCCCTGCGCCTCTGCGGGAGAAAAAAACAAACCCGCTTTATATGAAAGAGGTGCTTCGAGGCCTGATCCCAACAATCAACCTCCAGCCCATTCAAACCCCATCAACCCAAGGAGAACAGCCATGGAATATTTTGCCGGCATTGACGCCGGATCCACCTATGTCAAGGTGGCGGTCCTCACCGAAGAGGGGGAACTGGCCGGTTTCCAGCACCGGCCCACCGGTATTGATGCCGCCGGCACCTCGCGCCGCTTGCTGGAGACGATCATGAACGATCTCGGTGGTTCAACCGAGACCATCCGCTCGATCATGGCCACCGGTTACAGCCGCCGTATCATCGATGTGGCCCACGATACCATCACCGAGGTTCGCGCCCATGCCGCCGGAGCACTGCTGACCGCACCACCGCAGGCCAACATCCGCACCGTCATTGATATCGGTGGCCAGGACAGTAAGGTGATTGTCCTAGGCGAGGACGGCGACACCCAGAACTTTGTCATGAACGACAAGTGCGCTGCCGGCACCGGCCGTTTTCTCGAATCCCTGGCCCGGGTGCTGGAGCTGAAGGTCAGCGATCTCGGCCCTTTGTCCCTGCAATCCATTGCCCCGGCAACCATCAACTCCACCTGCGTGGTTTTTGCCGAATCCGAGGTGATCTCGCTGGTGGCCCGTAAAAAGCCGGCCAGGGATATCGTCGCCGGCATCCACGAGGCCCTGGCCAAACGCATCGGTGCAATGGCACGCAAGGCCCGTTTTGAACCGGGGGTGCTGCTCACCGGTGGTGGCGGTCTCAACCCCGGTATTGTTCAGGCCTTGGAAGACGAATTGATGATTGATATCCATCTGCCGCTGCACCCGCAGCTCAACGGTGCCATCGGTGCGGCCCGCATCGCCGGGACCCAGGCCTGAACCGATGACCGGCCTGGAAATAACCGGAACCGGGCTGCTGCTGGGTCTGACTAACGGTCCGGCCTGTCTGGTCGCCTGCGTCCCGGCCCTGGTGCCGGTAATGCTCACCACTGCGCCATCGCCTGTTGCAAGACGCTTTGCCTGGCCGCTGCTGGGCCGCTTCCTCTGCGGCCGCCTGAGTGCCTACACCCTGGTTGGCATGCTTGCCGGGCTGAGCGGTCATTCCCTGCAAGCGGTCAGTGGCTTGCTCGCCCCCTGGATGAGCCTGCTGCTGGCGCTGTTGCTCATGGCCCACGGGCTCGGACTGTTGCGGCGGTTCTCCTGCCGCTTCGGCTGCTCGGTCATGGGTGGCGTTGCCTCGCCGCTGCTCTTGGGCGCGCTGACCGGCTTTTCCCTCTGCCCGCCGTTTCTTCTCGCCCTCACCTGGGTCTGGGGCCAGGGCATTGGCCCGTTGGCGGCGGCTCTGTTCTTCCTTGCCTTTTTCCTGGGCACCTCGCTCTACCTGCTGCCCCTGGGGTTTGGGGGCTATCTTGTCGAAAACCAGAGGCTGAAGCGGTTGGGACGGGTGCTGTCGTTGGGGGCGGGGATGTTCTTTGCGGTCCGGGCAGTGATCGATGGTGTTATGCACTGATCCTGGTAGGGCTCGTAGCTTGTTACGCCACACCCAAAAATGATCAACCTTGCAGCTCTGCGGGCACCGCCTTGGTCAAAGGATGTGGTTTTCCACCGGGTATTAATTATAGCGGGTGACCCTTCCCAAAAACTGCTGCAGTTGTTCGCTTTGCGGGTGGTCAAAGAGGCGCTCGACACTGCCGCTTTCCCTGATTTTTCCCTCTGCAACAAAGAGACAATGGTCCGCTGCGGTGCGGGCAAATCCCATGTGATGGGTGATCAGCAGCAAATCGCGCCCCTCCTCTTGCAATTCCTTGATAATATCAAGCACCTCTGAGGTTATCTCCGGGTCAAGGGCCGAGGTCGGTTCGTCGAAGAGCAGAAACCGTGGTTTGATGGCGATGGCGCGGGCAATGGCCACCCGCTGTTGCTGGCCGCCGGATAACTGGGCCGGTTTCTTGTCGGCATGGGCTGTCAGTTGAAACCGGTGCAGCATGGCCTGGGCCGTTGCCAGGGCCTGCTCGTGCGTATATCCCTGCGCCTGCTCAAGCGGCAGCATGATATTGTCAAGCGCACTCAGGTGCGGAAAGAGGTTGAAGGCCTGAAAGACCGTGCCGATGCTGCGACGATGGAGGAGTAGGCTTGCCGCATCAAAGAGCAGCGGTTGGCCGTTGATGCATATTTGTCCGCAATCAGGTCGCTCCAGGCCGGCAATCGTGCGCAGCAGGGTTGTCTTGCCACCTCCCGAGGGGCCAATGATGACCAGGGCATGCACATCCGGCAGTTCAATGGAAATATCGTCCAACACCCGGTGGCCATTATAGGATTTACTGAGATGCGTCAGGCTAAGTTGCATAGCGAAATTTCTGTTCCAGGTGGCGGCTGAACAGGGAAATGGGGAGGGTCAACACCAAATAGCCAACGGCCAGCGGCAGATAGCTTTCCAGCGTGCTATAGGTAAAGGCGTTGACCTCCTGGGCGTTGAGGGTGAATTCACTGACGGCAATGATCGAAAGCAGCGAGGAGTCTTTGACCAGCGAGGCGAATTGACCGGCTAGGGGCGGCAAAATCCGCCGCACCACCTGTGGGAGGATGACAAAACGGTAGGTCTGCAAGGGGCTCAGGCCAATGGCGCGTGCGGATTCTATTTGCGATTCACCGATACTCTCGATGCCCGCCCGAATAATCTCGCTCAGATAGGCCCCGGCAAAGAAGGCCAGGGTGAGAATGCCGACAACATAGCGATTATTGATGCCAAAGGCATCCGCCACCACGTAAAAAAAGACCAGAATCTGCACCAGAAGCGGGGTGCCGCGCACTCCTTCGATATAGAGCATGGCCAGATAGCGCAGCGGCAACAGGCGGGAGCGGCGGGCGAGGGCGAAAAAGACACTAATCAGCAGGCTGAGGCCAAGCGCCGCGACGGAAATCAGTAGGGTGGTCATCCAGCCGTGCAGAAATTTCTGCCGATACTGCCAGACCGCAGTCCAGTTCCACCCATACTGCAACTGGCTGAAGGAAAAAAAGAACAGTGCCGAGAGCAGGAGGAGGACCAGGGCAAAGGCCAGGAGCCGCGAGAGCAGCGACGGCGCCTCGTTGTCCTCCATCCGCCACCAGAGGGTCAATCTGCCCATGCTTTGGCCTGGCGATTACAGGAAAAACGGATAGCCAAGCCGCTTGAATTCCTGTTTCTGCTCCAGCAGCCAGGTGTCGCCGAGCTTGTCAAAGCCGCCCTTGGCCCGATAGTCCTTGAGGAAACGATTGATCTCCTCCTTGAGGGCGGTGTTATCTTTGCGGATGCCAATGGCCCATGATTCCTGCTGAAAGGGTTTGAGGAGGGCGCGGGTGGTCTGCGGGTTGCGCTTCCAGTTGCTGTAGGTGGACATCTGATCGTAAATAAAGGCATCGGCCTTGCCCTGGACAACCTCAAGCACCGCCGCTGCCTCCTTGTCAAGGACCAGTAGCTTGGCTTTTTTCAATGCCTTGCTGGCATAGTTGTGCCCGGTGGTGCCTTTCTTCACGGCAACCGTCATGCCGTCCTGGTCAAGATCCGCAATGGTTTGCACCGCAGAATCTTTGCGCACCAGCAAACAGAGCCCGGTTTGCAGATACGGCTCGGAAAAGTCGATGGACTGTGCCCGCTCTGCGGTGGCGGTCATCGAGGAAAGGATGATGTCGATCTTGCCGGTCTTAAGCGCAGGGATGAGGCCGTCAAAACTCATGTTCTCTATCTTGATCTCCCTGCCCAGACTGATGCCAAGCGCCTTGGCCAGATCAACACTGACCCCGGCTGGTTTGCCGGTGGTGTTGGTCATCTCAAACGGGGGGTAGGCCAACTCCATCCCAACTTTCAACGGTCCCTGCTGCTCAGCCGCACAACTGGAGACGGCAAATACGGCAACAAGCAAGAGCGTCCCCAACCACTTTCTGATGGTTGCAAGGGGGGGATGGATGCAGATGGCGCGTTTCATGGGCAAGTCCTCTTGTGTTTGCAGAATGCGTTTGCAGTTTGGGTAATGGCTCCCTTCACAGGGGAGCGTGATGGTTGTCAATCCTTGGAGAGAGTGTCTTCGGCGCAATTTCGTTGTGTCATTGCCGGTCGTTCCGAGGGATACCGGGCCACCTGGGTGTCATCTCGACCACAAGGGAGAGATCTCCCTCTTCAAGCAGAGTTTTGGCGGTCATCATAGTATTTTTTCAACGGCTTGCTGCTTTGCCGGCCGTCTTGCATGGCAACGTATCCATCAGGGAATACCGTGTCAACCGAAAATAACCTGGCGAATATTAGGGAAAAAATGGTTGGTGCCGAGAATTGCGGAGCCAGCATCTTCACGACTCACGGGCTCGGACGGTTGCGGTGGTTTTTTTGCTGCTTCGACTGAGTGTTGTTTCTCCTCGCTCTCCTTGTTGATTCTGGGTAGTGTTGGCTCTCTTGCCGAAAATTAGAGGTTTAATCGGTTGGGGCAGGGCTGTTCCTTGCGGTCCTGTTAGTGATATCGTGTTGTGGGCTGACTCTGTTGGGGTTCGTTCCTCACCCCAACCTACCCGTACTTGTTATGCTTGAATTAAACACAGGAGACAATTATGGCGAAAATAGTAAGTTTTATTAATCTTAAAGGTGGTGTCGGGAAAACGACTACCGCTGTAAATATTGCCGCAACTCTTGCTAAGATTAAGGAATATAGAGTTCTGCTGATTGATCTAGACCCGCAAACAAACGCAACTATTTCGGTTATTGACCAAGAAGAATGGCAAGATCGGCATAACAAATGCCAAACTCTTTATCACTTGTTTGACGACATGCTAAATGGGACGGATAGGTTTAACATTAATAAGGCATTATTAACAAATGTTGGCAGCATTGAAGGTCTCGATTTGTTGCCTTCAAGCCTTTATTTGGTAGAAATACAAGACGCAATTCCAGACATGGATAATAAAGCATATGTTAGTCATGTCGATGTCGTTGGTAATGCTATTTCAGACATCAAATCAAATTACGATTATATAATAATTGATTGTCCTCCAAATTTAGGTGCTATCACTCTTAATGGTATTACTATAAGTGATTACTACATTGTTCCTACTGTACCAGATATACTTTCAAAAATAGGGATAAGCTTAATCCTTAACCGTATAGAAAATTTCAGAAAAAAGAAAAAAACATGCGAGATTGAACTTGGTGGAATAATTTTTACCAAAATCGATTATCGTACAAATTTACATAGTTCAACAATGACTGAGTTGAGAGCAGGAGAACTAAGCGAATATATTTTCGATTCTGAATTTCCTCAGCGAATTTCTGTCGCCGAAGCACCAATAGACTCTAGGCCATTTTTAACTTCCCAAACTGCAAAAGGGAAAAGTGATTGGCGGCAGACACAGCAATTAATCACAAATATTACAAACGAGCTTCTTAAAAGGTTAGGAGAATGAGATGAGTAATATTAGCAAGAACGACATCAAGATATTTGGAAAAGTATTGCAGGCGCTTGGTGAAATTATTGTATCAAAGCCTGAAATCTTAATGTCTATATTGGATAAGGAAGTAGAGGCAGAGGCTCCTCCACAAGCAAAAGAAAAGCCTCATGGTTTGCCAAGTGCCATGAAAGACACTGACTTGTTTTCTTTCTCGAAAAACCATAACAAGGAAGAAATAATTGCTCTTTTGAATGAATTGACTGTTGATGAACTTAAACAAATCATAAGTCACTACAGCTTAGGGTATACTAAGCTGAAATCAAAGGAGAAAATTTCTGAGTATATAGCTGATCAATTCAAAAAAAGAACGACAGATGTTTTTTTAAAGCATGAAAAATAGCATATCAAGTCAATAAACCTGACCGGAAATAGCCGCGTTCTTAATAGGTGGGCAGCAAACTTGGCCGGCAGGTTATTTCACCGTTATGCGCTCTACACCTCCCTAGAAGGATAATACAATTCACAGCATGAGTACCAAGCAAGAAAACAATCCATTACACGGTATTACCCTAGAAATGGCGGTCACCCGATTAGTCGAACATTACGGCTGGGAAGGCCTCGCCCAGAAAATCAAGATCAATTGTTTCAAGAGTGATCCATCCATCAATTCATCGCTGAAGTTTTTACGGAAAACACAATGGGCGAGAGATAAGGTTGAATCTTTGTACCTTTATACATTTGAAAAAAAATCCCCAAGGGGTAATGCGAAAGTGACTCCAAGGGCCAAAGCTTGATTATTGCAGTGATCCGGTGCCCCTTCCGCAGAGAATTTCCTGGAGCCTCCACGATCAGCAAATCCTGGTCATGCCATCGAGTTCAGGTGAGGAACGGCAAGAGTTCTCCAGCATTGGGGCGTTAAATTTTAATGAAACAGTACGTGGTATTGCATGGGAAAAATGAAGTTGTCCGGCGTGAAGAAGAAAAAAGACCTCGTGAAGAAGTCCGGTGCGGAGAAACCCTCTGTGGAGGAGTTGCGCAAGACGCTAGGCTTTCCCGAGGGCACCAATTTCCTGGGGTATGCAGTCTATCGAAAGGAGTCCGAGGAGTATTTAGCCGAGGTTGATGAGGCCCTGGAAGAGGGACTTGGTCAAAAAAACTGGGTACGCACGCCCCAATTAGCCCAGTGTTACAGCACGCTGTCGAAAGCAGTTCAGGTATCAAATGAATGTTCTTGCTCGACTGTCCTGGGGTTGTTCGACACGGGCCAGCAAATCGTTACCGTCACCATGTCCATCAATCGCTGAACGTATTCCCCTTTGTCTGATATGGTTTGTTTGGGAGTTCCACAGCCCGGTCACAGAATAATTGCCAGGTATGTTCCTCTGCACCTTGTCCTGGCGAGAAGCCATGGCCAGGCTCGGTTTTCTGTCTTGGGCGCGGGTTGGCGTAGGCATGCTGAACAAAACAGCTCCTTTTTTTGCACTTGACAAAAGAAATGCAAACCGTTTAGGTGAACGCGTTTGCTGTTGTAAGGATTATACATTTTCAGGCTCCGCAAGGATGAAAAGGGAACCCCGTGAGAATCGGGGACGGGCCCGCCGCTGTATCCGGGGACGAACGCTGCATGATGTCACTGACCAAAAGGTTGGGAAGGCGCAGCAAGTAGGTTGATCCGGAAGTCAGAAGACCTGCCTGAAAAGATGACTAGCGCTTTCCCCTTGGACCAGGGAGGGCACCGATACGTGGATAAACCAGGGCATCCCCGGATCAATTTTATATTGATCCGGGGATTTTTTTTTTGCCGTTTTGTCGTGGAAAATATTGGGGAGATGTTGGTCCGATGTAGTCAGGCGGTACAGTTTTAACTCATTGTTTGTACAAAAAAATCGGTGCCATTTTTTATGGCCTAACAGGGAAAACGGTGCAAGTCCGTTGCGGTCCGGCCGCTGTAATCGGGGACGAAATCCGTAGCATGTCACTGATCGATTTGATCGGGAAGACGCGGAGAGTAGGCTGATCCGAAAGCCAGAAGACCTGCCGATTTTTTGATCAGCGTAAGCGGCCGTGGTTCCCGTTGTTGATCCCAGCACCTGTGCAGGCGCAAGTCCTGCGCGTCATCGATGGTGCAGAGACAGGGGAACCCCTGGTCCGAAAGGGCCGGGGGTTTTTTGTTAACCAAGCAACAAGGAGTAAAAATGGGAACAGCATTGGACATTCTCAAGGATTTTCCGGCCAATACCCATGCCGAGTGGCTGGCGGCGGTGGAAAAGGAGTTGAAGGGCAAACCCTTTGACAAGACCCTGGTCAAGAAAAGTTACGAAGGTATCGACATCCAGCCGATGTACTTTGTCCACGATCTTGACGGCCTGCCCCAGGTGGATAGCCTGCCGGGGGAGGCGCCCTACATGCGCGGCACGAGCGCTTCAGGCCACAGGATCAATGCCTGGAACATTGCCCAGGAGATCACCCTGGCCGATGCCGAGGCGTTCAACCAGGCCGCGCAATACGATCTCAGTCGTGGCCAGAACAGCCTCAATATCGTACTCGACTGCGCCAGCCTACGTGGCCTGGATCCTGAGCAGGCCCCGGCGGATTTGGTCGGCAAAAAGGGGTTGTCGCTCTCCAGCTTGACGGATGCCAAAGCCGCCTTCGCCGGGATCGACCTGACCGCCCAACCCTGTCGTCTCACCTGTGGACCTTTGGGGATTGCCCCTGCAGCCCTCATCGCCGCCCTGGTTGAGGAACAGGGGCAATCGCTGGCCGATCTCCAGGGATCGCTGGTGGTTGATCCCCTGGGCGTACTGGCGGTGGAGGGTACACTCAGCTCCTCCCTGGCCACTGCCTATGACCGCATGGCACAACTCACCCGCTGGGCCATGGCCCATGCGCCCAAGCTGCGCACCATCACTGTGGGCACCGATGGGTACCGCAACAGCGGCGGCAACGCGGTCCAGGACATTGCCTTTGCCCTGGCAACCGGTGTGGCCTATATCCGCGCTCTGCAGGAGCGTGGACTGGCCATCAACGACATCGCCGCGCGGATGAGTTTTGAGTTTGCCATCGGCAATGACTTCTTCATGGAGATTGCCAAGTTCCGCGCCGCACGCCTGGCCTGGTCGCAGGTGGTCGCCTCCTTTGACGGCGATGTTGAGGCGCAGAAAATGGTTATCCATGCCCGCACCGCCACCTGGAACAAGACCGAGGTCGATCCCTGGGTCAACATGCTGCGCGTCTCCACCGAGGCCTTCTCCGGTATTGCCGGCGGTGTCGATAGCATGCACGTCAGCCCCTTTGATGAGATCTTCCGCACCCCCAACGAGTTTTCCCGCCGTATCGCCCGCAATGTCCACATCGTGCTCAAGGAAGAAGGCCATTTCGACAAGGTGGTCGATCCGGCCGGCGGTTGCTGGTATGTGGAGAAAATCACTGCCCAGTTGGCGGAAAAAGCCTGGAAGCTGTTCCAGGATATCGAGGCGGCCGGCGGCATGCTGGCGGCCCTTGAGCAGGGCATGCCCCAGGGAGCCGTGGCCCAGACCGCCGCCCAGCGGGCCAAGAACGTCGCCACCCGCACCGACCGTTTCGTCGGCACCAACATGTACCCCAACCTCGCGGAAAAACGGCTGGAGGCCGAGCCCTTCGACCACCGGGGATTCCAAGACAAACGCATCCAGGCGGTCAAGGCCCATGCCGGGACCGTTGACAGCCAGGCCTGCGGCGCGGCGCTGGCCGCGTTGCGCGATCGACTTTCCACTCTCGATGGCGAACTGATGGCCCGGGCCATTGCCGCCTTCCGCCAGGGGGCCACCCTGGGCATGGTGGCCGGAGCCTTGCAGGGCGATAGCCGGGAGATTGCTATCACCCCGCTCAACATCCATCGCGGCGCCGAGCCCTTTGAGAAGATCCGCCGGGCCACCGAGGCCTTTACCGCCCGCACCGGTGCCACTCCCAAACTGTTCCTTGCCAACATGGGACCCATCCCCCAGCACAAGGCCCGGGCCGATTTCTCCACCGCCTTTTTCAATGTCGGTGCCTTTGAGACCATCGGCAACAACGGGTTCGCCACCGTGGACGAAGCCGTCCAGGCGACGCTGGCCTCCGGAGCCAAGGCGGTGGTCATCTGCTCCACCGATGCCACTTACCCGGAGATTGTTCCTCCATTAGCCCAGGAGCTCAAGGCCGCTGATCCCGGCATGATGATCATCCTCGCTGGTTTTCCCAAAGACCTTGTCGATGCCTTCAAGGAGGCCGGGGTGGACGAGTTCCTGCACGTCCGCGTCAATGCCCTGGAACTGCTCACCAAACTGCAACAACACCTGGAGGTGATCGCATGAGTGCGCCGGATTTTACCACCATTGGCTTCAAACCCGTGTCTGCGCCCATGGATTATCAGGCCTGGGCCGCCAAGGTCAAGAAGGAGACCGGCCTCACCGCCGAGGAACTGGCCTGGCGCACGGTTGAACAGATCGATGTCAAACCGGTTTACACTCGTAAGGATTACGACGGTCTGGACCACCTCAGCTACATGGCCGGTATTCCACCCTACCTGCGCGGGCCCTACGGCACCATGTTCGTGCAGCGGCCCTGGACCGTACGTCAGTACGCCGGTTTCTCCACCGCCGAGGAGAGCAATGCCTTCTACCGCCGCAACCTGGCCGCCGGCCAGATGGGATTATCAATCGCCTTTGACCTCGCCACCCATCGCGGTTACGACTCGGATCATCCGCGCGTGGTCGGCGATGTTGGCAAGGCCGGCGTGGCCGTGGATTCGATCCTGGATATGAACGTGCTCTTTGCCGGTATTCCGCTGGATCAGATGACGGTGTCCATGACCATGAACGGGGCAGTGCTGCCGATCATGGCCTTTTACATTGTTGCCGCCGAGGAGCAGGGGGTGAAGCAGTCGCAACTGGGCGGCACCATCCAGAACGACATCCTCAAGGAATACATGGTGCGCAACACCTACATCTATCCGCCGGCGAACTCAATGCGCATTATCTCCGACATCTTTGCCTACACCTCGAAAAACATGCCCAAGTACAACAGTATCAGTATTTCGGGCTACCACATGGAGGAGGCCGGCGCCACCTCGGATATCGAGATGGCCTACACCCTGGCCGACGGCTGGGATTATGCTCGCGCCGGTGTGGCCGCCGGCATGAGCATCGACACCTTTGCCCCGCGGCTGTCCTTTTTCTGGGCGCAGGGCATGAACTACTTCATGGAGATCGCCAAGATGCGCGCGGCCCGGGTGTTGTGGGCCAAGATCATCAAGAGCTTTAACCCGCAAAACGTCAAATCCCTGCCCCTGCGTACCCACAGCCAGACCTCGGGCTGGAGCCTCACCGAGGGCGACCCCTTTAACAATGTCTGCCGCACGGTGATCGAGGGTATGGCTGCAGCTTTGGGCCATACCCAATCGATGCACACCAACTCACTGGACGAGGCCATCGCCCTGCCCACCGAGTTCTCGGCGCGTATTGCCCGCAATACCCAGTTGTATTTGCAGGACGAGACCAACATCCTCCGTCCGGCTGACCCCTGGGGCGGTTCGTTTTATCTGGAAGCACTCACCGGCGCCATTATGAAGCGCGGCTGGGATCTGATTCAGGAGGTCGAGAGCCTGGGCGGCATGGCCAAGGCCATCGAGACCGGTCTGCCCAAGATGCGCATCGAGGAGGCTGCGGCTCGTCGCCAGGCGGGTATCGACTCCGGCCGCGAGAAGATTGTCGGCGTCAACAGTTACTGCCTGGACAAGGAGGATGCCCTCGATACCCTGGAGGTCGACAACACCGCGGTGCGCGAGGCTCAGCTCAAGCGGCTGGCCAAGCTCAAGGCCGAGCGTGATGAACCCAAGTGTCAGGCAGCACTCAATGCCCTGACCCACTGCGCCGAGACCGGCGAGGGCAATCTGTTGGCCCTGTCTATCGAGGCGGCCCGGGCCCGGGCCTCACTGGGTGAAATCAGTTTTGCCCTGGAAAAGAAATGGGGGAGGCATACGGCCGTGATTCGATCGATTTCAGGCGTCTACAAGGCGGAATTCAGCGAGAAGGAAGAGGTGCAGAAGGTTATCCAGATGACCAAGGAGTTCGAGGAGATGGAAGGCCGGCGGCCACGCATCATGGTGGCCAAGATGGGCCAGGACGGCCACGACCGCGGTGCCAAGGTCATCTCCACTGCCTTTGCCGATCTGGGGTTTGACGTTGATATCGGCCCGCTGTTCCAGACCCCGGAGGAGGCCGCCCGTCAGGCGGTGGAGAACGATGCCCACATTGTTGGTTTCAGCTCGCTGGCCGCCGGTCACAAGACTCTGTTGCCGGCCCTGGTGCAGGAGTTGGAGAAGCTGGGACGGCCGGACATCATGTGCGTCATCGGCGGCGTTATCCCGGCCCCGGATTATCAATTCCTGCGCGACCACGGGGCTGCGGCCATCTTCGGACCGGGCACGGTCATTCCGGTGGCGGCGATGAAGATCCTGGAGGAGTTGAAGGCGCGTTTGCACGCTGAATAGGGAAGGCGCATCCCTCAAGGGGCACCCTTGCGCTGCACCGTGCGGGGATGCCCCTTCTTCAACCCTTTGCACAGGAGGAGCAATGACATTGAACACCAAAATGCCGGAATGGGCACCGGAGGGTAACTGCGAGGGCTTTGCCTGCCGGGTGATGGATGGGGTGGAAGCCGGACATGACGGTATCAGCAGCTACAAGGGCACGGAACAGGTGGTCAAACCCGCCGTCCGTCACCGCCGGCCGCAACTGAGTGCCCAGGAATACGCCGACGGTGTGCGCCAGGGAGATAGGGCCGTGCTGGGCCGTGCCATCACCCTGGTGGAATCCAATGCGGCCCAGCATATCGAAAAAGCGCAGGAAGTGCTGAAAATCCTCCTGCCGTTCACCGGCAACTCCATCCGGGTGGGCATCACCGGCGTGCCGGGGGTGGGCAAGTCCACCTTTATCGAAACCTTTGGCTGCCATCTGATCGAGCAGGGCCATAAGGTGGCGGTCCTGGCGGTGGATCCGTCCAGCTCCATCTCCGGCGGCTCGATCCTCGGCGACAAGACCCGCATGGAGCGGTTGAGCCGGGACGAGCGCTGCTTCATTCGCCCTTCGCCCGCCGGGTCCACCCTGGGCGGGGTGGCGCGCAAGACCCGCGAGACCATGCTGGTTTGCGAGGCGGCGGGTTTTGACGTGGTGCTGATCGAGACCGTGGGCGTGGGCCAGAGCGAGACCACGGTGCGTTCCATGGTCGATTTTTTTCTACTCTTGATGCTGGCCGGAGCCGGTGATGAACTCCAAGGGATCAAGAAGGGCATCATGGAACTGGCCGACGCCCTGGTGATCAACAAGGCCGACGGCAAGAACAAGCTGATCGCCGAAACGGCACGGGCGGAATATGAACGCGCCCTGCATTACCTGCAACCCTCCACCGAGGGCTGGATCTCGCACGCCTACACCTGTTCGGCCATGGCCAACGAGGGCATCGATGCAATCTGGAAGGTGATCGGCAAATACCGCGAGATTACGAGCAAATCCGGCGTGTTTGAGCGGCATCGTCGGGAGCAAAGCATCAAGTGGGTGCACGACATGGTCGATGACCACCTGCGCTCGCTCTTTGCCAAGCACCCGGGGGTGAACCGGATCATCAAGGACATCGAGCGCAGTGTGGCAGGCGGTTCCCTGCCGGCGGTGGCGGCGGTGCAGCAATTGATTGCCGTGTTTGAATGTAAATCCTAATGACTGTGGACAAACAGTGAGCTACGAATCGAATGAAGTCCCGGTAACTTTTTCCGTGCCCAAGGATTGTATCCGGTTGCCATGTCACTCCGGGCGCTCCGTTTGCCGACAGAACGCCACTTCAATATAAGGCCGGAAAAAGTTACCAGGGACCCATTCTATCAGTTATCAGGGGAAGTAGTAGCTTGCAGCTGGACGACAAGGGTCTTTTAGCAAAAAACTGAGCCATTGTACCATGACGGTCGATAGAATCTCATATCTTGCAAGAGAGTGCAAGGGGGAACATAGAATGAAAACAGCACATATTACCCTTGAGCTATCCGGAAAAACTCTGGAAAATTTGATATATCTTGCAACTCGTCTCCAGAGACACCCCAATGACCTGACTGTTGACCTGCTCTATGCCGCCATCGAAGCCTCCATGGACAGTGTTGAAGCCCAGACGTCTCTCCTGACGCATCCGTCTAATGATATTCTTCAGTAATAAGACTTATAGCATCTAACAAGCCTAAAAGGAGAAAATTAGTTGGCCATAATGAACAATGAAAGATTTGTGTTCCAGCAAGGCGCCGGAATCAACACTTCTGTACAAATACGCTAAGATAACAAGGAGTCAATATGTCGCAACCAACAATCACAGTCGCCTTGGCCTGCCTGCTGGGGTTTGCCCAAGCAGTGCAGGCGGCACAATCCGATGCTGACGAAATCAGTGTTGAGCACGGCAAGATCAACACCGCCGACGCCTCGCCTGTCGATCCAGGTCACTTCGAACTGGAACCCTCTTTTGCGACAACCCGCTCCGAGCGATTCTGGGATGCCGGTGGCCATGCTCATGGCCGAGGGCTTTATCGGGAACACAACCTCGGCCTCTCGTTCACCGCCGGTGTGGTCGATAACGTCGATATCAACATAAATGGGGGGTACAGTTGGATCAAGGACAACGACAACGATTTCGACGGCGACGGTGGGCTGACCGGTCCTTTTCGGGGCGAAGACTTCACCGACCTGGAGGTGAGCGGCCGCTACCGTTTTTATAGCAACGAGGAGCAGCACTTGGAGATCGCCTATATCGCCGGAATGACCCTCCCGACCGGCAACAGTTCGGATCAGAGCGAGATCGGTACCAGTCAGGAATATTGGAGCTTCAACCAGACCCTGGTCGCGACCAAGGATTTGGGGAAATGGACCCTCAACGGCGATATCGGTTTTGTCCTGCCCATCGGCTGCAAGCGGGAAAATGCCAGGGGTACGTTCAACGCAGACTTGGCGCTGGGCTATCAGATGCTGCCCTGGCTGCAACCGGAGGTGGAACTGAATTATGGCCACGATGCGCTTTCTGACGAGAACGATGCACAAGTGCTTGCGGTGACCGCCGGACTGATCATGCCGATCAACGACACGTTACGGGTGAATGTTGGTGTCCAGCAGGGCCTGTGGGGTGAAAATACCGATAAAACTACCACCTTGATCACTGCCGTCAAATTTGCGTTTTGATGGAACTGGCTGAATATGTGGACATTGTATCGTTTGGTGCCAATGTCCATATATTCAACTTTTTCTAAATATTCGTCTTGCTATTGCTCCGGTGACTAAACAGTGAAATATTTGAAAGCCCATCCGGTTAATTTACTGTTTTTACGATGGTTATCGTATTGTTCACCAGAACGATTTAGTTGTTTAATCGCCGGAGTAATATTTATGAGTATAGAAGTTTTTTATAAGAAATTTTGGCTCATTTCCAATGAGATACCCCTTTCCAGGGCTTAGCTGAACACGATTTTCGTGTTCTTGAACTCCAGTAGTACGCAGCGCTGCCTTTCCTCGACCAAAGACGTTTAATCGCAGAGGCGAACGTTTTTCTTTGACCTGGAAGAGTCGCGCAAGCCCCCCTGCAAACGAATCGCTCGATTCGTTCCCCTCATTCTCTTTTCTCCGTTGAATCGATAGCTTTTTCCCTGTCTTTTCGCACCCGCATTCTCTTTGCGCGTTCTCGGAATGACTGATCCTATCGTTTCTTTCAATACATACCCCACCCCACTCATCCATCGGGAGCTGTTACGTCATGCTCCCGGCGGAGCCATGACGTCTTGCTCCCCCATACTCATAAGGAGGCAACACCATGGCACCATTGCAGGAACAGATCCAGTCGATCAACGAACGCTTGCGAACATTCGGCATCGAGGCGATTCAGGAAATCAAGATGACCGACAAGGGCGGTAACGTGATCGGTCAGATCAAGTACGGTTTTCGGCCGCAGTACGTCTTTGACAGCGTCAATGAGGTGCTCGGTCCGGAGAACTGGCGGTACGAACTGACCAAGGAGGAGATTTTTGAGACCCAGGCGGTCGCTGAAGTTCGATTGTTTGTGAAAATCGACGGTGACTGGATGTGCAAGGGCTCGCACAAGGGACAGATGCAGATCGTCAAAGGCAATGTCGGCGATGCCCAGAAAGGGGCGATCACCGATGCTATTCAGAAATGCATGTCACTGTTGTCCATCGGCAGCGATGCCTACAAGGGCCTGTTGAAGAACGTCTTCCTTCAGGGAACGCAACGAACTTCGCCACCCGCAACGCAATCCAACCCTCAACCGAAAACCAAACCTGCATCCAGAAGCCAACCCACTGAACCACCTGCCAATCAAAGCGATCCCTCGGCAACCCTGCCTAGGATCGCCGGCGTCAGCTTCGAGCATCGTCAAGGGGTGATCATCGCCATCGGCGACCATCTCTTCGACAAGAAGGAACTGCTCAAGGCCGCAGGCTTTCAATGGGATAAGACCGGAAAAACCTGGATGAAGCAAGCAGCTTAATCACCACAACATCACCCAGCCCCAGAGGGAGCGATACCATTCCCTCGGCGGGAATCCGTGTATCCTCCCTCATTTTTTCAGGAGGATCCAACCATGTCAGATCAGTTAATGCTCACCCTGCAGGCCGCTCTCCAGCAGCTTGCCATCCAACAGACCGAGGCAACACTCGGTGATCGGAGTACCTATCTCGGGGCTTCCGACATCGGCGCCTGCCCACGCAAAACCATTCTCAGAAAACTCCATGCCCCGGAGGCCGACCTGGTTACCCTGCTGCGGCAGCGGCGCGGTCACATGGCCGAGGAAGTGGTTGCCGCTGCCTTCATGATCGCTGGTTTCAGCAACTTCCAGCGACAAACCGAGGTTCGTCATGCGGGCGCTGTCCCGGTCATGGCCCATCTCGATTTTGTCTTCATCTCGGAAGTGCGCAAGACCATGGCGGTCCTGGAGGTGAAAGCACCGGAGAACATCCCGGAACACCCCTACGGCGCTTGGGAGACCCAACTCTATCTGCAAATGGGACTGCTGGCCGACAGCTTCCCCGACTACACCGTGGAGAAAGGCGCCATCCTGGCAGTCAACTTCGGTGATCAGGGAATGCGACTCTTTGGCGGCTACACGCCCCAGGACACCATCTATCACGGCCTGATCGACCGGGCCGCTACCATCTGGAACCAATACCAAGCCTACAGTGCAGGTGATTTGGCTACCCCCTCCATGGAGGTAGGACCGCTCTGCGGCTACTGCCCCTTCCTCCTGGACTGCCCCAAGTTCGAGGCTGAAGAGGTGCGCGAGCTGACCGAGAGTGTCGAAGTCCTCCTGGAATTACAGCACCAGCAAAAAGATCTGGAGGCCGAGGTCAATTACCGCAAGAGCAATCTGCTGGCCATCGTGGCCCAACGCGGTCCGCTCAAGACTTGCGGCCATCTGCTGCGTAAGGCGGTTCGCACCAGGAAGTCACTGGATGCGGACCAGCTCAACCAGTTCCTCCAAGGCTACGGCCACTCGCTCAATGATTTCCAGAAGAGCAGCTCCTACGCCTTCCTGGAGGTCAAGAAAGCCGCTTGAACTCAGGTTTCCCAAATCGCACCCAAATCTCTTCCCATGGTGGGGAGAGCTACCCTCTCATTCTTCAAGGAGAACCCTCATGTTGAACAAGACCATGCTGATCGGCAATTTAGGCGCAGACGTTGACACCTGTTACACCAAGACCCAGGTCGCAGTGGCCACCTTCCGCATCGCCACCACCGAACGGTGGAAGGATAACGAAGGTAAGGCGCAGGAATCGACCGAATGGCATCGCATCGTTGCCTTCGGTCGCCTGGCCGAAATCTGCTCCGAGTACCTCTCGAAAGGCTCCCGTGTCTACCTGGAGGGCCGTTTACAGACCCGCAAATGGCAAGACGCAGAAGGTGTCACCCGCTTCACCACGGAAATCATTGCCCGTGAGATGAAGATGCTGGGCGGCGGTGAACGAACCGATATTCCGGTTCCACCGGAAGACGGCCAGGAACCACCACCCTCTGACGACGTACCGTTCTGATTGCCACGCATTGCAGCCACACAACACCCCAGGCCTGAACTCCACATCCGTGGGGTTCAGGCCCTCTCATTTTGATCATCAGGAGCACCACATGAACTACCTACCCAACCAACAGGAACACCCACATGCAGAACCATCATTCTGCACCCCTTTTCCCTGGACCATTGCATCCCATCCGGACACCGAAGGCGGATATGTCATCCGTGAAGTCCGTCATGAGCAACAGACATGGTGCGACCAGGGCTATGACCTCTCCACAGAGGAAGGCGACCGGCGCAGTCTGCTGGTGGCACGGCATGAAGCCGGCAACATTCGCCTGCTCCAGGCCGCCCCGGTTCTGTTTGTTGCCCTGCGGGATCTGGCGACTTCCACCGGTACAGCCACTGCGGCTCGCACCATGCTGGAAAGCCTCTTCCCCGATTGGCAGCAACTGGAGATTAAACGCAACCAGGGAGAATGACCATGACACGACGTACCGAATCCGCCCGGCAGGCGCTTGATCAATAGTGCCTGAGCAAGGGCGAACCCATGGATATCCTCGAAACCGCCATCATCGATCTGTTGACCGACCTGCTGCACCTGGCCCGATTAGAGGGCCTGGATGCCTGCATGATCGGCCAGACCGCGCAGATCCATTTCGTGGTCGAGATCGAAAAGGCACGCATACCCTAACCAAACAGGAGAACACCATGGCACGACTGGGTTCACAGGCCAAGGCAGGCTTTTATCCGACACCGGAGAGCATCCGTGGCCAACTCAAAGAACTGCTTGATATCGAAGAGGACGCCCGCATTCTCGACCCCTGCTGTGGCGAGGGACAAACCCTTGCCGCACTGGCGGATGGAACAGGTGCCATCACCTACGGCATTGAACTGGATCATGATCGGGCAACTGAGGCACGGCAACGCATCCACCATCTCCTCTGGGGCGACGCCTTGGTGGAAATGCGGATCTCGCCCGGAGCCTTTGGCCTTCTCTATCTCAATCCACCCTATGACTACAGTCTGGAGCCGGAAGCCCAGGCCCAGCGGCTGGAAGTGCTCTTTCTTAGACGCTTTCAGGAAACCCTGTACAAGGACGGCTGGCTGGTGCTGGTTGTCCCCTACACAGTGCTCGTCGCCTGCGCCTCGGTTCTGGCCCGGCATTTCTCGGGCCTTCAGGTCTACGCCTTTCCGGAAGAGGAGTTCCACACCTTCCATCAGTGTTTGGTGATCGGGCGGAAACGCTCGCTGGTGACCAAGGCCAAGGCAGCCCACATGGAGCAGGAGCTGAATTGCATCGCCGGCATGACGCCGGAGATCTTTCTGGCCACGGCTCCGCAGTTGGCAAGCTGTACAGAGCGGCTGATTATCCCCGCTCCCAAACATCCCTGCACCTTCAGGTGCAGCCGGATCGATCCGAGGGAAGCCATCCCCCTGGTTCGCAAGAGCGGGCTGTTGGCGGATCTGCTCACCCACGATCTGGCGCCCGGACAGTGCCACTCCATCCGGCCTTTGGCGCCGTTGAAAAACGGCCATCTGGCCCTGATGCTTGCCGGCGGTTATATGAACGGCGAGATCGAGATGGCCGGCCACCGGCTGGTGATCAAGGGCGTGGTCCACAAGACGGAAAAAATACACTCCATCGCCGAAAACAACAGCGGCGACACCATGGTCACCACCCGTGACCTGTACCAGCCCACGGTCAAGGCCATCGACATGGCCAAGGCCGAAATGCTGATCATCCGCTGAGGTTTTTAAATTTTCAATTACACCAACCCATGGGGGGAGTCTTCCCCGGTGGGGATGTCTCCCTCTTTTTTCAGGAGGCATCATGCACGACTATCTCACCATCCGCAGCAACGGTTTTGTCACCTACTGTGACGGTCTCATCGCCAGTATCGAGGCGGATCAGGCGCGGGCTTACCTGCTCAGTCTGGTCGGCAGCCCGGCCCAGATCCAGGCCACCTCGGCCCACTTCTACAACGGCGGCTTCAGCCGCATCTCCGGGATCGAACCCACTCCCTTGGAGTTGGGCCGTACTCCAGGCACCATCCGCTCCATCCGGGCACGGAAGATCGGCGATGTGGTCAACAAGGTACTGATCAGCGCCGAACAATTCGAACGCAAGGCCCAGCACACCGAGACCACCTGCTCGGTCATCGTCTTTGGCGAGGACATGGCAGCGGTCAAGCAGCAGGCCCATCACCGTTTGGACAACAGCACCACCATGCCGCTGAAGCCTGAGTGGCGCGACTGGCTGTGGGACGAGGTCCTACAACCAGAACGGCTCTATTCCTTTGGCAATCCGCACCTACGGCAAGCCTGGAAGATCAGTTGGCAGGAAGAGGCATTGGAGGAACGGATTCTGGAAGGCATCCGGCTCGGCTATCTCGGTTAAACGAACTCAAACACAACCCGATCAGGGGAGGCATTCGGTCCCCTGACGGGGATCGTTTGTCTTCCCCATGGAGGACAGACGATGGACATCCCTTTAAGCGAATTTCTCGACCAATGGGGCGAGGTACTCAAGTCCCAGGTCATCACCACCATGCACCCGATCTATCAGCCCAAGGGTGAAGATCAGTGGGATGCGCAGGCACGCGAACAACTGGGCCAACTCAAGCGCACCCCGTTTGAGGCTCAGATCCGCTGCGGCATCCTGCCCATTGCCCGGACGCTCTACAAGGAGGACTGCAAAGGTGCCTTCCTGGTGGGCGAGATGGGAGCGGGTAAGACGATCATGAGCCTGGCCGTGGCCGCGCTCGATCCCAAACCGGCCAAGCGCATCCTCATTCAATGCCCCGGTCATCTGGTGCGCAAGTGGATCCGGGAGGCGGAAGCAACCCTTCCCGGCTGCACCTGCATCAACCTCAACGGCCGAGACATGACCCTGTTGCTCGATCATAAACGAAAACCTGCAAAACCACGGGGCACCGAAATCTGGGTGCTGGGCAAGGAGCGCGCCAAGCTGCACTACCAGCGCAAGCCCGGCTTCATGGTCCGGCAAGGAGCAACCTGCTGCCCGGACTGCGGTGCTCAGGTCTTTTTGAATGTGAATGACCCGGCCCCGGTCTGCGAACATTGCCAGGCCCGGATGTGGTCGGCCGACGGTAGACGCAACCGGCGCTATGCCAAGGCTGAGTTCATCAAACGCTATCTTCCCAAGGGCTTCTTTGATCCTCGTCATCCTTGACGAGGTCCATGAACTCAAGGGAGGCGGCACTGCCCAGGGCCAGGCCATGTCCTGCCTGATCGCCCGTTCCCGTAAGGTGCTGGCGCTGACCGTCACCCTCATGGGCGGCTATAGTCGCGATTTGTTCTACCTTCTCTGGCGGATGTTTCCCCGGCAGATGGTGCAAGCCGGTTTTGAATACGGTCGCACCCTCGGATTTGCCGAACGCTACGGGGTGGTGGAACGCACCTACGAAGCCGATGATCTGGGCCCCGACTGGAATCAGGCCAGCATTGGCCGCAAGACTGGTAAGGCCCGGGTCAAGGAGGCACCGGGGATTTCCCCCCTGTTGCTTCCGGATCTCTTGTTGGAGCGTTCCGCCTTTGTCCGGCTGAACGATGTCAGCCAGGCCCTGCCCGACTACGAAGAAATCATCGTCACCACCCCGATGGATGACACACTGCAAACCCATTATTTCGATCTCTCCAACACCCTGGTCGCTGCCACCCGCAAGGCTCTCGCCTGCGGCGACATGCGGCTCTTGGGCAAGATGCTGCAAAGTTTGCTTGCCTATCCGGATGGTTGCCGCTTCGGCGAACGGGTTTATCTCGAACGCGGTGGCGTAGAGGAACTGATCGCCTCGGCTCCGGCCCTGGAGATCAACCTTCTGGCCAAGGAAAAGCGGTTGTTGGAGATCCTGACCACGGAACGCAAACAGGGCCGCAAGGTGGCGGTCTTTCTCGAACACACCGGTACCCGCGACCTGGTGCCCACCCTGGTGGACAAGCTGCACCACCATGGTTTTGCTCCTTTGGTGCTGCGGGGCCAGGCGGTCAAACCGGAAAACCGGGAAAGCTGGTTAAAGGATCATCTGGAGACCGGCCAGTACGACTGTCTGCTCTGCAACCCCAACCTGGTCAAGACCGGTCTGGATCTGCTCGACTTCCCGACCATCGTTTTCTTCCAATGCGGCTATTCGGTATTCACCCTCAGGCAGGCCAGCCGCCGTAGCTGGCGGATTGGTCAGAACCTGCCGGTCCGGGTCTTCTACCTGGCCTATGCCGAAACCATGCAGGATAAGGCGCTCAGCCTCATGGCCCAGAAGATGGAGACCTCGCTCGCAGTTGAGGGCGAACTCTCGGGTCAAGGGTTGGCCGCGCTTTCCGAATCGGAGAACAGCATGCTTTACGAGCTGGCCAAGGCCCTAACCGACCAGCAGCCGGTAGAGGATGTCACCACCGCCTGGAGCCGGTATCGCCAGCTGGAACTCGCCTCGGTGCTCGATCTCGATGAGACCGAAAGCGTGACCACCACCGAGGAAACCCGGGTGACCACTACGACCACCATCAGTTCCCCCGACGGGCAAACCGCCCTGGTCCGCCACGAGCTGGTGATCAGGGGGAGGGTCTATCTCCGGGGTAATACGGCGGTGGCCTATGTGGACGGCAACCGGTTCCGACCGCAAGCCGGGGTGATCTATTGGCAAGACCGCCGGATCGGCAGCTATGACCGCCAGGGTCATGGCGAGATCAACCATAAACCCATTCGTCTCTACAAGCCGCCCCACCTTGGCCACTTCGTCTTGGCCGAGGTCCGCCAGGCTGCTTGACCACTATTTGCACTCAAACCAATCCCAGACGGGGCACACTGCCCCGATGGGCTGTTGTGCCTCGTCCATAGGAGGCACACATGCTCTACATCAAAGATCCCTGCGGCGATTATCAACCCGCACCCAAGGAAACCATTCTCTCCGAAGCTCGTAAGCTCAGCGGATATCAGTTCCGGCGAGGGGCCGCGATCCTGTCGCCCACCGCCGCCAAGGAGGCCATCGGGCTCAAGCTTACCGGCCTGGAGTACGAGGTGTTCGGTTGCCTGTTTCTCGACAGCCGGCATCAGGTGCTGGCCTGGCGGGAGATGTTCCGGGGTTCGATCAACCGCAACTCGGTCCATCCCCGCGAGGTGGTCAAGGAGGCGCTAACGCTCAATGCAGCGTCGGTGATCATTGCCCATAATCACCCCTCCGGCGGTATCCAGCCCAGCAAGGAGGATCTGGAACTCACCCGCACCCTGACCGAGATCCTCAAGGTGATCGATGTTCGGGTGCTCGATCATCTGATCGTGGGCGAAGAGGTCCTCTCCCTTTCCGAAACCGGCCATCACAGCGCCTGACACCCATTGGGGACGACCCGATGGGTTCGTCCCCTGCACCCAAGGAGCAAGACTATGGACAATCAAAAAATATCCATCTACGAAGAAATCACCGCCAAGATCATCACTGCCCTGGAAGACGGCGTCAATCCCTGGGCCAAGCCCTGGCAAACGGTTCATTACGGACCCTTCCGCAATGCGCTCACCAACCGGCCCTACCGGGGGATGAACGTCCTCTTGCTCAACCTGGTGGCGCTGGCCCGTGGTCATGTCGATCCCCGATGGCTCACCTTTCGCAATGCCGAGCAACTGGGCGGCCATGTCCGCAAGGGTGAGAAAGGAGCGGCCATTGTTTTCTGGAAGTTCCTGCCCGCCAGGGACCGGGACGGCGATGCGGCACAGGACGCACTGACCGATGACGAACAGGAGCGGAAGCTGATCCCCTTTGCCCGCAGCTACACGGTGTTCAATGTGGAGCAGTGCGAGGGGGTGGACCTGCCGCCGCTGGTTGAACATGATGCACCGGATGTGGACGCATGCAACCAACTGGCGGAGCAGATCCTGGCTCTGCCGAATTTGAAGCACGGCGGCAACAAGGCCTGCTATCTGCCGGGTCCGGATATGGTGATTCTGCCGCATCGATCCAGCTTCGAGCATGATGATTTCTATTACGCCACTGGCTACCATGAAATCTGCCATTGGACCGGGCATCCCGACCGGTTGAACCGGGTGTTCGGCACCCGGTTCGGTGATCTTGGCTATGCCTTCGAGGAACTGGTTGCCGAGATCGGCGCTGCCTTCCTTGGTGCCCACACCGGCATCCCCTTTGAGAACATGCGGCATCCGGAGTATATCCACCACTGGCTGCAGATCCTCCAAGGCGAAAGCAAGGCCATCTTCACCGCTGCTGCCAAAGCCCAGCAAGCTGCAGATTTTGTCCTCGATAAGGTTGGGATTGCTGGTGTTCAGGAAGATGGTTCCGCTGCAAATGAACTCCCCGTTGCGGCGTAAAAGGAGGGGCTTGCGTATTCCGGAGCAAGCCGGCCACTGATTCCGTTTCAAGTCGGCCGGGTATTCCGTTTGAAAGCGGCCACTGATTCCGGTCGAATCCGGCCACCTCATTGAGGGGGTAGCGGCGCGGGATAATGCCTGGTATCTGGTCTCCTTTTTTTCGGGAGGGCAAGATGCCGGCGGAGAGATTATCCATGCGCAAGATTTACGAAATACTGCGGTTAAAGTATGGCCACGGATTGAGCAATCGAGAGGTGGCCTTGAGTGTGTCGGTGAGCCGGAGCACGGTGGCGGATTACCTGCTGCGCGCCCAGGCTGCAGGGCTTTCCTGGCCGTTGCCTGACGGACTGGATGAGAAGGGGTTGGAGCAACGACTGTTTCCCTCGGTAAGCCCCGAAAGGCAACAAAGCCTGCCGCAACCCGATTGGGTCGAAGTACAACGGGAGCTGCGGCATAAAGGCGTAACTTTGGCCCTGCTCTGGCAGGAGTACAAAGAAAAGCATCCGGAGGGGTGCCAATACAGCTGGTTTTGTCAGCAGTACGAACGGTGGCGGGGCACCGTCGACCCGGTGATGCGTCAGGAACATCGCGCCGGAGAGAAGCTGTTTGTCGACTATGCCGGTCAGACCATGGAGGTATTGGAGGGCAAGACCGGTGAGATCCGCAAAGCAGAGATTTTTGTCGCCACTTTGGGAGCCAGTAACCTGACGTACTGCGAGGCGACCTGGAGCCAGGGACTGCCGGACTGGATCGGTTCGCACGTTCGTTGCTTTGCTTTTCTCGGTGGTGTCCCAGAGGTGGTGGTTCCTGACAACCTCAAAAGCGGTGTGAGCAAAACCTGCCGCTACGAGCCAGAGTTGAACCCCACCTATCAGGACATGGCCACGCAGTACGGTGTGGCGGTCCTGCCGGCCCGGGTTCGCGCCCCACGCGACAAAGCCAAGGTGGAAACTGCGGTTCAGATCGTTGAACGGCAGATCCTGGCCAAACTGCGGCACCAACGGTTCTTCTCCCTTGCGGAGTTGAACCAGGCCATCAGCCAACACCTGCACGCACTCAACACCAAACCCTTCCAGAAACTTCCCGGTTCACGCCAAAGCCTGTTCCACAGCCTCGACCAACCGGCCCTTAAGCCTTTGCCGGCCACACCGTACGAGTTTGCTCTGTGGAAGAAGGCCACGGTGCATATCGATTATCACGTCGAAGTAGACGGGCATTATTACAGCGTCCCCTCCCGGCTGGTGAAAAAGCGGCTCGACATCCGCATCACCTCGTCCGTAATCGAATGTTTTGACCGGGGACAACGGGTTGCCAGTCATCAACGCAGTCGGGACAAGGGCCGCCACACCACGGTAACCGAGCACATGCCGCCGGCGCACCGGCAGTATCAACAGTGGACACCGGAACGGTTTCTCCGCTGGGCAGCCAAGATCGGCCCACTGACCACGCAACTCACCGAAAAAATCCTGGCCTCCCGCGTGCATCCTCAACAGGCCTATCGCAGCTTGATGGGCATTCTTCGTTTAGGCAAGAGCTATGGCAACGACCGGCTGGAGCAGGCCTGCGGCCGGGCGCTGGTCATCGGTGCGGTCTCTTTCCGCAGCATTGACTCCATCCTCAAAAACGGTCTGGACAAGGCCAATGAGGAGGAGGTGGCGGCTCCGAGCCCTGTGGTTCACGACAACATCCGCGGCCCTCACTATTACCACCCCACGTTGCAGTAAGGAGGCGCCATGTTGACTCATCCAACCCTCGATAAACTGGAATCACTTCGGTTGCGTGGAATGGTCCAGGCGTTGAAGCAGCAATGGCAACAGCCGGAGATCAACGAGTTGTCGTTTGAACAGCGACTTGGTCTTTTGGTCGACCGGGAGACCGATCTCCGTCAAACCAGGCAAATGCAGGCCCGGCTCCGCAAAGCCAAACTTCGGCAGAATGCGGTTATTGAAGATATCGATTTCAAACACCCCCGTGGCCTGGACCGGTCGCAGGTGCTGCAACTGGCCACCTGTCAATGGATCAAGCAGAAGCAGAACCTGCTCATCACCGGTCCCACCGGCGTGGGCAAATCGTACCTGGCCTGTGCCCTTTCCCACACCGCTTGTCGGGAAGGGTTCAGCGTGCTGTATCTGAGGGTTGCACGCCTCTTTGCCGATCTCGCCCTAGCCAGAGGCGACGGTCGCTACATCAAGCTCCTGGCCACCTTCGCCAAAACCGACCTGCTGATCCTCGATGATTATGGCCTGGCGCCGTTCACCAGAGAACAGCGCTATGATTTTTTAGAAATTTTAGAGGATCGCCATGGACTGCGCTCCACACTGGTCACCAGTCAACTCCCGCTTGAGCACTGGCATGAACACATTGGTGACCCCACTACGGCGGACGCAATCCTTGACCGACTGGTCCACAATGCCCACACCCTGAAACTCAAAGGAGGATCGATGCGGAAAAAGACCCCATTGACAGAACAACACGACAGCAAGTAGAGACACCATAAACAACCGCGTCGCTACGCTCCGACCGGGGTGGCCGGAATCACTGGAAGAGGTGGCCGGCTTCCACCGGAATAGGCACTCCTTCGTAAGACTTGCCGACAATGATTTTGAACGGCAAAAGAGTTCTGATGCGTTCTTACAGCTCTGCGAGGCAATCTTTCCACCTCAATTGAACGAAATACCGTGCATATTACAAAAAAAACCATCGTCGGCCTGCTGTTTGGCGCCGGGTGTCTGATTGCCTTCACCGGGACACCAGCTCCGGCACTCGACCTCTATGGATTTGGCAGTTATTGGGATAAGGGCGATGCTGAAGGCACCTGGTGTGCTGGCATCGGGTTGGGCATGCCTCTGCTCACCGATCACCTGCGGTTCGACGGCCGAATCTACCTTGCCGAAGACAGCGATTTGGGCCACGATGACGAACTCACCATGGTTCCGGTGGACCTGGGCCTGCAACTGCACCTGCTGCCCGACGCCTCCATCAATCCTTACGCCCTCGGCGGCCTGTCCTTCATCTATGCCGATGCCGATCACCACGACGTGGATTCGAGTCTGGGGGGATACCTGGGCGGCGGTATCGAGTGGGTGCCCTTTCCGATCGTCAAACTGTTCGGAGAGGTGATTTATCGCTCCCAGGAATTGGATGGCGGTCTGGGTGAACATATCGATGTGAGCGGATATACCGTCAACATGGGCGTGAAGATCAATTTCTGACCCGGGCGGCGGCCTGGCTGAGCCGGTTCGCGCCAGGAATGCAGGCGGCAAAAAAAGTAAGGCCCGCTTGGGGCCTTGCTTTGACAGATTATGTGGCTCGCTGAGCGTCTACCACCGCTCAGTGCCGATGAGCACGTTCACATCCATGCAGGTTGATCGCTCGTGCGCGGTTAAGTCGTTGATGGAACGAATACCTCCGCGGTCTGCATCCAGGGAACAACTGAACTCCCTGCCTTTGTCATCCCGCACCCAGACCAACGACTCATATCCCACGTTCCTGACTCCAGGGTCTCTTTCCAAATATTCCATGACATCCTCCATGTGATGTTGAGGTTGACTAACGTGGCACTTCTCACCAGCGCTCGGTGCCGATGAGCAGATTCACGTCCATGCATGCGCGCCGCTCGTCCTCGTTAAGTTCAACGCGATCGCTAATGTCGCCCTTGAGCGCATCAATCGGGCAGACATATTCCTTTCCGTTTTTGTCCTTGATCCAAGCTAGCGATTCATATCCAACCATGACATCCTCCATTGGGATTACGTATTCTCTTTTTTCGTTCCTGTGCTTTACACAATAAGCAAGCAGGCGTCTGTCGCAATGCTGGTTAAATGAGGGATAAATGATATTAAGAACTATCATTCGTTTTGGCCGGTTGGAATGAAATAAAAAATGAGATCGACCTGCGGAGGGGCTCCGTCGTCAAATCCCGCCGAGGGCTTCACGAAAAGGCATTGACACCATTGAACCGCTCGGCTACCCACTCTTAAGCAATCGAACAGCGATACGACCAGGTTTTCGGTGATCGCCCGCTCGGCAAGACCATCAACGAGAAACATCACGACGTGTTGCGATGAAACAATATCTGAAATACGACTGGGATGCCATTGCCGGCATTATTGCCGCAGTGGCGGCCATCCTCATGCATTTTCTCCACTTGGTGGAATCGGATGTCCTGCTCATGATCGCGGTGGTGCTGATTGCCCTGCTGTTTTTGCGCGATCTGCGCCGCGAGCGTGACGGGGAGCGTCTGGGGGAATGTTTGCAGCGGACGGAATTTTCCCTCAATGAAATGTTGGCCCGGCTGCGGCCCCATGACGTGGTCCTGATCGGCCCGCAGCAGATCCACCAGGCGATGATGGAATTTTCTCATCATGCCTGCAACGAAATGCTGTGGTTTCACGTTTGTCCCCTGATGTTCAAACGCCAGGCGGTGTTCGACGACCTCTTCAAAACAGCCATCGAAAATCCCAACGTTCACTCGATCCAGTTCATCCTCGATCAATCCGACCGCGACCTCTGGGAAAAGGAGGTGATGCCGAAAATCGACCAATGCCCCAGCCGGGCCAAGGTGCAGGAGGTGATCTGGACCTCCATCGCCGGCGGAGTTTCGGCGATCATCTCTGATATCGAGAAGGTGGGCAGGATCGAATGCCTGCTGAGCTTTTGGGGCGAGCCGTTCATGGCCCGAATGCCGGGAAGCAATGTGCCCCGGTATATTTTTCACGTCCAAAGCAACTCCGAGCTGATCGGCCGGATGATCGAGGTGGTACGTTCGCACCGCTTGTGCGAACTGCCGGCAAAGGACGCCTGGCAAGCCCGCCATCCACCCGAGGACAACCATGACAACCGCGCTCTTTGACACCTGGCCAGAACAGTACGACCGCTGGTTCGACACCCCAACAGGCCAGTTGGTCAAAATCTACGAATCCGCCTTACTGCTCGAATTCCTCGCCCCTCAACCCGGTGAACGCATTCTGGACGCCGGCTGCGGAACCGGTCTGTTCACCGGGGATGTCCTTGATCGAGGGGCCATGGTTATCGGAGTGGACCTGTCGGTGCCAATGCTGGACAGGGCGCGGAAGCGGGCGGCGGGACCTCGTTTCACCGCTCTGTGCGCCGACATGGGGGCCTTGCCCTTTGCCGACAACAGTTTTGACCGGGTGTTTTCCATGACCGCGATTGAGTTTGTCGCCGATGCCGCCAAGGCCATTGCCGAACTGAATCGGGTCGTCCGCAGGGGCGGCCCGGTGGTAGTCACCACCCTCAATAGTCGCAGTCCCTGGGCGACGCGGCGAAAGCGCAAGGCGGAACAGGGCCATTCCTTGTTCCAAGAAATTTGTTTCAGATCGCCGGAGGAAATGCGCTCTCTCGTTCCCGTCCCATGCCAGGTCAAGACCGCCATTCATTTTCAAAAGGACGATCCCGTGGATCTGATCCCGGCGACAGAGACCCGGGGCGGCCGACTATCCCCAGACGCCGGCGCTTTTCTCGCGGTGCGATGGCAAAAGCAGTGAACACCTCCATGCCACCCTTCACCCCTGAGGCGCTGGCGCTGTTATTTGCCCGGGAAAATTTTCGTGCCTTCCAGAAGGCCGGTTTTCTGTCCCACTATTGGGCCCCTTTGATCTCCGTCTGCTCCGGAACCACGCGCGACGAGATTTTTTTGCTGACCGCCAACGACGTGCGGCAGCGACACGGGTTGTGGATCATGCATGTCGCGGCAAGGGCGCCCTGGAACGGGCGTCCCGGAACAGTGGCCCGCGACATCCCTCTGCACCCCATGCTTTCCACATTGGGATTTGTCGAATTTGTCCGCCAGCGGCAGCGGACCCATCCCGCCGAGCGGCTGTTCCCGGAATACAAGGCCATGCAGGGGCAGGCTGGCATGCTCTTTTCACGGGTGTTCACCCAATGGATCAACGCCACGGTGCGTCGGTTGCCCGCCGAGCAGCATGATCTGTTCGCGGCGGACTTTCATTTTCCGTCCCTACGCGCGCTGTTCACGGTGGAGGCGGTTCGGTCCGGGATGAGTGACCACCTCCTGCGCGCACTGCGCGGAATCGGTGACGGCGTGCACGAATTCGCCGAGGCCGCCGGGGATCGTGCCGTGCTCGAAAAACTCGCGGCGGAAATGGAACGGGTGGATATCGCTTCGGCCTTCCCACCGCTGTATCCTTATTGGGAACTGATGGCCTGAGTGGTGTGTTTGCTGTCTAGTTTTCAGCGGGAATGTCGAGGGAGAAGGCGGAGCGTTTCCCGTGGACAAAAAAAGCAGGACCTGTTCGGCCCTGCCTCGGCATGCATCTCCCCGGCTGCAACCGGTTACCGCATCTTCTTCCTGATGATCGCGGACAAGCCGATCAAGCCGGTTCCCAAAAGAAACATGGTTGCCGGTTCCGGCACCTGATGCAACCGCATGATGTCGCCACGGTGCAGAATCTCAGAGACACCCGCGGCATGAAAAATCGCACTTTCCGAACCTGTTGCCGCCAGCAACAGGGAGCCCACTAAACAACTCATCCCGATAATCCACTTCATATTCCACCTGCCTTCGTTGTGCCTGATCCTTGTATGGGGTGGTGGCAACGTTGCTTTGATTACTTTGGAGTATGCAATATGCGCTCCAGAATGTGTTCATGAAAAAAATATCAATATAATTCAATAAATTAGAACCTGTATTTGTCGTTGAGGTTTCGGCGTGCCGGAACAGGCTGGTTTGTTTTTTCGAAAAACCGAACAATTCGTGCGATTTTTCCGGCATATCGGAAAAATAGGTAAAAACACCACGAGTGGTCATGCGGTGCGGTGCGTCGCCGGTTTAGTTCGAGTCGTCCCGATGCGGGCAAAAATATTTAAATATCGGCTGATTATCCGGATGGTTAAGGGATTGTCGCCGGAGTCGATTTTTACGTGGAAAACCCAGGGGCAAATCGGTTAAGAGGGGGGAAATCTCTGTGAGCAATGAATAAGGAGTGTGGACAATAATGAGATGGTTCTTTTTGCTGTGCATGGTCGTGGCGTTGATGCAAGCCCCTGCTTTTGCCTATTCCGGAAAAGTCGTGTCGGTGGACGAGGGGGACGCCATCACCGTGCTCCATGACAACAAAAAAAAACGCGTTCGTCTTTATGGTATTGACGCCCCCGAGCCGAGGCAAAGTTACGGTAAAAAGTCCAAGGAGTTCCTTGGTTCGTTCGTCAAGGGGGAACGGGTGGATATCGAACCAAAGAAGGCGGACAAAAACGGCCGGACAATGGGGATCGTTTCTCTTGGTGGCGATAACATCAACGAACTGATGGTGGTCAATGGGCAGGCGTGGGTGCATCGCCCCTCCTGCAAGGAGGACTTCTGCGAAAAATGGGTCAAGATGGAAGAGGCCGCCAAGGCCACGCGGGCCGGGCTCTGGAGCGAGCCGGGCGCGGTGCCTCCCTGGGAGTTCCGCCGCGCAGGCAAGCGATAGGGGGCAATTGACACCACCGGTAACGAGCTGATTCCAATTCGCTTTCAAGTTGTCAGTTTATGAACGGGCTCTCTTGAAGGCAAAGGCGAATGAGAATGGCCTCGACAAGAGGGGAGCGGTGCGGACCGCTCCCCTCTTTTTTTGCCGTTGCGCGCGGAACCGGGCTCAGGGGCAAACTTCGCCGAGCCGCTGCTCCAGTTGTCGCGCCACTCGGAGCATGATGTCGATTTCCGCCGGCGTCGGCACCTTGACGGTCCACGCAGACGGATCGCAGATGTCCTGGTAACTGTCCAGGTTGCGGATGGATTCCTCCAAGCCGCGGACCGCGTCCGGCAGCCACTGTTCCAGGGCATCGACCAGGTCGTGCATGGTGTGGTTGTAGGGCAGGCGGCCGATCTCCATGAGCGCGCTCATCACCAGTTTTTCGATGGCCATGGCGATGAGATTGTAGAGGATTTCGGTGGTGAAGTTTTTTTTCTTTTTGCGAAAGGCTGTTTCGGCCAGACGGAGAAACTGTTCTCCTTCGAGCTTGTACTGCTGCCAGTCCTCGATGGCCTGGGTGCGGATGTCGCTCAAGCCCACCAGGGCGGGAGGGAGAAAGGGAGCCATGGGATTCTCCTGTGCACGATGGATGCGT
This sequence comes from Desulfobulbus propionicus DSM 2032, assembly GCF_000186885.1. Taxonomy (GTDB): domain Bacteria; phylum Desulfobacterota; class Desulfobulbia; order Desulfobulbales; family Desulfobulbaceae; genus Desulfobulbus; species Desulfobulbus propionicus. The sequence goes on along the minus strand of NC_014972.1, from coordinate 3,525,651 downwards.
GCGTTTCAAATGCCGGATAGGTGCCGCCGCAGGCAGATCAACGCGGTCCGTTGCCAGCCCCGCCGGTCGTAAAAGACCAGAGCCGGCCTATTATTGGTATCGGCCAGGAGCTGCATTCGGCTGGCCCCCTGGTTCCGCGCCCAGGTGGCCAGGGCGTCCAGCAGGGCACGTCCGATGCCCTGGCCCCGATGCCCGGGATCGACCACCACGTCCTCGACCAACACGGCCGGACCGCCCTCGGCCGTGGAAATGACCAGCTGGCCGGTACACATGCCGACAACCTTTCCGTGCACCTCTGCCACCAGCACACGGCTGCGCTCGTCGTCGAGGACCAGAGCCAGCCCCTGGCGCTGCTTGTCGGCGTTGACGTTGAAATCCTCTTCAATGGCGAACAGCAGCCGGAGCAACTCCACCAAATGCTCCAGATCCTGCGGCCTGGCGGTGCGCACGAAGGTCATGGACGTGTTCCCTGCCGCTGTTCTACTCGATCAGATAATCGGCGGCCGGTTCGCCGTCCTCGATACCGTCGAGGATGGCGTCGATGATCCCGGTGCTGGTCACACCCTTGAACCACCAGTTCTGCGGCTGCACCACCAGCACCGGGCCGTTCTCGCACTGCTTGAGACAGCCCGTGGCAATGACCTGCACGTCCAGGCCGCGATCGAGGATCTCTTCTTCAATGTACTGCAGAAAGCCGTCGGTCTGTTTGTGGCAGATACCCTTGGGATCGCCCTTGGTGCGGAAACTCTGACAGACGAGGATTTGTTGTTCGGGGATAGCCATGGTGTCTTCCTTTCGTTATGATTCAGATGCGTTGTGCAGTTTTCATCGTTTACATGTTTGACCTTTTCCGCCGCCGTAGAGCACATCCACCGTGCCCTCGATATTCTCCTCGGTGAGGAGGACCCGGATGCCGCGCCCTGCAAGCACTTCCCGTGGCCGCTGGCCGGCGCTGGCCGCCAGCAGGGCAAAGCAGTCGTGCAGGGTGTCGGCCAACTGTTCCCAGCGCGATTCGCCACTGCCCGGTTCCGGGGCCTGGCGGATTTCCTGAAGACAGACGAGTCCGTCTTCGCGCGGACCATACACCAGCAGCGTCTTGGCCTGTCCCAGGTGAAGATCGACCTCCATGCCGGTGGCACTGGCCACCGCCACCCGGGGACGCTCGCTGCTCGGCTTGGGGAGCGGGGCCTGGGCAACGGGTTTGGCTCCGCAACCGCAGGAGCCGCCGGTGCCGCAGCGCGGGCCGCAGTCGCAACCACAGGCATCCGTTTCCACCTGCTGGAACCTGGTCGGCAAGAAGCGGCTGGTCAGGTTGGCGATCTGCTCCATGTGCACCCGGGTCGGCATGCCCGGGGTCTTGTCCTGCTGCGGATCGGCCATCAAGGGAACCAGCTCCATGGCCGTTGCGCCCAGTTCGGCCATGGTTTCCGCGATGGTGACGATCTGGTGGGCATTGAGGCCGGGGCAGACCGTGGTGCGGACCGTCACCGACAGACCAGCGTCAGCCAGGGCCGGAACCGCCCTGGCCTGTTCCTCCAGCACAAACGGCACCACCTCCCCCAGCGGGAGCGTTTTCTTGCCGGGGCGGATCCAGGCGTAGAGCTGCTCCGCCGTGGCCGCGTCCAGGGTTTCAATCAAAAGGGTCACCTTGCTCACCCCGGCCGCCGCCAGTTCGGCAGCGTGCGCGGCCGCGCCGAGGCCAATCGTGGCCAGACCGATGATCAGGTCCGGGTAATGCTGCCTGAGCAGGGCCACGGTCGCCAGGGTTGTTGGCATCGAGGCCAAGGGATCGCCGGGACCGTTCAGCTCGACCTGCGTCACACCTTGACGGCGGTCCACTTCAGCCAATACGTCTGCCGCGCTCAACGCCGGGCCGGCTTTGCTTTCCGGTGCGTGGCGCATGCGGCAGAAGGCCAAGGGGGCGACTGGCAGTCGTAGGGATGGGATGGCCGGGTCGCCGGTCTGGGCGGCAAAGCCGGGGGCGCTGGAGATGGGGATAACAGGCATGATGGTCGACCCGTGGGTTGAAAGACGAAGAATCCGGCGGGGGACAAGGAGGAACCCTCCGCCGGACTGTTGGTGGTTAATAGACCAGTTCGAACTTCTCTTCCGGCGCATCCCGGTCCTGCCGATCCAGGAGGGCGTTCAGCACCTTTTCGAGGAAGCGCAGACCGCCTTTGTAGCCGACGGTCGGGAAGTACTGATGCCCCTGCCGATCCAGGATCGGGAAGCCCCAGCGGATGAAGGGGATGTCCTCGTCGCGGGCGATGTACTTGCCGTAGGTGTTGCCAATCAGCAGGTCCACCGGCTCGTTCTTGATCCACTGGTGCAGGAGGAACAGGTCGCCTTTGGCGCGGACATTGACCGGGAAAGGGGAATCCTTGGTCAGTTCCTTGATCCGTCGCTCGAACCGCTTGCCGGGCGTACCGGTGACAATATGCACCGGGCACATGTCGATGGACACCAGAAACTCGGTCATGCTGATCAACTGATCGGGGTCGCCGAACAACGCCACCTTCTTGTGGTAGAAGTACTGGTGCATGTCCGAGATCAGGTCGACCAGCTGGCCGCGCTCGTACGACACTTCATCCGGAACCACGGTGCCGCTGATAATGCGCAGGGCGTCGATGAACCGGTCGGTGGCCTTGAGTCCGTAAGGCATGTCGAGAATGCGGCAGGGCACCTTGTGCTTGGTGTCGAGCAATCGGGCGGCATCGGCCGAGCACCAGTCGCCCAGCGCCAGGGTACCGATGGCATCACCGCAGCCCTTGAGTTCGGCCACGGTGACGCCGCCCTGGGGAAACATGTGGTACTCGCCGGACAGCGGGCCATTGAGCACGCCGGAGGTATCCGGGAACAGGGTGATGTCCGCGCCCACCAACTTGGCCAGCCGCTTGATCTCTTCCATGTCCGAGGGTTCCACCCAGCCGGGGATGACGTTGACCTTGCCGTTCTTCTTGCCGGTGGGTTCAGCCAGGTCGGCCATGGCCTTGACCATGTTGGCAAAGCCGGTCACATGCGAGCCGACGTAGCTCGGCGTGGAGGCCCCGACCAGGGTCTTGCCCGCCGGCACAGTGCCCTCTTTCCGGGCCTTGTCAAAGATCTGGTTGAGGTCGTCGCCGATGGTCTCCGACAGACAGGTGGTGTGCACCGCAATGACGTCCGGGTTGTAGACGGTAAAGATGTTGTTGATCGCCTGCAGCAGATTGGCCTGGCCCCCGAACACCGAGGATCCTTCGGTAAAGGAGCTGGTGGCGGCCGAGACCGGCTCTTTGTAGTGCCGGGTCAGGGCGCTGCGGTGGTAGGCACAGCAGCCCTGGGATCCATGGCTGTGGGGGAGACAGCCATGGATGCCCAGTGCCGCGTACATGGCGCCGATGGGCTGGCAGGTCTTGGCCGGATTGATGGTCACGGCGCTGCGCTCGTTGATTTCCTTGGGTGTATGTCGTAGGAGCATTGTTCTACCCTCTTGGTTGTTGCGTTATTCCCACACGTAGGTGGCCGAGAGTTCCGGGTTTTCCTGCCAGGGGGCCTTCATGTATCCCCACACCTTGCTGTTGACCAGCCGATCGATCTCCCTGTAGAAGTTGACCGCGCCCTTGAATCCGGCATAGGGTCCGCCGGAGTCGTAGCTGTGCAGCTGTTTCATCGGCACGCCCAGCTTCTGGATGGAAAACTTCTCCTTGATGCCGGCGCAGAAGATATCCGGCTGCATCAGTTCCACCAGTTTTTCCGCCTCGTACTGGTTGAGATCGTCGATGACCAGGGTGCCGGCTTCCATGTCCGGAAGGATGCCATCGTACTCCTTGAATGTGAAGCCCTGGGCTGCCAGGGCCTGTAGTTCCGCCTCGGTCTTGCGCGGCCGGTAACGTTTGGGATCGGCCTCGACCTCGATTTCCTCGATGTTGCGGCTGTCGGCATCCACCTTGAGATGGGGGATGACGTGGCGTCCCTCGTAGTCGTCGCGGTGAGCGAACTCATACCCGGCGGAAAGGGTCTTCATGCCCATTTCGCTAAACAGATCCTGGTAGTGATGGGCCCGGCTGCCGCCGACAAAGAGCATGGCCGTCTTGCCGGTGGTGCGCGGCAGCACATCCTGGCGCACCGCCTCCACCTGGGGCATCTCCTCGGCGATCACCGCCTCCACCCGGTCGATCAGTTTCTGCTCGCCGAAGTACTCGGCGATCTTGCGCAGCGACTTGGCGGTCGACTTGGCACCGATGAAGTTGACCTTGATCCACGGGATGCCGAACTTGATTTCCATCATGTCGGCCACGTAGTTGATCGAGCGATGGCACATGACGCAACTCAAATCGGCCATGTGGGCGCTGGCGAACTGGTCGTAGGTCGAGTTGCCGGAGAAGGTCGAGATGGTGGTGATGCCGCACTTGCGCAGGATCCGGTCGATCTCGAAACCGTCGCCGCCGATGTTGTACTCGCCCAGCAGGTTGATCTTGTACTCGCCCTCTTTCGGTTCGTTGTTCTCGCCGACCATGTGGGTGAACACCTGGTTGTTGGCGATGTGGTGGCCGGCCGACTGACTCACGCCCTTGTAGCCCTCGCAGCTGAAGGCAAAGACGTTGCAGTCGCCCAGTTTTTCCTTCATGGTGCGGGCAACGGTGTGGATGTCGTCGCCGATCAGCCCCACCGGACAGGTGGCGAAGATGGTGATCGCCTTGGGGTGGAACAGGTCGTAGACCTCCTGGATGGCCGCCGCCAGTTTCTTCTCGCCGCCGAAGATGATGTCCGAATCCTGCATGTCGGTGGAGAAGCAGTAGGGCATGTAGTTCTCGCCGTCGACCCCGGCGTCGGTCTGGTTGCGCCGGGTCAGCCAGGCATAAAAGCTGCAGCCGATCGGCCCGTGCACCAGGTTGACGATGTCGCGGGTCGGGCCCATGATCACGCCCTTGCAGCCGGCGTAGGTGCAGCCGCGCATGGTGATGATGCCGGGGATGGTGCGCACGTTGGCGGTGATCTCCGGGGTGGTGTTTTCCAGGGCCTCGTTGATCAGGATCTGTTTGGCCCGCTTGCGGGCTACCTTGGCCGGATATTTCTTGAGCAGCTCTTTCTTGATGTCCGTGGGTTCCCACTGAACGAGCTTTTTCTTTGCCGTTGCCATGTTGTATTCTCCTTAGGCTGTTACGAGATCGATTTGATTCCGGCTTCGCCCGTTCGTACCCGGACGGAATCCTTGATCGGCAGCACGAATACCTTGCCGTCGCCCGGTTTGCCCGTCTTGTTGGTGGTGATCAGGGTGTCGACCACGGTGTCGACAAGGTCGTCATCGACGACAATGGTGATCACCCGCTTGGGATAGAGCTTGCCCTTCTCGCCGAGCAGCGAGGCGGCCTCTTCATACCCTTCCTCGGCGCCGGAGAGGACCTGGGGGTTGACGAACCCTTTGCCCCGGCCCGTGGCCTCATGGGCGAAAAACGCATCCACCCCGGCCGCGGTCAGGGCCTTCTTGGTCTGGTTCATCATGTTCATGCGCACAATGGCGATCACCTCTTTCATGCCGCCACCTCCGCGCCTTCCTTGACGCCGGAGCTGATGGTGTAGGCGCACTCGACGTCGCTGACGAAGATCTTGCCGTCGCCGAAGGCCCCCTTGGCCCCGGAACGGGCGGTGTTAATGATGGTGTTGATGACGAACTCCTTGTCTTCTTCGTTGATGACGCTCATCAGCATGGTCTTGGGGATCTCGTCGTAAGTGACCTCGCCGATCTTGATGCCGCGTTGCTTGCCGCGACCGGCGACAGAATATTTCGTTACTGCGGGAAATCCGGCATCCATGAGGGCGGCGAGGACGGCGTCGGCTTTTTCGGGACGGATGATGGCTCTGATCATGATCAACATGGGAGTGGCTCCTTGGTGAATATCTGTTTGTTGTTGTTATGCTTCCATCAGACCGTAGTCCAGCAGCAGCTGCTCGAGTTCTTCAATGGCCAGCGGTTTGGGGATGACGAACATCTGGTTCTCGTCGATGGCCTTGGCCAGGCCGCGATAGGCATCGGCCTGTTTGACCTGCGGGTTCCACTCGATCACCGTCTGGCGGTTGATCTCGGCCCGCTGCACGTCGTTGTCGCGGGGCACGAAGTAGATCATTTGGGTGCCGATCTTCTTGGCCAGCTCCTCGATCATCTCCCGTTCGTTATCGACGGCGCGGGAGTTGCAGATCAACCCGCCCAGACGGACGTTGCCGCTTTGGGCAAACTTCATGATGCCCTTGCAGATGTTGTTGGCCGCGTACATGGCCATCATCTCGCCGGAACAGACGATGTAGATCTCCTCGGCCTTGCCGTCGCGGATCGGCATGGCGAAGCCGCCGCAGACCACGTCGCCGAGCACGTCGTAAAAGGCATAGTCCAGGCCTTCGCCCTCGTCATAGGCGCCCAACTGCTCGAGCATGTTGATCGAGGTGATGATGCCCCGACCCGCGCAGCCGACACCGGGCTCCGGTCCGCCGGACTCGACACACCAGGTGCCGCCGTATCCTTTCTTGCGGATATCGTCGAGTTCCACGTCCTCGCCTTCCTCGCGCAGGGTGTCGAGCACCGATTTCTGCGCCAGTCCGCCCAACAGCAGACGGGTGGAGTCGGCCTTGGGGTCGCAGCCGACAACCATGACCTTGCGGCCCATTTCGACCAGACCGGCAACGGTGTTCTGGGTGGTGGTGGATTTGCCGATGCCGCCTTTTCCGTAGATGGCTACCTTTCTCATTGCGTTGACTCCTTTGTGTATATGCAGGATATGTTGCCGGATCGCGCCGGCCCGTTGTCAGCCTTGGTCGAGGGCGAACGGCGCCGCCCTGTGCCCTCTCTAAGGCAATGGGCATGCCAGGAGATGAGAAGTTGAAAATATTGTTGGGAAAACAATAAATTACGATTTTTTCTCCCGGGATCCCCAGGCCGGGATCATCAACGGGAGCGGTCCAGAAATGTTGCTTGTTCGACAAACAGGTAGGAGGGCGACAAAATGGTGGGGGCGGAAGGACGGTCGGCCCGTCAAGAAAAAGGCAGAGTTACAGACGGGGCGTGAACCGTGACGGCGGATGCCGCGAAGTGGGGCCCGCTAGGCGTCGTGCTGGCGGGGGATCGGCCTCTTGGTCACGGAGGGGAAGGGCGGCGCTGGCGCCGCGCCGGTCAGCGCTCCTCGATCTGTCGACGGAAACGGGCCAATTGCTGGTCGCGGATCGTCCGCAGATCCAGACGGTAGATGTCCGGCGGAAAGAGGAATTCGACCACGCCGGTGTCGAAGATACGCTTGACCTCGTATTCGTCGTGGGCCACGTCGCGCTGATAGATGTAGTTGAGGTAGGAACGGTTGGTGTGAATGATGAACTCGATGCGCATGCCGCCGGTGCGGGCGAAAAATTTGAGCATCGAGGTCTTGCCGGAGCTGCCGGTGGCGCGGCCCTGATACTCGCCGCCGGTGAGGGTGTCGGAGATATCCTCCAGGGTCATGAACGATTTCGCCCGCGCGGCGCTGCGGGTCAGATGACGGACAAACCGCTTGACATCGTTGACCGAGTTGAGCACCGCCATCAATCCCAGCTCGTCGTCCACCGCCGTGGCCGGATTCTTGTCGTTCTTGCGCAGCAGTTTGAGTACCTTGGCCGCGGGTTCCTTCTTGCGGATGGTGACGTAGATGGGAATGTCGATGTCGTTGTCGCGAAACCGCCGCCGTTTGACCAAGGTCAGCTTTTCACCGGCCGCCGGCGTCATCGCGCGCGCCTCTTCCTCGGAGAGCACGTCCACCCGTGTACAGCTGAAATCCTCCGCGTTGTGGGCGCTGTGCAGATAGCGGATCTCCAGGTCACCGATTTTGAGATCTGGACTCCACACGTAGGCGTTGAGAAAGGCGAGAAAATCGAGAAATTTTTCGGCAATCCGCGTTTCCCGTTCCCGCTGGTCGATGGAGCCGGCCAGTCCCATCAGCGCCAGTTTGCGCTTGGCCTCAAACCGGGCTTTCTTGTGGTAGCGATCGTCAAACAGGGCCAGCAGCAGTTCGACCGGATCCCAGGCGGTGACAATCTCGTTGGTGGTTTCGATATGGGCGCTGTAAGGCGCCAGCACCTTGGCCCGCAGCGAGCTGATCACATCGTCGGCGGTGCGAGCGTATTCGTGCAGATGCCGCACCACTTCCTGGCCGGAACCCACGATGCCGAACATGTTGCCCAGCAGCAGGTAGGCGCGCTCCGCTGCCTTGGCCCGTCGCTCCTGGTCGTGGATCAGCACCAGAATTTCGTCGAAGGTATTGACCCCCAGGAGATCGAAGATCTGGTTGCGGACCGAACGATACTTGGTTTTCAACAGTTGATTGTGGCGGATGTTCCTGACCCACTGCTTGCTCTCGGCGGAGAAGGGATGGGCCAGGGGCGGGGCGCTGCCAATGGCGAAAGGGCCATCCTGGAGCATGGCGGAGAAAACGGACTGTTGACTGAGAATGCTCATGCGCGGTCAATGGACAGTGGCGAGGGGGGGCTCGTGGGCGGTTACCGCCCGACCAGGGTAATAAAATTGTGCAGCAGCAGGCTGAAGGTCGCCGAGCTCTCCGCGGCCTTTTCGCTAGTGGCGGCGTTCAATTCCGCCGCCAAGGGTTGTCCCGGGGCCACCGGCCGCTTTCTGTGCATGCGCCAAGTGCCGACCTCTTCCAGCACCCCTAAATAATTGTCGCATTGCAGGCCAACGATATGCGGACGGCCTTCGAGGCAGCATGCTTCTACCATGCACTCCTTGGAGGTGGCAAGCAAAACCATGGAACGGGGCAGCGGGGATTGAATCTCCCGCCCATGCCCCTTGAAGAGTGTCAGAGGTGACCGCAGCCCATGAAAAAGAGGGTGTTTTTTCCCCTCATGGGTCAGATGGCCGGCAACGAATCCCGTTCCAGGTACATGCGCCGGTCCGATGACCGCGCCCATGAGCTCGGCGATCAAATGCAGGCCAAGATTGAATCCAAGGCAGGGCCGGTTGAGATGCATCCACGCCCGTACCAGCCGTTTTTCCTCGCCAAGAAGGGGATGCGATCCATCCTGGTCGTGATCACACGGCCCGCCTAGAATGATCAGGGCGTCGAATTCGGCCAAGTCAGCGGCGCTTTCCCGCCACATTTCGACAACTCGCAGGGTGATCTGCCCCACGCGGGCCAGCCGCACCAACCCTTTGCCCGGAGGGTGCCATTTGGAGTGCTGCACGACAAGAACGCTGTATGCCATGGACGCCTCTGCATACTTGCCCCTTTGCAGGAGGAGGGGGCTGCCCCGCAGAGAGGAGGAGGACGGGGCAGCCGGTTGGAGGAGGGAGGTGGAACGAATGGCTGCTTGCACTTCGCCAACACGCTCGCTGGTCGCTGGTCAAACGCACGGGTGAGTGCCGACAGGCCTGGTGCCCCTGTGAATAACCGCTTCCAGTTGGTGTTTCTTGTTGTTTATCAAAAAGAGTGCCACCTGATCATTTTTCAGAGTATAATTATTTATCTTGTTATAATTATATATTTTTTAATCGGATGGCCGTGGCGAGGCAATGAGCCGATAATGAACAATTCGCCCATTTTTGTAGTGAATGGGTTTTTCAAAAAACAAAAAGGTTAAACAGGTGAGGGGTCGCAGGGAAGGAAAGCGGACTCTGGCCGTTTTCATTTTGACGAACCGATTTACCGCTGATACCATAGACCTACCGGTGATGCGACGGCGTGCATGTCAGCAGGACAACCCGCCGGTTGAAGGCATGGATCATTCTTTCAAACAAGGAGAACGCGAGTGGATTTCGGCGCAACGATCGATTCGATTCTACAAAAAATCGGGGACCTCATCGAGCCCGTCGGGCGGCTTGTGCAGGAAACCCATTTGCCGGAGCAGATCAAGGAGGTCGACTTTTCCGGGCTGTTTTCCAATCCCTGGTTTCTCGTTCCCTTCATTGCCCTTGTCGGCTACCTGCTCTACAAGAAGGCCCTCCGCGACCTGATCATCCTGGGGGCGGTGCTGGCCATCTGGTGGGCTTCCGGCACGCAGTACATGCAAACCCTGGTGGTCAACGGCGAGCTGCAGGTGAACAAGGTGCTTCCGGTGCTGTTCGGCGGTGCCGCGATTCTTGGGTTCATCATTTACCTGCTCTTCGGTCGTTCCGACTGAGCCACGAGCGGCGCCGGCCCGCTGTTCGGCGCCGCGATTCCTTTCCTTTTCGCATGAACACCAACGAGCCCAAACGCAACGCCAGTCAATACCGTGACGCGATCTTCATCGTCACCGAAGAACGTTCTTGCCCCATTTACAATGTGGGCGAGGAATTCAAGGTCGAGAACATGGCCTTGATCGTCCCCGAAGGCAAGGCGGTCTGCCTGCTGATGGTGCGCGAGCTGATGAAGGCCGTGGCCGAGAAAAAAAGCCTGGAGCGGTTTTCCCCCTCCGGGGTGCAGAAAGTCAAGTTTGAATGCGGCGGATGTACCGGCCTGATTCGTTTTGAATTCAAAAAAGAAAAGGGATTCGCCACGTTGCAGATGAAGCTGCTGGCCGCCGCCGAACAGAAGGCGCGGATGCGCCATCTGGATAAGTTTTATGACGTGTTGCGCAAGCTGGAAATTTTCGAGCCGCTCACCGAAGACAGCCTGCGCGATCTGTCGGCGCAGTTGCAGCTCAAGGAATACGACGCCCACAAAATCATCCTCAAAAAAGGCGATCCGGGCACCAGTCTGTACATCGTTCTCGAAGGCCGGGTGGCGGTTATCGGCGACGAAGGGCAGACCCTCTCCGAAATGACCGTGGGCGACATTTTCGGCGAGATGAGCCTGCTGTCCGGCGAACCGATCACCACCTCCATCCATTCGCGGGAAAGAACCCGCCTGGCCACTCTTTCCAGCAAGGATTTCAAGCACACCCTCAACCGTTATCCGGTGCTCCAGGTCTTTTTCTACCGCCTCCTGGTAGAGCGCGCCCAGGCCAATACCCTGCGGGCCGGCACCATCAGCTCGGGCATGACCGGCAGGCTGTCGGACATCAACGCCGTCGAGCTGTTCCAGCTGATCAATTCCAGCCAGAAAACCGGCAAGGTGCTGTTGGTACTCGACGACGGCAACGCCACGGTTGCCTTCAATGAAGGCGAACTGGTGAAAACCCAGTACAAGGAATTGAGCGGCAAGGAAGCCTTTTTTGCCCTGCTGGCCAAGAGCGACGGCACCTTCACCTACACTTCCGGACTCTCCGCCGAGGAAAAGCAACTGGAGGTCATCGGCGGCTTCATGGGACTGGTCATGGAAGGCATGCGCCGGGTAGACGAACAGCAGGCCTGATTGCCCCTGTCAGCTTTTTCTGGCCGCCTCCATGTGCGCCTTTCCCCCTCAAGGATCATCCTTCCTGCTCGCCTCCATACCTCATTTTATACTGGTGCAAAAATTGCTTGCCACCCAGTGTTCCCGACAAAACGTATAGGCCCATTTTTCGACTCTGAACACGAAGGGCGCCTTTGACCGCATCCGTTGCCCACATCGCCAAAGCCGCAAGCGAGCCGCTGCCCTCCGGGCGATCCACCGGTGGTTCGGCGGCCGTCTTTGACGCATCCCTGGCTCTTGAACAGGCGGACATCCTCCTGCGCCAAACAGATCAGTACGCCCAGTGGCAGCGGCTTCGTCAAAACAATGCCCCCCAGGCCCGGCAACTTGCCGAAACCGTGCTCAAACGGGAATCCTTGCTCCAGGATCACGCAGCGGGAAAGTCAATTAATTGGCAACAATTCGATCACCTGACCTCGCAGGCCCGTCTTGCCGGAATCAATCTGCCCACCGCCCACGAACTCCAGTCTCAACAACCCTCGCCCACCACTCCCGACCTCGCTCCCCCTGGCACCGCAACGGCCCCCCCTCCCTCTCCTCCGGAGTCTCCGATCAACGAGGATAACCTGCTCATTTTAAGTGCAGTCTGCCCGGAAATTGGCGTGAAGCAGGAGATTGTCGCCTACGGCGACCAGAAGAGTACCCTGCTGCCTGTCGGCGGCATTGCCCAGGCCCTTGGCTTCACCTTCAAGGTCGACGCGCAGCAAGGTGTCGCAAGCGGATGGATCATCTCCGAAGACCGGACCTTCTCTCTGGATGCGGCCAAAAAAAATATAAAAATTGAAGGAAAAACAGCTGATTGGAATGAGGGTCAAATCTTTGTCGGCGAGGACGACATCTATGTCGACAGTCAGCTGCTGAGCCGGTGGTTTCCAGTTGATATTGTTGTGTCCACCGGGGAAATGAGCGCCAAGCTGACACCGAGGGAACAATTACCCCTTCAGGCGCAATACGAACGGGAAAGAAAGCGCAAGGGGCTCTCGGAAAAGGAGGATACCAGCCTAAAGTACACCCCGAAACAGGCGCCATACGAATTGTACTCCTTTCCGGTGATGGACGTATCCCTGACCAGCGGCATTGAGAAGAACGGCCAGGAAAGCAATATGTTCCGCATCAACCATGCCCTTGTGGCCGAGGGCGATCTCGCGCACGCCAGCGCCAAGGCCTTTTTCTCGGGTGACGAGGAAGAGCCCCTGGACAATGCCCGCATCACCCTGGAGAAGATGGATAAAGAGAGCACGATGCTTGGACCGATGCGGGCCAGCAAGATCGCGGCGGGCGATGTGTCTCCCGTGGCTCTGCCTATCCTCGGGAACAGGAGCGTCGAGCGCGGCGTTTTTGTTGCCAACGGCGACGTTCAACGCAACCGGGATTTTGACACCACCCGGTTCGAGGGGAATGCGCAGCCTGGCTGGGATGTCGAGCTGTACCAAAACGGGAACCTGATCAATTCGGTCCGGGTGGGGAGCGACGGGCGTTATGTGTTCGAGGATATCCCGGTCTATTTTGGCGCCAATGCCTTTCAGCTGCTCGCCCATGGCCCGCAGGGCCAGCGCCGCATGGTCGAGACCAAAAATATCAATGTCGGCTCGGGAATGCTCAAAGCCGGTGGTTTTGAGTACAACCTCTCCGCTACCCAGAGAAAAAACACCGTGCTTGGCCTCGACCAGGAGGAAACCAGCGCAGGCGAGGGCGAACGGCTCGTCGGCAAATTCGCTTATGGGGTAACGGATCACCTTTCGGCAACAGCAGGACTCTCACGCGTTGAATTCGACGACACGCTGCACAATTATCTGCAGGCCGGCCTCAACGGTTCTCTTTCCTCGCTCTATGGCGAGATCAATACCATCACCGACAGCACTGGCGGCAACGGTCACTCCATCCAGGGGCAGACAGCTTGGGGCCCGGTCAATCTCCGGGCCAAACACGAGATTTTTTCCGACTTCGTCGACGAGAACAATCCGGACAGGATCTTGAAAGAACGGACGTCCTTCGGGGTGAATGGCAGTTTTTCCGAATTCACCTTCTTGCCCACACTTTCCTATACCCTCTCCAGGGAGAACACCACCTACGAAGATTCGGAAACGGGCCGGACCAGCGCGCGGTTGTCAAGCGCCATCAAAGGCATCCACCTCTCCAATGTGCTCCATTGGAATGATGGAGAAACCGGCGAGGGCACCAGCGCGCCGGTGGATGGCGAATTTCAGGCCAGCGGCACGATCGGCAGGGGGCGGATCACCGCGGGTGTCGGGTATGACCTCGGTGAAGCAAGCGGCATAACCGACTATAAATTGTCCGGACACTGGCCGATCGCGCAGGGGATCAGCGCCGGCGCCAGTGTCATTCGCGAGGTGGATGACGATTTGCAGGAAGACTTGACCACGGCCAGGGCCAGCCTTGACTTCGACACTGGCCAATATATTCTTTCTCCCAGTCTCCTGTACGATTCCGAAGGAAATTTTGGTGCCTTTCTCGGCCTTTCCTTTTCCCTGGGGAAGGATCCGGTGAGCGAGGAAATCGTGGTGAAATCGGAAAAACGATCCGGCCGCGGCGCGACGACGGCGTTTGTTTATCACGACGCCAACAACAACAAGGTCTTTGATCAAGATGACACGCCCCTGCCCGAGGTCAGGGTGGTGGCCAGGCAACTCAGGAGAAATGTCCGGACCAATGATCAGGGCGTTGCACAATTCACCGGGCTCGCCGCCTCCGAGCCAACCGATGTGGAAATTGATCCGGATTCGTTGAAAGATCCCCACTGGCAACCCGCTGTTCCCGGCGTGGCGGTCCTGCCTCGTTCGGGCAGTGTCCATTCCATCGACTTTCCTGTTGTTTCCACCGGAGAAATCGACGGCATGGTGTACGTTGCCAACAGGGAGGGCGTCAAGGAACCCCTGGCCAACGTGCAGTTGGAACTGCTCGACAAGCAGGGGAAGCAGGTCCAAAAAACCGTTTCCGAATACGACGGATTCTACCTGTTTGAAAAAGTCTTCCCTGGCACCTACACACTGCAGGCCTCCAGCACCGATCCCCGCCTCAAGGAATCGGTCGACGAATGGCAAAAACAGATTGTCATCGACAACGACGGCACCATCGCCCGCGGCAACGATATCATTCTTGCCCCACCTGAATACAGGAATCGCGACAAGGCGCCTGCCGACAGACCGGCCCCCTCCGCGCCCGGTTCTTCCGACACCCGGCAAGGGATGGGGCATGAAGCCCTTGCCGCTGTCAAACCATCCGCACCGCCTTCCGCCAAACAAACAACCACTCTTTCCATTGCCCCCTTGACCTTGGCGGCAAGCACCTTCGCCGCCCAAACAGGTACCGGCAATGCTGCCCCGAATGGCAAAGCCGGGGTCGCGCGCCGCGAAACCGAAACGCGCGCCGCCATACCCTCGCCCGTCCCACAACCGGCCAGCAAAGCGGAACAGCCACCTGCTGTGCCGACAAAAAACGGGACCACCGGCACCTATGCCGTCCATCTTGCCTCGTATAAATCCATGGAGGCGGCGCGCAGAGGCATGCAGATTCTTGCGCAAAAACTGGCGGACATTGTCGGCGCCGAGGATCTACGGGTGACAAAAGTCGATCTGGGTGAGGAAAAGGGGATCTATTACCGAGTCACCTGCGGCGATTTCAGCGTCAAGAACGAGGCTGACCGGTTGGCCGCGCGCATGCGGCCCAGAACCGGTTCCGCGCTCAGTCTCCCTGTCAACTACTCCACCAGGGAGCAGCAACCCATCGCCACCCTCCCCGCGAACCGGATGCCGACAGGGTATAACCCTAAATTGATCGCGCAAAAATACGCAAATATGCAGCGAAATAAAATTTGAGTATCCGTTGCCGGCTCACCAGCTCCTTGCCGTTTTCCCCGGTGCGGCGGGGACCGTAAAAAGAAAACAAACCGTGCAAGAAAAAACCCGGAAGAGGCGGCGATGGCCAGCCTGGTCCGGGTTGCGCGTTGGCGGGAAGGGAGAGCGTCAGCGCAGCGGGAAGTCCTTGACCGCCTTTTGTCCCAGATTCTCACGCTGGTTGGCGGAACCCGTTCCCGGCAGGAACGAGACGCGAATGGACCCGGAGGAAAGCTCCTGGCGAGATATGTCCGTCAAGGGAATGAGCATTTTTTTCTCGACCTCGGGAAGATAGATGGCAACCCCTTGCGCTTGGCCAATTGTACGACTGGTTTTCGGATCATTGGCCGGCACGTAGTGAAGGAACACATTGCCAAACGCCGAGGCATTGCCGCTGCGCGACAACTTGACCTCTGCGGCCACTCCGGCGGGACTGTCCGCCGATTGCTTGATCGCCAAGGCAAGCGGGGCAACCTCGGCGGCAATCCCCCCGTGCTGGATAATGATGGGAATGGTCGAGTCAACCAGAATTTCGACGTTAAATTGCGAGCCTTTGCGCGCGGCCGGAGCACCGGAATTCGTGGTTGGCGCTGCCGTGGGCTGGGGGCTGAACCGCAAACGGGTTTGATATTCACCCGGGGCAAGATCCCCCGGTTTGTTGACCATCAATTTGACGACCTGCCGCTTGCCGGGTTCAATGGTTGCCCGGCGGGGCGAAAACCGAACCATACTCCTGATTGAACGCTCTTTTTCGCTCTCGGCGGTGACTTCCTGCAATTGTCCTTTTCCATCCTTGCGCATGGTCACCGTTGAAATGGCATAGGTGATACTTTCCTCGGTTGGATTCATCACATGGACTTCCACCGTACGCTGGCGATCGGTGAAGATGACCCGAACGGGATTGAGCATCAGCGTTTTCGCCGCGGCCAGGGCGGAACGTGCACCGACCAGCACAAGGCCGATGACAATCAACGATACAACCAGAGGCAACCATTTCTGTTTTCCGACAGGGGCGACTATGTTGGGCATGGGACAATCCGCTTTAGAAGAAATTGAGTTGGATGGACATGGAGCCGCTGCAGCTGCCCGAGGTTTCATTACCCTGCAGTGCAAGACTCCCACCGATACTGACCGAACGGGTCACCCCCCCTCCGGGCAGCTCGACTCCTGAAAGAGAATACTGTGAATTGGGGCCGATATTGGTGATGTTGAGCGAACGGCCGCCACAGCTCAACAGGACAGATTCCGGATAGACGATTTCAACATGTTCCGCTTCGGTGGAGGTCAGTTGCATCAGGCCGCTGCTGCCGCCCACCACCACCGAACGGCTGCCCGTGGGCGAAGCGGGGCCATGCTGCGCGGCAATAACGATGGTGTCGCCACCGGGGTTGAGATCTATGGTCCCGAAATCAAGGCTTGTGAAGTGGGCCACCTCTCCGGCCATCAAGGGCGGAGCGGCAAGGAGAGGCGGTCCCATCAACATGGTGACCAGGGCGCGCCAAGAGCGGGCCCTGGCCGTTTTTTGCCGAAACACAAGGGGCATTATGAATAGTTGAGCGTGATGGTCATGGTCCCGCTGTACGGGCCGTTGACCGTGTCCGCTGGGAACACTATTGCCCCGCCAACGTGAATGACCGCATCCGAGCCTGGGGAGGGGCCTGACGATTTTGCAACAGTGCCGCTACCGCCCTCGGAGTTCGCGGCGATATCACTGACAGTCAGGGTCTCGCCCGCGGCAGTGCCCGAACCGTTGAGGGTTGCCGTTGCAGGATAGGTGACGGTGATGGTAAAGGCATTGGGCGAAGCCACGGTGATCGTGCCGCTGGTGCCGCCGGTGATGACCGATGTTCCCGTGGTTGCCGGGGTTGCCGAACCCGCGGTGGCATCGATGGTGACGGTATCGCCGGCCGGGTTGAGGTCGATGGTCCCAAAGTCCATATTGGTCGCAGTTTCGGTGAGCGTTGAGTTGACTTCCACATTGATGTCCATGGTCACGTCACCTGCCTGCACATTCGTCCCAGACAGGGCGATCGCCCCAAGCATTGCCGTCCCCATGAGAAGTGCACTGCGTTTCCACGTTTTTTTCATGTATTTCCTCCTATGAATTGATTGTGACGTCCCCTCCGATGGGATCCGTCGTCCGTTTGTTTTCGGAAAGAACTCCGCATTCCTTCCGTATGGTATGGTATCGGCACGCGTTTTCAAAATGTTAATTGCATTTTTTTGCCGGGCATTCAAAATGCCGTTCGTTCGTTTCTCTTTTTTGCCAACAATGAGATGGCGTGTAAGGCCGCAGCGGGCGACGTTTTTGCGTAGAGGGCAACACCCCACCTGGGAGAGGACGTGGAGAGTGGCTGAGAGAACGCTTGTTGGATCGCAAGAAAGTGGATAGGGTAGACGCGGAGCCATTATCCGCCGTCATCGCGCTGCCGGGCGTTTCCGCGCAACCGGTGGGAGCCTTGCCGACGGCGGTCGGTGCGGAGGCATTGTCCAACCATATTTGCATCAAGGGGCGGGAGCGTGCTCGCTGCCCTATTTTTTCCGGTCCCGACCTTTGTGGCAGGAGGGTGGCGGCGTTCACCAACGGCCGGTTTATTCTTGACAGGCAGAGGGGCCACCACGTGCGCATGCAACCGAATACACAGAGTCCATTGGTGGTTCATACCGACAGCAGCCGGGTTTGGGGGGGGCAGGAGATCCGGGTCCTGACTGAACTGCGCGAGATGCGCCGGCTCGGTTTCCGCGTCGGCCTGATTGTTCCCCGCGATGCCGAGCTGGCGCGGCGGGCCGCCGCCGAGGACATTCCTGTATACGGCGTTTCGACCTTCGCCAAATTCAATCCCAATGCCTGGCGGGAACTGTATCAGATCGTCAGCATGCTCAAGCCCAGGGTGATCAACACGCATTCCTCCGAAGATTCCTGGATGGCCGGGGCTGTTGCCCGTTTTTGCCGGGTGCCGCTGATCATCCGGACCCGCCACGTCCTGGCGCCGATCTCCTCGGCCGTAAGCTATACTCTTTTTCCCCATGTGATTTTCACCTGCAGCGAGGCCATTGCCGCCCAGTTGACCAGGCAGGGCGTCGCGGCGGGCAAGACCGTGGTCCTGTCAACCGGCAACGATGAGACCCGGTTTCGTTTTTCACCCCAGCACCGGCACGCTATTCGTCAGGCCTATGGCATTGGCGATCACCATATTCTGGTGGGCAATGTCGGTTTTCTGCGTACCTACAAAGGGCATGCGTTCATCATCAAGACAGCGGCAGCCATGCCCGACCACTACCGGTTCATGTTGGTCGGCGACGGTGACCAATTGGACCGGCTTCAGGCCCTGGCCAAGGAATTGGGCGTTACCGAACGGGTGCTCTTTGTCGGCCATCAGGAGCAGCCCGAGTGTTTTCTCAGCGCCTTTGACCTTTGTTTTTTTTCCTCCTACGAGGCAGAGGGCGTGTCCCAGGCCTTGATCCAGAGCCTGCTCAACGGCCTGCCCGTGCTCGCCTGTCGTATTTCTTCCACCGAGGAGCCACTCAACTTGGTCGAGGATTATCGTCTGGTTGCGTACGATGACGTCCCTGCTGCCTGCCAGGGATTGAACGAACTGGCCCAGCTGCCGCGACGAGAACCGCAACGGATGGAACGCCAACATCGGATCATTGCCGATCGCTACGGTCTTCGGGGCATGGTGAGAAAACTGGTTGACACCTATGCTCGTCATGGTGTGGTCGCGGGCAGGGATGGGAGCTGAGCGGAGCGCCATGGCGGATAAAACAAAAAAGCCGGTCACCTTCAGGTGACCGGCTTTGTGGTGTGGAAAGCCGTTTCAACAACACATCTTCAAGAGACGGCGACGGCCCTATCGTTTTACTGCGGAGAACATGCCGTAGCTTTTGGTGTGCCCGGCGTCCTTGACGATTCCAGCGATCATCTTCTTGCCGGGTTCCATCTTGCTGTTCGCGATGGTGATCGTGTCGGTCTGATGGCTCGAATCAATGACATTGATCCCGCCGGTAACCACGCCGTTCTTGGCGATGATCAGCGCACCACCCGTCACGGTGAACAAGGAGGAACCACCTTCGTAATCGTAATAAGTTAGAGTGGTTCCCGAGTTGACCACTCCGCTTTTATTGACGGAGACCGTGCCCCATACACAGGCGGATTTCTGTACAAAATACGAGGTCGGATCCGATCCTGTTTCCTTGTTCATCTGGTTGATGGTTATGTATAAAAACCAGGTTCCGGCCAAATTGGGTTTGGCGAAGGAGGCAGCCGCCTGGGCAGTGTAGTGCGGCAAGAAAAGAAAAGAACAGAACACAGCCACCAGAAGCACTCTTTTTTTCGTCATGTCGCTCACCTCGTTACAAGAACGGACTTTTTGATTTTGGGGAACTTTGGGTTGCCTACGCATCTCGGATTGTTATGCGTATTTTTTGCGCAGAATTCAAGCAGAAACATTGGCCCATCGTGGCAAGGGCGTTGTTCCGCGACATCCTGTCATGGGTGAGACCGATGGGGGCTAAATAAAAAAGCACCTAGCGACTGTTCGCTAAGTGCTTGATATGATGGTGGGCCGTCGGAGACTCGAACTCCGGACCAATTGATTAAGAGTCAACTGCTCTACCAACTGAGCTAACGGCCCATGAGTGTATGTTCATGGTGCGGGCAAGCTGGTCACCCGCATTGCAGGCGCACCTTTTAGCATACCCGTACCTCTCCGTCAAGAGGAAGCTCAGGGAAAAAACCATATCCGGAATCGATCCGCAGGACGCAAAGAGGCAAGGAACCCGGGATGCGGTGAAAAGTCGCGGAAATATCCCTTGACTTTAGCCGTTGTTGGCCTACTTTCATACCACCTGTTTTTTCACGTTGAAGGAGAATCTATTTTTGTATGGAAACTGTGGAGCCGTCGCCGGCGAGTCCGGCGCCTTCGGATGAAGAGCCCCCTGGTAAGTCGTTTTTTGAAAAATTAAAATCCGTCCTCGGTTTTCGCGCCGCCCCCGACACCACCGAAGAATTGGAGCATGAGATCCAGGAGTTGCTGGAGGAGGGCGAGGAGCAGGGGTTGATTTCCGTGCACGAGGAACGGCTGATCAATTCCATCTTCGATTTCCGGGAAACCATCGCTTCCGAGATCATGACCCCTTCGGCGGAGATGGTTTGCGCCGATCTCACTTCCTCGATGCCGGAGCTGATCCGGTTGATCAACGAGCAGGGATACACCCGCATCCCCATTTACAAGGACAATCCGGACCAGATAGTCGGCATCCTTCACGCCAAGGACCTGCTGTCCCTCTGCGCCCGTGGCAATGACGCCGAGTTCGACCTCAAGGAGGTGCTCAACCCGGCCACCTTTATCCCGGAATCCAAACCAATCACCGAACTGCTGCGCGAGTTTCAATCGAAAAAGATTCACATGGCGATCGTGGTCGATGAGTTCGGCGGCGTGCGCGGGCTGGTTACCCTGGAGGATGTGATCGAGGAGATCGTCGGCGAGATCGATGACGAGCATGACGACGAAGACTCCGAGCTGCGGGTGGTGGACGAGCGCACGGTGATTGTCGACGCCAAGATCGATATCGAGGAGGTGGAGGCCCATTTTCGTCTCAACCTGCCTGAGGGCCCCTATGAATCGGTGGGCGGGTTCATCATCCATCGTTTGGGCAAGGTGCCGCCGCCGGGTGTGGTGGTCGAGGAGAACGGCCTTTCCTTCAAGGTGCTCGGTGCCGATCCCCGTCGCATCAAAAGTGTGCGCATTGTCCGCAACGATGAGATTCCACCCCAACCCTGACGCCCCGCTCACCCTCGGCTCAGCCGCCCTTGCCTCCGCCGGCCTGCTGGCCCTGGCCATGCCCGGGCGGATTGGCTGGTGGCCGCTGCTGTTTGTCGCCCTGGTGCCGCTGTTGCTGATCGCCCTCTATGCCCGGCCAGGCCGCAGCGCCCTGGCCGGGTTTGTGTTTGGCTTGGTGTACCATCTGGCGCTGCTCTATTGGATTCTGATCGTCCTGGGCCGCTACGGCGGCCTGCCCCTGTGGGTCACCCTGCCGGCCCTGTTTCTTCTTTCCGCCTACATGGCCTGTTTTCCGGCCATTTTCTGTTGGTTGACCAGCCGTGTCGCCGGTCGTTCCTGGCATCGCGAGCGTTCCGTTGCCCCATTGATTTGGGGGGCGCCGGTGCTCTGGGTGGGGCTTGACTTTCTCAGAGGCCTGGTGCTGAGCGGGTTTCCCTGGATGGATCTCGGCTACGGTCTGTTCAGCCAACCCCGGTTGATCCAAGCTGCCGATATCGGCGGTCACCATCTGCTGACCTTTTCCCTGGTGCTGGCCAACGGCCTGATGGTTGGAATCATTGACCGACAGCGGCGCGGAGTACGGTGGAATGTCCGTTTGGAACGATGGTTGCTGATCGCGGCCGTCGGCTTTCTCGTGTTTATCGGCGGCTATTCCCTGGTCCGCTATCAGGTGGTCGGCGCCATTGCCGCCCGGTCGATGCAGGCCCGGGTGGCCGTGGTCCAGGGCAATATCGATCAAGCGATCAAGTGGTCGCCCGCCACCAAGGCCGCCACGGTGGACACCTATCTCAGGCTGAGCCGCCAAGCCATCGCGGGGCAGGATGTCGAGCTGGTGGTCTGGCCGGAAACCGCCCTGCCGTTCTATCCGCAGCGCGATGCCCTGATGCAACGGGTCAGCGACCTGGCCACAAGCAACAACACCTGGCTGCTGACCGGAGCGCCGTTATACCAGCTGCCGCGGCAAGCCGGCGCTGGCGAATCGGTCCGCTACTACAACGGCGCCATCCTCATTGGGCCGGAGGGCCGTCTGGGCGGTCAATATGCCAAACAGCATCTGGTACCATTTGGCGAGTATGTGCCGCTACGCCGCTTTCTTCCCTTCCTCGAGCCGCTGGTGGTCAGTATCGGTGATTTCACCGCTGGCGACCAGAGAGGCCCGCTGCGCCTTGGCCCGCTGCAACTCGGCATGCTGGTCTGTTACGAGTCAATTTTCCCGGCCATCGCCCACGAGAGCGTCATTCGCGGCGCCAATCTGCTGGTCAACATCACCAATGACGCCTGGTATGGGCGCTCCAGCGCGCCCCACCAGTCCATGGCCATGGCGGTATTGCGGGCGGTGGAAAACAAGCGCACCCTGATCCGGGCCGCCAATACCGGGATCAGCGGTTTTGTCGATCCCACGGGACGGATCGTCGCGCAGAGCGACATCTTCACCGAGGCAGCGCTGAGCGAGTCGGCGCCGATGCTCGACCTGGCCACGGTGTTCAACCGCGGCGGTCATCGTTTCGGCGCGGCGTGCGCCCTCTTTCTGCCCCTGATGCTGCTCCATCGGCTCCGCCGTGTGGAGTGAGGGAACGGCAAGCGTGGCGCGGTCGACCCCGTTCGCTGGAATCGCCGGTTTTTCACCGCTATTCCGGCTTTCTTCCTTGAGACTTGCGCTGTTTCTGTTTAGTATAGAACCTTTTCAAAAGAGACAGCTTGACCGGTCGGAATAAAGCGATCACGCAGGCTGTTGGTATCATCATGGGCGAGACGCTTTCGGCGTGCTCGTCTCTTTTTTGTTTTTTCAATGAGGTGCACCATGGCCGATATCACCGAATCAGCGGAATCCAAACAGTTGCTCGACAGCCTCAAGGGCAAAATGCTCGTGCTCAAGGAGCATCTTTGACTTAGACGGCAAGCGTGAACAAGTCGAACTGCTGGAGCGGCAGACGGTCAGCCCCAACTTCTGGGACAACCAGAGCGAGGCCAAGCGGGTGCAGCGCCAGTTGGGACAGCTGCAGGATCTGATCGGGGTGTGGGAGAAGAATTTCGGCGATCTCGAGGACGCCGAAATGCTGCTCGACATGGCCCGGGAAGAGAACGACCAGGACACCTACCAGGAGGTGGTTTCCGGTCTGGACGACCTTCGCCGCCGCGTCGAGCTGGTGGAGCTGGAGTGCATGTTTTCCGGCGAGCACGACGCCAACAACGCCATCCTCACCATCCATGCCGGGGCCGGCGGCACCGAGGCCCAGGACTGGGTCGGTATCCTCCTGCGCATGTACCTGCGCTGGGCGGAGTCCAAGGGGTTCAAGGCCGACATCCTCGATCTGCTGCCCGGCGACGAGGCCGGCACCAAGAGCGTCACCATCATGGTCAAGGGCAAATACGCCTACGGCTATCTCCGCTCCGAGGTCGGCATTCATCGGCTGGTCCGCATTTCGCCCTTCGATGCCAGCGGCCGGCGGCACACCTCGTTCGCCTCGGTGATGGTCATGCCCGAATTGGATGACGATGTCGAGATCGAGATCAACGACAAGGACATCCGCATCGACACCTACCGGGCCAGCGGTTCGGGTGGTCAGCACGTCAACAAGACCGATTCGGCCATCCGCATCACCCATTTTCCCACCGGCATCGTGGTCCAGTGCCAGAACGAGCGCAGCCAGCACAGCAACAAGGCCACGGCCATGAAGATGCTCATGGCAAGGCTCTACGAGCGGGAAAAGGAGGAGCAGCAACGCACCCAGGAAAATATCCAGGGCGACAAAAAGGAGATCGCCTGGGGCAGCCAGATCCGCTCCTATGTGTTGCAGCCCTACCGGCTGATCAAGGATCACCGCACCAACACCGAGGAGGGCAACGTGGACGCGGTCCTCGATGGGCGGCTCGATCCCTTTATCAAGGCCTACCTCCTGTGGCAGCCCTGAGGTGAGCGCTCATGACCAGGGAATGCACCATCCGGGAGCAGCTTGAGGAACAGGAACGGCACACCCTGTCTCCCTTTGCCTGCCTGAGCAGCCGCTCCAGGGGACGGCTGTTCGGCGACGAGGCGCCCTGTCATCTGCGCACCGCCTTTCAAAGGGATCGCGATCGGATCATTCATTCCAAGACCTTTCGTCGGCTGAAGCACAAAACCCAGGTTTTTCTCGCCCCGGCCGGCGACCACTATCGCACCCGCCTCACCCATGTGCTCGAGGTCTCGCAGATCGCCCGCACCATGGCGGTTTGCCTGCGGCTCAACGAGTATCTGACCGAGGCCATTGCCCTGGGCCACGATCTCGGCCACACGCCCTTTGGCCATGCCGGCGAATTCAGCCTCAACCTGCTCCATCCCAAGGGCTTCAAGCATTACCGCCAGAGCCTGCGTATCGTTGATTTTCTCGAAAACGGTGGCTGCGGCCTCAATCTCACCTGGGAGGTGCGCAACGGCATTCTCAAACACTCCAAGGGCTACGGCGAGATCCTGCCCGACGACACCACCGAGCTGGCCGCCACCCTGGAAGGACAGCTGGTACGGGTGGCGGACATCATGGCCTACGTCAACCACGACATGGATGACGCTCTGCGCGCCGACATGCTGCATAACGACGATCTGCCCAAGCATCTGCGTGCCGTGCTCGGCGACCGTTCCTCGCAGCGGATCGATGCCATGGTCGGTGATCTGGTCGCCACCACCCTGGCCCGCCACGACGGCCGGTTGCACCTGAGCGAGCGGATGAACGATACCATCACCGAACTGCGCGCCTTTCTCTACGACAACGTCTATCGTAACTGCCGGGTACACAACGAGTTCGAGAAGGCGCAGCGAATCATCCGCGACCTGTATGCGTTCTTCCTGGAGCACGAATTCCCCGAAGACGGCATCGGCTCCTGTTGCCGCCTGCGCAATCCCGTGCAGTCGGTGGAGGAGGAGCAAAAACGGCACCGCCAGGTGTGCGACTTTATCGCCGGCATGACCGACCGTTATGCCCTGACCCTGTATTCCCAGATTTTCATGCCCAAACCCTGGAGCGTACTCTAGGAGGGCGTGGGAGCCTCTTGTCAACCCGCCGCCCCCGGCGGCATGATCAACCATTGCCCATGCAAGCGACAAACTTGAACAATCCCGACAAATACGATCTGCCCAAGGCCTACGAGTTCAGCGAGGTCGAACAGCGCTGGTACACCCACTGGCTGGAGGAAAAAACCTTCAGCGCCCGCATGGAGGAGGGGCGGCCGTCGTTCTCCATCGTCATTCCGCCGCCCAACGTCACCGGCGTGCTTCACATCGGCCACGCCCTCAACAATACCCTCCAGGATCTCCTGGTGCGCTATCACCGGATGAAGGGCGACAATACCCTGTGGGTACCGGGAACCGATCACGCGGGCATCGCCACCCAGAACGTGGTCGAGCGCCAGTTGGCCAGCGAACAACTGAGCCGCCACGATCTCGGCCGGGAGCGGTTCATCGAGCGGGTCTGGGCCTGGAAAGAGGAGAAGGGCGGGACGATCATCAACCAGCTCAAACGCATGGGCGCCTCCTGCGATTGGGACCGGGAGCGGTTCACCATGGACGAAGGCTTGTCCAAGGCGGTGCGCGAGGTCTTTGTTCGCCTCTACAAGGAGGGGCTGATCTACAAGGGCGATTACATCGTCAACTGGTGCCCGCGCTGCCACACGGCGCTCGCCGACGACGAGGTCGAGCATGACCCCACCGACGGTAAACTCTACCACATCCGTTATCCGTATGCCGACGGCAGTGGCCATGTGGTGGTGGCCACCACCCGGCCCGAGACCATGCTCGGCGATACGGCGGTGGCGGTCCATCCCGAGGACGAGCGCTACCAGCACCTGAAAACCATCGGCATCAGCCTGCCGCTCACCGGCCGCACCATCCCGGTGGTGTTCGATCACCACGTGCAGCGCGAATTCGGCACCGGCGCCCTCAAGGTCACCCCGGCGCATGACCGCGACGACTACGAGATCGGCCTGCGCCACGATCTGCCCCGGCTGAAGGTGATGGATGATCACGGAGTGATGAACAGCGAGGCCGGCAGCTACGCGGGTCTGGACCGGTTCGCCTGCCGCAAGCAGATCGTGGCCGACCTGCAGGAGCAGGGCTTTCTCGACAAGATCGAGGACTACCAGCACGCGGTGGGCAAATGTTACCGTTGCAGCACGGTGGTCGAGCCCACCACTTCCAAGCAGTGGTTCGTCAGTGTCCGGCCCTTGGCCGACAAGGCGGTGGCCGCGGTTCAGGAAGGGCGGATCAAGCTGTATCCCAATACCTGGTACCGCACCTTCTACGCCTGGATGGAGAACATCCGCGACTGGTGCATCAGCCGCCAGATCTGGTGGGGCCACCGCATTCCGGCCTGGACCTGCGAGGGCTGCGGCCAGTTGGTGGTCGAGGTCAGCGCCCCGGACGCCTGCCCCTTCTGCGGCTCGACCACGCTGCACCAGGAAAACGATGTGCTCGATACCTGGTTCAGCTCGGCCCTGTGGCCCTTCTCCACCCTGGGTTGGCCGGAAAACACCAAGGAACTGGCCACGTTCTATCCTACCTCGGTGCTGATCACCAGCTTTGACATCCTCTTTTTCTGGGTGGCGCGGATGATGATGATGGGGTTGCACTTCATGGACGAGGTCCCGTTCCACGACGTCTATCTCCACGCCCTGGTGCGCGACAAGTTCGGCAAGAAGATGTCCAAGTCCACCGGCAACGTCATCGATCCGCTGGTGATGATTGGGCAGTACGGCACCGACGCCTTCCGCTTCACCCTTACCGCCTTTGCCGCCCAGGGCCGCGAGATCCGCATGGACGAGGAGCGCATCGACGGCTACCGCAGATTTATCAACAAGCTGTGGAACGCGGCCCGCTTCGCCCAGATGCACCTCAAGGAGGCCGACCCGGCGATCACGGCGCTGGCCGCCGATCCAGAGAAGCTCGCCTTGGCGCACCGCTGGATTCTCAGCCGCATCAATGGAACCATTGCCGAGGTGCGGGCGGCGCTCGACGGCTACAACTTCAACGAAGTGGCCTCGGCCTCCTACCAGTTCGTCTGGCACGAGTTCTGCGACTGGTACCTGGAGTGGATCAAGGCCGACCTGTTCAGCGATGATGCCACCGCCCGCGATCAGGCCAAGGCGGTGCTGCTCACCGTGCTGGAGCAGGTGCTCAAGCTGATGCACCCCATCTGCCCCTTTGTCACCGAGGAGATCTGGAGCCAGCTGCCCGGCGAGCGGCGCACCATCATGCTCGAACCCTTCCCCGAGGTCAATCCCGCCTGGGAGGATGCGGAGGCCGAGACAGCGATGAACCTGCTCATGGGAGTGATCTCCGGTCTGCGCACCATCCGTACCGAGGCCGAGGTCCACCCCAGCG
Organism: Desulfobulbus propionicus DSM 2032; assembly: GCF_000186885.1. GTDB lineage: Bacteria > Desulfobacterota > Desulfobulbia > Desulfobulbales > Desulfobulbaceae > Desulfobulbus > Desulfobulbus propionicus. The sequence continues at coordinate 3,498,344 of NC_014972.1, read as the reverse complement.
CCAAGATCGAGGCCCAGCTCATTTGTCCGGATGCGGCCAAGCGTCAGCTGCTCACCGACTTTGCCCCTGGCATCCAGGCCATGGTCCGGGCCAGCGCGCTGACCATCGTCACCGAAGCCACGGTGCCCGACGATGCCGGTCACGCTCTGGTGCAGGATGTCGAACTGGTGGTGCCGCTCAAGGGGTTGATCGATGTGGTCGGCGAACTAGACAAGCTGGCCAGGGAGAGGGGTAAGCTGGAAAAGGAGCTGGAGCGAATCGTCGCCAAGCTCGGGAACGACAAGTTCATGAGCAACGCCCCCGAGGCGGTGGTGGCCAAGGAGCGGGACAAGGAGGCCGAGATCCGCGCCCGCTTGGCCAAGACCATCGAATCCACCGAACGCCTGAACAAACTGCGCTGATATGGATACCTTTTTGCTCGATCCCCTGCTGCGGAACCTGCTCGCCGAAGATCTGGAACACAGCGATATCACCACCGAGGCCATTTTCAGCCCCGAAGACCAGGCCCAGGCTTATTTCATCGCCCGCCACCCCATGACCGTGGTCGGCATGGAAACCGTGGCCGCGCGGGTCTTTCGTCTGCTCGATCCAAGCGTGGTCTGCACCGATGCCGTGGCCGACGGCACCCGGGTCGAGACCGGCACGGCGTTGCTCGCCATCAGCGGCGCCACCCGTGCCCTGTTGCGGGGCGAGCGGGTGGCGCTCAACCTGGTGCAACGGTTGTGCGGCATCGCCACCCTGACCACGGCCTTTGTTGACGCGGTCAGGCACACCAAGGCCACCATCGTCGATACCCGCAAGACCACGCCCGGTCTGCGGTTGTTGGAAAAGTACGCGGTGCGGGCCAGCGGCGGCCGCAACCACCGCTACAGCCTCAGCGACGGCGTGCTCATCAAGGACAACCACATCGCGGCCTGCGGCTCGATCACCGAGGCGGTGCGCCGGGTGCGGGCCCGAGTGCCGCACACCATCAACGTCGAGGTCGAGACCGATACGCTCGCCCAGGTGGAGGAGTGTCTGGCCTGCGGCGTGGGGGTGATCATGCTCGACAACATGGATCTGGCCACCATGCGCCAGGCGGTGAACCTGATCGACGGTCGGGCGATCATCGAGGCCTCGGGCGGGGTCAACCTGGACACCGTGCGCGGTATCGCCGAGACCGGGGTGGATATCATCTCGGTCGGGGCACTCACCCACAGTGCCCGCGCCTGCGACATCGGTATGGACTGGCGGAGCTGAGCAATCGCGGCCCATTCCACGGTTCCGGCGTCAGTCCGGCCGCACGGGGGGAAACCTGTTCACGTCCTGCTTGCTCCAATGGGCAATTAACCGATTTTCTGCCAGTTTTAACACGTTTGAAGGAGGCTCCCCATGTCCCACGTTCTTATCATCGGCGCCGGCGGTGTCGGCAGTGTTGTTGTTCATAAATGCGCCCAGATTCCCGAAGTGTTCACCCGCATCACCCTGGCCAGCCGGACGGTGGCCAAGTGCGAGGCCATCGCCCAATCGGTCAAGGCGCGCACCGGTGTGCAGGTGGCGGTGGAGCAGGTCGATGCCGACAACGTCGCCGAAACCGTGGCCCTGATCAAGCGGCTCAAGCCCGATCTGCTGCTCAATGTTGCCCTGCCCTACCAGGACCTGCCGCTGATGGATGCCTGCCTGGAAACCGGGGTCGACTACCTCGACACCGCCAACTACGAGCCGCCGGATGTGGCCAAGTTCGAGTACAAATGGCAGTGGGCTTATCGGGAACGGTTCGAGAAGGCGGGCATCATGGCCCTGCTCGGTTCCGGATTCGACCCCGGGGTCACCAACGTCTACTGCGCCTGGGCACAGAAACATCATTTCGACGAGATCCACACCCTGGACATCATCGACTGCAACGCCGGCGACCATGGCCAGGCCTTTGCCACCAACTTCAACCCGGAGATCAACATCCGCGAAATCACCCAGCGCGGCCGGTATTGGGAGCACGGCGAATGGGTGGAGACCGACCCGCTCTCCTGGTCGATGAGCTACGACTTCCCCGAGGGCATTGGCCCGAAAAAATGCTACCTGATGTACCACGAGGAACTCGAATCCCTGGTGCGCAACATCCGTGGGCTGAAACGGGCCCGTTTCTGGATGACCTTCTCCGAGCAGTACCTCACCCACCTGCGCGTGCTGGAAAACGTGGGCATGACCCGCATCGACCCGATCAAATACCAGGGCACGGAGATCGCACCCATCCAGTTCCTCAAGGCGGTGCTGCCGGAACCGGCTTCGCTCGGCCCCTTGACCAAGGGCCGCACCTGCATCGGCTGTGTGCTGCGGGGCATCAAGGACGGCAAGGAGAAGCAGCTCTACATCTACAATATTTGCAGTCACGAGGAAGCGTTCCGTGAGGTCGGCTCCCAGGCGATCAGCTACACCACCGGCGTGCCGGCGATGATCGGCGCCAAGATGATGTTGCAGGGGTTGTGGAAGCAGCCCGGCGTGTGGAACATGGAGGAGTTTGATCCCGATCCCTTCATGGCGGATTTGAACACATACGGCCTGCCCTGGACCGTGGTCGAGCTGTGAACGAAGCCCGCTTTCACGGCCGATACGGTTGCCGCTTCGATCCGGCGCGAGTGGTGACTCCGGCCTTCGTGGTCGACGAGGGGTTGCTGGCCGACAACCTCGCTCTCCTTGCCCAGGTCAAGCAGGCCACCGGTTGCAAGATCCTCCTGGCTCTGAAATGCTTTGCCATGTTCAGCGTCTTTCCGCTGCTCCGGCAGGTGCTGGATGGGGTCTGCTGCAGCTCGCCGCACGAGGCCCGGCTCGGCCGCGAGGAGTTCGGCCGCGAGGTGCACAGCTTTGCCGCCGCCTACTCCGAACACGATATCGAGCAGTTGGCCGTGACCAGTGATCATTTGGTGTTCAATTCCTTTGGCCAGTGGCAGCGGTTCCGCAGTCTGGCTGAAACCACAGCTAAGCGGACAGGTCGGGAGCTGAAGTTCGGCCTGCGCGTCAATCCCGAGCATTCCGAAGGAGCCACCCCCATCTATGACCCGTGTGCGCCGGGCTCGCGGCTGGGCATCCGCAGGAAAGATTTCCGCGCCGATCTGCTCGACGGCATCAGCGGCCTGCACTGGCACAACCTCTGCGAGCAGGACGCCGACTGTTTGCAGCGGACCGTGGCCGCAGTGGAACGGAACTTTGCCGAGGTGATCCCGCAGATGGCCTACATCAACTTCGGCGGCGGCCACCACATCACCCGTCCCGGCTATCAGCTCGATTTGCTGATCGATATTGTGGGCCGCTTCCAGGACCGTTGGGGGGTACAGGTCTATCTCGAACCCGGCGAGGCGGTGGCTCTCAACGCTGGTTACCTGGTGGCCACGGTGCTCGACGTGGTGAACGCCGATATGCCGATCGCCATCATCGATGCCTCGGTGCCTGCCCACATGCCCGATGTGCTGGAAATGCCCTACCGGCCGCACATCGTCGGCTCGGGCGAAGCGGGAGAAAAAGCCTGGACCTGCCGGATCGGCGGGCTCTCCTGCCTGGCCGGCGACGTGGCCGGCGAATACTCCTTCGATGCGGAGCTTGCCCCCGGCGACCGGCTGGTGTTCACCGACATGGCCATCTACACCATGGTCAAAACCAATACCTTCAACGGCGTGCAGTTGCCCTCGATCATGCGCTACCGGCCGGACGACGACGAACTCGTGCTGGTGCGCCGCTTCGGTTACGAGGAGTTCAAAACGCGCCTGAGCTGAATCCTGCCCTTACGGTGGGCAACAACGCTTGCTCACGGCCAAGTGGGGAAGCGTTCCGCCGGGCCGACTAGGCATTGACAGATCGTCGTTTGTTGAATAGGTTTGCCTGCAACTTTGCTGTCAAACCGGGAGTTTGTTTCAAACGCACGCACAGGGGGACCTCTTCATGACGGACATGCTGTACACGCCAAAAAGCGAGATTGACGCGCGCATCGCCACCTTTCAGCAGACCCTGGAGCAGCTGGGGCTCGACGGCGCCCTGATCATCCACCATACCAACCTGTTCTATCTTAGCGGCACCTCGCAATCGAGCCATCTGTTCATCCCCCGCGCCGGCCAACCGGTTCTCATGGTGCGCAAGAGTTTCGAGCGGGCCTGCACCGAGTCGCCGATCGACACCATCCTGGAGGTGAAGAGCCTGAAGGCGATTCCCGACCTGCTCAAGGATCGGGGGTTTGCAATCGAGACCCTGGGCCTGGAGCTGGATGTCATCCCCTACAATACCTGGCAGTTCTATGCCAAGGTCTTCAACGACACCACCTTCTCCGACATCTCGGATGTCCTCAGGCGCCTCCGCACCATCAAATCCGCCTATGAGATCGATCTGCTCCACCGCGCCTGCGGCGTGCTCGATCAGGTCTTTGCCGAGGTGCCCTCCTGGCTGCGCGAGGGCATGACCGAAATTGAACTGGCCAGCCTGTTCGAGGCCGGGATGCGCAAACGCGGCTACGGCGGCTGTTCCAAGATGCGCGCCTTCAACCAGGACTTCTTCATGGGCAACGTCACCTCCGGATCAAGTGGCGCCGCCCCTACCTACTTCGACGGGCCGGTGGGGGGCTGCGGCCTGACCCCGGCCAATAACCCGCACGGCGCCGGCTGGAAGACCATCGGCAAGAACGAAGTCGTCTACATCGACTACACCTGCGTGATCAACGGCTACACCGCCGACGGCGCCCGGATGTTTGTCCTCGGCGATGTCTCCGCGCGGTTGCGCCAGGCCCATGCGGCGGCGCTGGCCATCCAGGCCGAACTGGTGGGCATGCTCAAGCCCGGGGTCCTCTGTGAAACGGTCTACGCCAAATCGGTCGAACTGGCCGAGCAGATGGGGCTGGCGGACCATTTCATGGGCATGGGCAACGACCGGGTGCGCTTCATCGGCCACGGCGTCGGTCTGGAACTCGACGAGTATCCGATCTTCGCCACCGGGGTAAAGATGCCCCTGGCCGCCGGCATGACCTTTGCCCTGGAGCCGAAATTCGTCTTCCCGGAAGGGGCCATCGGCACGGAAAACACCTTTGTGCTCCAAGCCGACGGACCGCAGGTGCTGACCCATGCGCCGGAGGAAATTGTCCGCGTGTAGAACGGCCGCAGAGGGGAGCACGGCCCGCAACCACAAGAAACCTCCAACACGACCATGCAAACCAATCCGTTGAATAGACCAGGCCCACCGCAGGCCCCCCCGACGTCCTCCCGGCACGCAGCCGATCAGCCCGCGAAAACGGCGGCCGCCTTTCAGGGCGATATCGCCGCCATTGCCTTGGAGAACATCTTTCAGCTGTTCGATTTTGCCGCCCTCAGCGGAAAACTCGAAGTGCATGCCCCGGAAAACAGCGGCAGTTTTTATTTTGCCAGCGGCGTGCTGACCTATGGCATGTTGCGCATCAATCCTCGTAAAATCGGTGAGATGCTGCTCGAATCCGGCATGATCACCGAAGAACAGCTGCACGAATGCCTCCTCCTTCATCGGCAGGACCAGGGCACGCGCCCCCTGGGGCACCTCCTTCAGGAGAAGGGCTACGTGGACGCGGCCCGGCTGGACGATCTGCTCATCCGTCAGATCAAGGAGGCATTTTTCGAGTCCTTGTCCTGGCGCCAGGGAACCTTTGCCTTTTACCCCGGTCAGATGTCCGTGCCGACAACCATGCGCCTGCAGGAACGGGTCGATCATCTGTTGCTGGAGGGCATGGTGTACCTCGACACCCTGGCCTCTCCCGAGAGCTGAGAGACGCGCCGGGCGGCCGCGCTGCATGTGGCAACGGTTTGGGGCCGAGACCACTGTTTTCCCCATCGGCATGGGCCACTTTCTGTTCGATTATCCGTCTCCCCTGTAGTATAGAGCAATCGCTTTCGCCGTGTTTCCGGGATTCCGGCAAACGGTGCATCGCGCGGTTGCGTCGCCTCCTGTCCGCCGAAAACGGCGAAGCGGATATATCGAACAAAAGGTGGTTTTCCCGGCGGCTCGTCATGCTGCCGGGGTGGTTGCAGGTTGCGTTTGTTGGCCATCGTCACTGACCACAGGGAGCTTTCACAGGACACATGGAGCAGGAAAAAATTTTAGCGCGGTTGCTGCAGATCCTCACCCGCTACTCCCAAGAGCGGGCGACGGGACCCTTTGTTGACTATCTCGATCCCGAGGAGCTGCGGCAACGGCTGGATCTGGACAGCGGCGTGCGGGGAGACTGGGACCAGCTGTTCGCCTGGGTAGAGAAATATCTGACCCATGCGGTCAGGACCAGCCATCCCGCCTACCTCAACCGGATGTGGGCCGGGGCCAACCTGCCGTCGGTGATCGGCGAGATGGTGACCGCCGTCACCAACACCTCGGCCTGCACGTACGAGACCGCGCCAGTCTCCACCCTGATGGAGAAATACCTGCTGCGGACCATGCTTGAACTGGTCGGTTTTCACAACGGTACCGGTCAGATGACCACCGGTTCGAGCAACGCCAACATGATCGCCATGATGGCGGCGCGCAACAACGCCGATCCGGCGGTCAAGCAGCAGGGGTTGTTCGGCCGGCCGCCGCTGTTCGCCCTGGTCAATGCCGACGCCCATTACTCCATGGACCGGGCGTCCAACATTCTCGGTTTGGGGGCGGAGCATCTGCTCAAGGTGCCGGTGGACGATCACGGCCGGATGCGGGTGGACGCTCTGGAACAACGACTGGCCGAGATCACCGCCGCAGGCGGGGTGCCCTTTTTTGTCGCCGCCACCGCCGGCACCACGGTGCGGGGATCCTATGACCTGCTGCAGCCAATCATCGCCCTGCGCGATCAATACAAATTCTGGCTGCATGTCGACGGCGCCTGGGGGGGAGCGGTGGTGTTTAGCGACCGGCTGCGCGCCCGGTTCTTGCCCCATCTGGAGCAGGCCGACTCGTTCACCCTGGACTTTCATAAAATGCTGGGCACCTCCCTGATGTGCAACGTGCTGCTGTTCAATCAGCGGCCCGATATTCTTCGCCAGGTGTGCAGCGCCGGCGATGAGAGCTACATCTTCCGCGAGGGCGACAACGGCGAGATCCGCGATCTGGGCACCCAGTCGCTCCAGTGCGGCCGGCGGGTGGACAGCCTCAAATGGTTTCTTGATTGGAAATTTTATGGCCGCGAGGGGTTGGCCGAGCGGGTGGAACACTATCTTGAGCTGTGCGCCTATGCCGAGGCGCAGGTGCAACAGGCCGCAGAGCTGGAAATGGTGGTGCCCCGGGAGTCGTTCAACGTCTGTTTTCGCTTCCGTCCTCCCGCGCCTATCCCTGCCGCCGCCTTCAATCAGGAACTGCGGGAACGGATGCACCGCACCGGCCGCAGCCTGGTCGGTACCGGGTTCGTCAACGGCGAATTGGTGCTGCGGTTGCTGATTACCAACATCAACGTCGACAAATCCGAGATCGACACCTTTTTTCGGGCGGTGATCGAAACCGGCCGGGAACTGCTGGCCGAAAGGAGCGGCCTGGATCACCCCCGAACACGGTAGGCATGAGCGACAACGACTACATGGTCACCCAGAAAGAGGCGGCCGATTTCCTCAACGTCTCGACCAAATCCATCAGCCGCTACCGCAAGCGGGGATTGCCCTATAAGCTGGTGCTCAACCCGGTGACCGGCAAGCAGGAGGTCCGGTTCCGCTATGCCGATCTGGAGCGATGGGACGAGGGGCGGCAGCTGCTCGCCGCCTACCCCCGCGACGGCGAGGAACCCGCCGCAGCCAGGGCCGGTGCCCCGACCAAACCGACCGAGCCGGGCAGCGACTTTCTCCAGGACCTGCTCCTCGCCTACAAGGATCAGATCGAGCTGCTTCGTGAACAGTTGGAGGACATGCGCGAACAGCTGGCCCGCCGCGACCGTCAGATTGACGATCTGATGCGGCTGATGGTGGGCCTGCAACTGGAATACAAGCCCCTGCAGCCCGCCACACAAAACGCGGCTGAGGCGGACGAAGCAGCTGCATCCGCCCCCCTCCAGGTCACGCAAGGGACCGATGAACTCTACCAGGTGATCGAACTGCCGCTTCAGCTTGACCCACGCCGCGGGCCGATGCCCCATGCCGGCCAGGAGCCGGAAACGCCGCCTCCAGCGGATGGGAAAAAACGCTTTTCCCGGGAACAGCTGTCGGCGTCGATTGGCCGGCTGCGGCAAAAAGGGAAAAGCTACGAGGAAATCGCCCGGGGGCTCAATCGGATCAACGTGGCCACCCTTTCCGGGCTTCTGCAGTGGACCGCCTACGAGGTGCAGACCCTGTTGCCGCCGCTGGTGGCGACACCGTCTCAGGAACCGTTGGCGGGAAACGGCGGGTGAGTGCGGCTGCCTCTGGGATCGTGGCCTGCCGGACCCGGGCTTTTTGCGCCACGCGCTCCATTCGCGGCTTGACTTCACCCCGGGTGGCAGGTACCATGGCCGCACCTGTGGTTCAGGTGTCCGTATCAACGGATGAAAAGGGAATCCGGTTCAAAGCCGGAACGGGCCCGCCGCTGTAGCCGGGGACAACTTTCGCACATACGCCACTGTGACAACGGGAAGGCGCGGAAGAAGGACGATCCGGAAGTCAGAAGACCTGCCTGAACCGTATGACCCCGACCTTGCGGCGACAAGACGGGTTGCAGACTCCAGCGGTAAACAAGGGACATCCTGGATCAGACGTGCGGGTCCGGGATTTTTTTTGTCGGGCCGGCAAAGGGGCATCGGCCGTGTGTTGGAACGTGCCGGCCGGTGCTGTTTTTTTGACCGCTGGAGGAGCACACGGTGCAGCAGAGCGAGGCCATTGTCCTGGCCATGTTCGGAACAACGGTGGAACCGGCCCTGCAAGGGCTGCTGGCGATCAAGACCGCCATGGAGGCCGCCTATCCCCGCACTCCGGTGCGTCTGGCCTTCACTTCCAACCAGATCCGCCGCATCTGGCACCAGCGTGCCGCCAATCCCGCCTACCGAGTCGAACATCCCGAAATACCGCTGGAAATTCTCGAAGTCCAGGGCATCCTGGCCACCATCGCCAATCTCCAAGACCGGGGCCATACTGCCCTGGTGGTCCAGTCGACTCACATCGCCCCGGCCGAGGAGTTCCACGACCTGGCGTCCTATGTTCATGGCCTGCGCTCGATTCGGACCATGAAGCCGCGCTGGCAGCCTTTCACGGCCATCGGCCTGGGCCGGCCGCTGCTCGGTGCCTACAGCCTCAAACACGCTTATGCCGACGACATTCGCATCGCCGCCCGGGCCCTGGCCAGCGATGCCGAGTTGGCGCGCAGCCACGGCGCGGCCCTGGTCTACATGGGCCACGGCAACCACTACTTTCCTTCCGGCGGCCTCTATTTGGAGTTTGCCGCCCGTATGCGCGAACTCTATGCCGATGTCCTGACCCTGATCGCCACGGTCGAGGGGTTTCCGGCCCTGGACCAGGTGGTGGGCGATCTGCGGCTCCATGGACAGCGGCGTGTGCTTCTCAAACCCTTTCTTCTTGTTGCCGGCGAGCATGCCACCCGCGACCTGATCGGACCGCAGGAGGATTCCTGGCGATCGATCCTCGTCCGCGCGGGGTTCGAGGTGCTCTCAGCGCTTCAAGGGCTGGGCGAGCAGCCTGCCGTGGCCCGGATTTTCGTTGATCATGCCGCCCAAGCCGCGGCCGAGGCCGGAGTGGACCTGCACTGATGAATGGCCGGACCGCCGCCACCTGGCTGCTGCCGCTGACCGTGTTGCTGGTCTTTGCCGTGGCCCTGTCCGCCACCCTCGGCTTCCTTGACGTCTCCATTCCGGACGTGTTCGCCATCCTCTGGGCTAAACTCGCCGGCCACACCATGCCGCCGGCTGTTGATCCGGTGGCCGCCACCGTGGTCGCCGACGTGCGCATGCCCCGGATTCTGGCCTCGGTGTTGGTTGGCGGCTTGCTGGGGGTCAGCGGCGCCGTTTTCCAGGCCATCCTCCTCAATCCCCTGGCCGACTCCTACACCCTGGGCATCTCCACCGGCGCCGCCTTCGGCGCCTCGCTGGTGATCGTCCTCCAGATCTTCGGTCTGGCCCTGCCGCCCGGGGTCACCATTCCGGTATTCGCCTTTGGCGGCGGCGTGGGCACGCTGGCGGTGGTGCTCTTTCTTGCCGCGGGCGACCGGCGGCTCTCCTCGACCAGCCTGATCCTGGCCGGGGTCATCGTTGCCGCCATCCTGTCGGCGGCCATCGGTTTTCTTAAATTCCTGGCCGACGAACAGGTCGGCTTGATCATTTTTTGGCTGATGGGCAGCCTCGCCGGCGCCTCGTGGCAGAACATCCTCCTCCTGGCCCCCACGGCCCTGTTGGGCACCCTGGTGGGCGTGTTTTACAGCCGCGATCTCAATATCATGGCCACCGGCGACCGGGCCGCCACCTCGCTGGGCATCAACACCGTCCGCCTGCGTACCCTCCTGCTCACCGTGGCCACCCTGATGACCGCGCTGGCAGTCTCGGTGTCCGGAATCATCGGCTTTGTCGGCCTGATCGTGCCGCACATGCTGCGCCACCTGGTCGGCCCGGACAACCGGCTGTTGATTCCCCTGTCCTTCTTCACCGGCGGCCTGTTGCTGCTGATCGCCGATACCCTCACCCGCGCGGTGCTGCCGGTGGAGGTGCCGATCGGCGTGCTCACCGCGCTGCTGGGCGGCCCCTTCTTCTGTATCCTTTTCAAGAGACGACAGCAGGATGGCAAGAGCGATTTCTGAACCATCAGGCGAACTGCTCTGGTCGCTGACCAAGGTTAACTTCGGCTACAACGGGACACCGGTGGTATGCGATGTCAGCCTGGAGTTGCGCCGTGGCTGCTGTTACGGTATCCTCGGCCCCAACGGCAGCGGCAAGACCACCCTGCTCGACCTGATGGGCGGCCTGCTGATGCCGCACTCGGGGATGATCGAGTTCATGGGCCGCCCCCTCCATGTCTGGCCGCGCAAGCAGCTCGCCCGACAGCTGGCTCTGGTGCCCCAGGATTTCATGGTCCGCTTCGGCTATTCGGTGCGCGAGGTGGTGGAGATGGGCCTGCATCCGCACCTCCATCGCTTTGCCGCCCCCAGCGAAACCGACCAGGTCCTGGTCGACGAGGCCCTGGAGGCCACCGGCATCGCCGCCCTGGCCAACCGGCCGGTCACCCGCTTGTCGGGCGGCGAAAAACAGCGGGTGGCCGTGGCCCGGGCCCTGGCCCAGAAACCGGCGGTGCTCCTGCTCGATGAGGCCACCTCCAATCTCGACATCCACCACAGCCTGGAGATCCTGCATCTGATCCGCGGCCGCTTCGAGCGGCAGGGGATGCAGGTGGTGGCGGTCATGCACGACCTCAACCTGGCCTCGTTCTTCTGTGACCGGCTGATCTTCCTCAAACAGGGGCAGGTGGTCTGCCAGGGACCGACCGAGGAGGTGCTGACGCCGGAAAACATTGAAGCCGTGTACGGCGTCGAGGCCGAGGTTCGGTCCAACGCCTTCACCAACAGTCGTCAGGTGAGTTTTCGCCTGCCGCTCAACCGCTAACCTCAACCCACCCGACCCATGCGCATCAACGTCTTGCTTTTCGTCCAGTGCCTTGTCTTTCTCCTCGTTTCCGTGGCATCGGCCGCTTCGATCACCGACAGCGAGCATCGGACCCTGGTCTTCAACCAGCCCTTCAAACGCATCATCTCCCTCTATCCGGCCCACACCACCAATCTGCTCGAACTCGGCTTGGACAAGGAAATCGTGGCCTGCGGCCCCAGCGACGCCGGGTTGCCCGGCCGGCCGGTGGTCCAGTTCCAGGACGATCCCGAACGACTGTTGGCACTCAAACCCGATTTGGTGCTGATTCGGCCGATGATCAGCCGTGGCTACCCCAACCTGGTGCGCATCCTCGAAAAAAACAATGTCCGCGTCGTGTCCTTGCAGCCGACCGAAGCCAGCGGGCTGTTCGTCTACTGGGAGAACCTGGGCAAGCTCACCGGCCGGGAAGCCCAGGCCAAGGCCATGATCGAGACTTTTGGCACCCGGTTGGCCGAAATCACCGCCTCGCTGAAGGATATTCCGATGGAGAAACGCAAACGGGTCTACTTCGAGGCCATCCACAAGCAGATGAAGACCTTTGCCCCCACTTCCATGGCCATGTTCGTGCTCGAGTCGGCGGGCGGGGTCAACATCGCCACCGATGCCGAGCGGATGCGCGAGACCAATATCGCCGCTTACGGCAAGGAGCGCATCCTGGCCAAGGCCGAGCAGATCGACCTTTATCTGGCCCAGTCCGGGCGGATGAATCCGGTGAGCGTCGATGACATTGTCAAGGAACCGGGTTTTTATCTGATCAAGGCGGTGCGCGAGCGCCAAGTGTTCCTAGTCGATGAAGAGATGGTCTCACGGCCGACCCTGGGGCTGCTCGACGGCATCGGCTTCGTCAAGTCGCTGCTCTACCCGGATTACGGTCAGGAAGGCATCACCCGCCTATGAGCCGGCCGGCCGTGCTCATCGCCGGCACCCATTCGGGTTGCGGCAAGACCACCGTCACCCTGGGGGTGATGGCGGCCCTGGCCCGGCGGGGTATCGTGGTCCAGCCGTTCAAGTGCGGCCCGGACTTCATCGACCCCAGCCTGCATCGCATGGTCACCGGACGAGCGTCGCGCAACCTCGATGTGCGCATGTGCGGGGCTGACTGGGTCCGCCGCACCTTTGCCCGTCACGGTGCCTCCGAGGGCTGCGCCGTGGTCGAGGGGGTGATGGGGCTGTTTGACGGTGGCGAGGGGTCGGCGGCCACCCTGGCCAAAACGCTCAAGTTGCCGGTTCTGCTGGTGATCGATGTCCGCTCGGCGGCGGAAAGCGTGGCCGCCGTGGCCCATGGTTTTGCCACCCTCGATCCGGACCTCTCCCTGGCCGGGATCATCTGCAACCGGATCGGCTCGGACAAGCACCGGAACATGGTGGCCGCGGCCCTTCAGGCCCACTGCCGGGTGCCGATCATCGGCTTTCTCCCCCGCAGCGAGGAGGTGCACATCCCTTCCCGCCACCTGGGGTTGCACATGGGCGAGGAACACCCGCTGCGCGGCGAGGGACTGGAACGGTTGATCCATCTAGTCGAGCAGCACCTCGATCTGGACCTGCTGCTCCGCATTGCCGGCGAACGGAGGGACGTGCCACCGGTGTCCGATGCCCCCCTGGTGGCCACCGGCTCGCCGGTACGGATCGGCGTGGCCCGGGATGCGGCCTTCTGCTTCTACTACGAGGACAACCTCGACCTGCTCCGCGAGGCCGGGGCCGAACTGGTGCTGTTCAGTCCGCTCCACGATCCGGACCTACCGCCGGATCTGCACGGCCTTTACCTGGGCGGCGGCTATCCGGAACTGCATGCCAGCCAGCTGAGCGCCAACAGCACCATGCGGGAACAGATCTGGGCCTTTGCCGCCAGCGGCCGTCCGGTCTATGGCGAATGCGGCGGCTTCATGTACCTGTGCGCCGCCATCTTGGATCACGAGGGCGCCTGCTTCCCCATGATCGGTGTCTATCCCTTTGTGGCCCGCATGCAGACCCGGCTGCGCAGCCTGGGCTACCGCCAGCCGAGGGTCGAACACGACTGTCTGCTGGCGCCTGCGGGCACGGTGCTCCACGGGCATGAATTTCATTACTCGACCATCGATGCCGACGGTGCCGATGTACCCGCCGCCTACCGCATGGAAAACGGGGCATCCGAAGGCCATGTCCACAAGAACACCCTGGCCGGCTACATCCACCTCCACTGGGGCCGGACGCCTGCGGTGGCGGAGCGGTTTGTGGCGGCTTGTCGGAAGGCCGGGTGTGGGCGAGAGCCATTTTGACTGCAATTTACTGCTGGAACACCTTACGATCTTAATCACTCAACAACCTGAATAAACATGGTCACCCTGCAACCCATCGCCCCCCAGGATATCGAGACCGAAAGTTTTCGCATCATCGAGCGTGAACTCGGCCCCACCACCTTTTCGCCCGAGGAGTTCGCCGTGGTCCGCCGCGCCATCCATGCCACCGGCGATTTCGGCTTTGCCGACACCTTCCGGTTTCATCCCCAGGCGATCAGCGCCGGATTGGCTGCCATCCGGGCCGGCAAGAACATCCTCATCGACGTCAACATGGGTGCCAGCGGTATTTCCAAGGGATTGTTGGCCCGTTTTGGCGGCCAGGTGATCTGCCGGGTGGCGGAAGCGGAAACCGTGGCCCTGGCCAAGGCCAACGGCACCACCCGCTCCGATGCGGCCATGGCCCGCAGCATCGACGACAATATCGGCATCGTCGCCGTGGGCAACGCGCCGACCGCCCTGCTCAAGGTGATGGAACTGATCGACCAAGGGCTCTTTGCCCCGGACCTGGTGATCGGCGTGCCGGTGGGCTTTGTCAACGCGGCCGAATCCAAGGAACTGCTGGCGGCAAAACCCTATCCCTTCATCACCGCCCTGGGCCGCAAGGGCGGCACGCCGGTGGCGGTGGCCGCGGTCAACGCCCTGCTGCGTCTGGCTTGACGGACCATGGAGCGACCTTCGCAACGAAAAGCGCTGCGCAGCGGCTACACCACCGGTGCCTGTGCGGCGGCGGCGGCCAAGGCGGCGGTGCTCTGCCTGCTGGGGCAGGACACACCCCAGACGGTGGAAATTCCTTTTCCCGACGGCTCGCGCCACCGTTTTGCCCTGTGCCGCGTTGGACGTACCGACGGGGAGCGGATCATGGCCACGGTGGTCAAGGATGCGGGCGATGACCCGGATGTGACCAACGGTGCGGAGATCGGGGCCGAGGTCCGCTGGCTGGACGAGTCGCAGGACGAGCCGATCACGCTGGTCAACGGCCCGGGTGTTGGGCGGGTGACCAAGCCCGGCTTGCCGGTCGCGGTGGGCGAACCGGCGATCAATCCCGTGCCCCGGCAGATGATCCGGGCCGCAGTGGCGGAAGCCCTGGCCGCCGACGAGGGCCCGCTCCGCCCCGTGGAGGTGTCGATCTTTGTCCGCGACGGCGAGGCCCTGGCCGAGAAGACTCTCAACCGGCGGCTGGGGGTGATCGGCGGTCTGTCCATCCTCGGCACCACCGGCATCGTCCGGCCCGTTTCCGCCAAGGCCTGGACCGACACCATCGAGGCCTCGATGCAGGTAGCCCGGGCGGCCGGCCTCTCCGAGGTGATCCTGGCCACCGGCCGGACCTCGGAGGCGGCGGTGCAGCATCGGCTCGGTCTCCCGGAGGAGACCCAGGTAATGATGGGCGACTATCTGCTCTATGCCCTGGAGGCTGCCCGGCGACACGGTTTTGCCCGCATCCATTTGGCCGAGATGTGGGCCAAACTGGTCAAGGCGGCCCTGGCCGTACCCCAGACCCATGTGCGCAACGGTGCCCTGGAAACACGGCAGGCCGCCGACCTGCTGGCAGAACTCGGACTGGAAACAGCCGCCGTTGCCACCTTGCACGCGGCCAACACGGCTCGGGAGATCTATGATCGACTCAAG
The DNA here is from genome assembly GCF_000186885.1 of Desulfobulbus propionicus DSM 2032. GTDB lineage: Bacteria > Desulfobacterota > Desulfobulbia > Desulfobulbales > Desulfobulbaceae > Desulfobulbus > Desulfobulbus propionicus. The sequence continues at coordinate 3,482,897 of NC_014972.1, read as the reverse complement.
GAATGGGGCCGGGACGATCTGATCACCGCCGTCTGCCGTCGGGCCAAGACCCAAGCCGAACGCTGGTCCGGCCTGGAGGTGCGCGTCTATCTGGTGACCTCGGAGGAGGGAGTGGTCCATGTCACGGATTGAACTGATCGGTATTAGCGGCAAGGCCTTGAACAGCGAGCAGTGGCCCATCCTGCGCCGCTGCCGCGCCATCGTCGCCTCCCGCCGCCACCGGCCGCTGGTGGCCGGCCTGCTCCATCCCCTGATCGACATCGCTCCGGTCGATGCCATGCTGCACCAGGTGGATACGGCACTCATCGACGGCGACGTGGCGGTGTTGGCCAGCGGCGATCCCCTGTTCTACGGCATCGGCCGCACCCTGATCGCCCGCTTCGGTGCGGACCGCCTCCGCATTCATCCGGCGCTGTCCGCCGTGCAGCTGGCTTGCGCCCGCTTCCGCCTTCCCTGGGACGACCTGACCCTGCTCAGCCTCCACGGGCGCACGGTGCAGGACCTTGCCGGCCGCATCCTCGGTCGCGGGCCAATGATGCTGTTCACCGACAGCCGCAACAGTCCGGACCGGGTGGCGGCCACCCTGCTGAACGCGCTCACCGCCTGCGAAGACCGCGAGCGCATTGCCGCCATTCGCATCCGGGTGGCGGAAAATCTCGGCCTGGCCGACGAACGGCTGACCAGCGGCAGCTTGGCAGAGATCGCGGCCGGCCATTTTTCCGCCCTCAACATGATGCTGATCGAGCAGCCGCAACCATCAGCGGCAGACCTCTGCTTTGGCCTGCGCGAGGACGAGATCCTCCATTCGCGCGGCTTGATCACCAAGGACGAGGTCCGCGCCGCCACCCTGCACCGGCTGCGGTTGCCGGCCACCGGCGTTTTCTGGGATATTGGCGGCGGTTCCGGCTCGGTATCACTGGAAGCGGCCCGGATGTGCCCTGACCTCTCGATCCACACCATCGAGAAAAAACCCGAGGAGCAGGCCAACATCCGCGCCAACATCCGGCGCTACGGCGCCTATGCCATCCACTTGGTCAGCGGCGAGGCGCCCGATGCCTTGGCCAACCTGCCCGCACCGGATCGGATCTTCATCGGCGGCAGCGGCCAGCGACTGGAACCGATCCTCGAAGCGGCGGTGGCCCGACTGGCCGCAGGCGGCCGCATCGTGGTCAACGCCGTGCTGGAGCAGACCGAAACCACGGCCCTGGCCGCCCTGCAGCGGCTGGGCCTGCGGGTGGCGAGCAGTACCCTGGCCGTGAACCGGCGTCTGTCCCCGGACAGCGAACCACGAGTCTTCAACCCCATAACCCTCATCACAGGCGACAAATGAAGAGCGACAACTCCTCCGCGCAAACCGGCCATCTTTATCTGGTCGGAGTGGGTCCCGGCGACCCGGAACTCATGACCTACAAGGCGGTGCGCATCCTGAGCGACGCCAAGGTCTGGGCCGTGCCCACGGCCCGGGAAAAGGGGCTGAGCAGCGCCCAGCAGATCGCCGAACAGATGGTGCCCGATACCGGCCGCACCATCCTGTCGCTCTGCTTTCCGATGAAAAAGGTTTTTCTCGGCCAGGACACCGACGCACAACTGCTCTCAGCCTGGCGGCAGTCGGCCGACGAGGTCATCCGCCATCTCGACCGGGGTTCGGACGTGGCCTTTCCCACCCTGGGCGATGCCACCCTTTACTCCACCGCCTTCTATCTGCTGGCCATGATCCAAGAACAGCGGCCGCAGATACCGGTGACCGTGGTGCCGGGCATCACCGCCATGGCCGCCTGCGCCGCCTCCCAGGCCAGTCCGCTGGCCCTGGGCGACGATGTCTTGGCCGTGGTCCCGGCCGCCTTTGAAGACGACCGCTTGCGTTCCATCCTCACCACCCTCGATGCGGTGGTACTGATGAAGGTGCACAAACGGCTCGATGTCCTGATCGACCTGCTGGAGGAGTTGGGGTTGGTGGACTGCGCGGTGCTGATCGAGCGTTCAGGCATGCCCGAGGAACGGGTCTACACCGATATCCGCCAGGCCCGGGGGTGCACACTGCACTATTTCTCCACCATGGTGATCCGTAAAAAAAAGGTACAGGTGTCCAATGAACGCAACGCCCTCACCGCTTGATGCGGTTCTCCATCCGGTAGTCTTTCTCGGCGCCGGCCCTGGGGACCCGGAACTGATCACCCTCAAGGGCCGCCGCCTGCTGGATCAGGCCGATGTGGTCGTCTATGCCGGCAGTCTGGTCAACCCCGCCCTGCTCGACGGCATTGCGGCCCGCTGCCACGACAGCGCCAGCCTCGATCTGGACACGATCATGCAGTTGCTGGCCGATGGCTATCGCCAAGGGTTGCGCGTGGTGCGGCTGCACACCGGCGACCCGGCCATCTACGGCGCCATCCGTGAACAGATGCAGTGGCTCGATGCCCAGGGGATTCCCTACGAGGTGGTGCCCGGGGTGAGTTCGGCCTTTGCCAGCGCCGCTGCCCTCAAGGTCGAGCTGACCGTGCCCGAGGTCACCCAGACGGTGATCTTCACCCGCCAGGCAGGCCGCACGCCGGTGCCGGAGCGCGAATCGCTGCGCAACCTGGCCCGCGCCCAGGCGACCATGTGCATCTTTCTCAGCGTGTCGCTGATCGCCACCGTGGTCGATGACCTGATCAGCGGCGGCTATGCGCCCGAGACCCCGATCGCCGTGGTCGAGCGGGCCAGTTGGCCGGATCAGCAGATTGTCCGTGGCCGCCTCGACGACATCGCGGCCCACATCCAGGCCTCGCGGATCAAGAAGACGGCCATGATCGTGGTCGGCCCGGCCCTGGGCGAGGACAGCCACATCGCCTCCAAACTCTACGACGCCTCCTTTTCCCACGAGTACCGTTGATGACGGGAGGGGCCGGGGAAAAACCGCCGCTGGCCGTGCTCGCGCTGAGCCGCGGCGGCTGTGCGCTGGGGCGGCAACTGGCCGGGCAGCTCCACGCTGACTTCTTTGCCTGCAAGGGACGGCTGGCCGCGGTGATGGCCCAGGTGTGGCCGCACTATCGCGGCATCGTCTGCATCATGGCCACCGGCATCGTGGTCCGCACCATTGCTCCGTTGCTGGGCGACAAATATCATGATCCGGCCATCGTCGTCGGCGATGAACGGGGCCGCTTTGCCATCTCGCTCCTCTCCGGCCACCTCGGCGGCGCCAACGACCTCGCTCGCCGGGTGGCCACCGCAACCGGCGGCACGGCGGTGCTCACCACCGCCTCGGATGTGCTCGGCCGCACCGCGCTCGACCTCTGGTGCCGCGAGCACGGCCTGACGGCAGCAGACAAGAAGGCCTTCACCCGGGCCATGGGCCGTCTGGTCGATCAGGGCTCCCTCAGCCTGTGGAGCCGCTACCCGCTGCCGGAACTGCCGGCCGATCTCGTGCCGGTGACCGAGCGCGATGCGGCCGATTTGCGTATCGATAGCCGAACGATGGGCGCCTCTCGCGCCGTTCTGCTCTGCCCCAAGTCGCTGGTCGTCGGCATCGGTTGCAACCGGGGTACATCGGCCGCCACCATCGCCCAGGCAGTGGCGGCGACCTGTGCGCAGCATGGTCTCGCTTCCCAGGCCATCGCCCGCCTGGCCTCGATCGACCTCAAAGAGGACGAGACCGGGTTGCTGGACTATGCCCGGCAACAGAGCCTGGACATTGATTTTTTCAGCAAGGATGCCCTCAACCAGGTGGAGGGCGTCAGCACCTCGGCGACGGTGCAGCGGGCCATTGGCGCCAAGGGCGTGGCCGAGCCGGCGGCCCTGCTCGGCGCCGGTCCAGGTGCCATCCTGCTGGTCGCCAAGATGAAGTGGACCGATGTCACCACGGCCGTGGCGGAGATGGGCGATCCGTTGCAAGGTTGGTTAGGTGGATAGGGGGAGAGGCTGGAGTCCGTTAGGCTGCAGGTACGGCTCTCTGCTCACTGGCCACGATGCACATGCGCATCGTGTCGTTTTTTTACCTAACAGACTCAACAACTCCAGACTATCAACCTCTCAGTTCAAACAGTAAGGAAACTCAACATGGCAACAGCACAAACTAGCACCCCCGGCACCCTCTCCGTTGTCGGCCTCGGCCCCGGCGCCACCGATCTCATGGCCCCCCGGGCCCAGGCTGCCTTGGAGCAGGCCGAAATCGTGGTCGGTTACCGCACCTATCTCGACCTGGTGCGCGATTGCCTCAACCCCCAGAGCGAGGTCCTGTCCTCGTCAATGATGCAGGAGATCGACCGCTGCCGCAAGGCCCTGGAGCTGGCGGAGGCGGGCCGCCGCGTGGCCCTGGTCTGCGGCGGCGATCCCGGCATCTACGCCATGGCCGGGCTGGTGTTTGAACTGGCCCGGTCCATGGAGGCCCAGGCCGCAATCGATATCATCCCCGGCATCGCCGCCCTCAATTCCTGCGCCGCTGTCCTCGGCGCGCCGCTGATGCACGATTTCGCCGCCATCAGCCTCTCCGACCTGATGACCCCCTGGGAACTGATCGAACGCCGCCTCGAAGCCGTGGCTCCGGCCGATTTCGTGGTGGTGATCTACAATCCCAAGTCCAAAAAACGCACCGATCAGATCGTCCGCGCCCGTGAGATCCTGCTCGCGCACCGCTCGCCGGACACGCCGGTGGGCATTGTCAGCGGCGCCACCCGCGAGCACGAGAGCGTGCGGTTGACCACGCTGGGCATGATGCTCGATGAGGAGATCGGCATGCAGACCACGGTGATCATCGGCAACTCGCAGACCTTTGTCTGGCGGGAAAAAATGATCACTCCACGCGGTTACAGCAAGAAGTATGGACTGTGAGCGGGATGCCCCCCGCGGGCACGCCGAGGAGAGCGCGGGAGCGAGTTTCTCGTTCAGTCTGGTCTCGGCGATGGTTTCGCCGCAGACCGGGGGTGGGCCTGTGCGCTCTGTACGGCCTATGGCCGGCCGCGCTGGTGGTGTCCCTGGATTGAACGAATTAGCGTGAGCGCCGCGAGGAACGGGATGAGCGACGAGGAATACTATTTCGAGGAAGGCTGTTTCATCCTCGAACTGCACAATACCCCCGACGACCCGGCAGTGTCCGTGGCCCGTGCCCGGGTGGCAGCGGGGCAGTCCACCCGATGGCACGGTCTTGAGGGCATCCAGGAGCGGTACCTGCTGCTGGAAGGCAACGGCCTGGTGGAAGTCGGCGACGAGCCCCCCCGGCAGGTCCAAGCCGGCGATGTGGTGCTGATCCCTCCGGGTTGCCGGCAGCGAATCACCAACATCGGCCATGTGGACCTGCTCTTTCTTGCGGTCTGCACGCCACGTTTTCTTCCCGCGGCCTATCGCGATCTGGACCAGCAGCGCCGCGAGAGCAAAAAGGGGCCAGGCTGATTCTTGATTTCAGGCGGGCGAGGCCAGCTTGAGGCCGATGATGCCGGCCAGGATGAGGCCAAGGCTGAGCAGCCGCGCCGGATTGGCCGGTTCGTCAAAGAGAACGATCCCCAAAAGAGCGGTGCCCACCGCGCCCACCCCGACCCATACCGCATAGGCCGTGCCCACGGGCAGCGACTTGACCGCCAGGCCGAGCAGACCCATGCTGAGCACCATGGCCAGCACGGTGCCGATCGTAGGCCACAGGCGGGTGAACCCGTCGGTATACTTGAGGCCGATGGCCCAGCCGACTTCAAGCAGGCCGGCAGCGAGAAGGATAATCCAGTTCATGGCAGAAAAAAATAGTGTGCATGGCGAGGTTGCTCCGGAGAGGCTGTGGGCACGAGAGATCGCGCCCATGCCATCAGTCCGTATCCAAAGGGTTTGCCTGCTTTTTGTCAGGATAACCGGAAAAACAATCAGCAAAACGGGCGGGGCAGGCGGTGCGTCAACCCGCCTCGGTTCTTTCTTGTTTGCTGGCCTCCCTGGAATGATCCTTGGCCACCAGCATGTAGATCGACGGGATCACAAACAAGGTAAAGAGCGAGCCGATGGCCATCCCGCCCACCAGGACCAAACCGATGGAATTGCGTGCCGCCGCACCGGCGCCGGTGACCAGGGTGAGCGGAAAATGACCGGCAATGGTGGCGCCGGTGGTCATCAGGATCGGCCGCAGCCGGGTCATGGAGGCTTCAAGCACGGCGGAGTGTTTGCTCAATCCCTGTAATTGCAGCTTGTTGGCAAACTCGACGATGAGAATGCCGTTTTTCGACACCAGCCCGACCAAGGTCACCAACCCCACCTGCGAATAGATGTTCAAGGTCGTGGTCCAGCCCTTGGTCCAGAAGGGGACATTGGGGTCGGGCATCTTGAGGAAGGTGAAGATCAGGGCGCCGAACATGGCGAGCGGTACCGAACCGGCCAGGATGACGAAGGGGTCGCGGAAGCTGTTGAACTGGGCCGCGAGCACCAGAAAAATCAGCACAATGGCCAAGGCGAAGGCCTGGACAAAGGTGTTGCCCTCGACGCGGAGCTGGCGGGATTCGCCGGTATAGTCGAGGCTGTAGCCCTGGGGCAGGATCTTGGCCGCCTCGTCCTCCAGAAAGCGCAGCGCCTCGTCCAGCGGCCGCACCGGATAGGCGCTGATGGTGACCGCGTTGAGCTGTTGGAAGCGGTTGAGCGAGCGAGCCTCGGTGGTGTTCTTGAGGGTGGCGATGGTGGACAGCGGCACCAATTGGCCATTGGGGCCAGTGACATGGATGGTGCTCAACTGTTCCGGATTGAGACGGTCGACCCGCATCACCTGGGGAATCACCTTGTAGCTGCGGCCGGCGATATTGAAGCGGTTGACGTAGTTGCCGCCCATCATCGTCGCCAGATCGACGCCCACCTGCTGCAGGTTGAGACCGATGTCGGCCACCTTGTCGCGGTCGATGACGATTTCCGACTGCGGTTGATCGATCTTGACGTCGATCAGCGGCGGGAAGGCGAACATCTTGCTCTGGGTAGCGGCCGTCTGGATCTGATGGGCGAAGGCGAGCACCTGGTCGAGCTCGGCGGTGGAGGCGATGACGAATTCCACCGGGAACTGGCCGCCGCCGGGCAGCGCGGGCGGAGTCACCGGCAGCACCCGCACCCCGGGAATGGCATGGAGCTTCATCGCCACCTCAGGCATGATCTCGAAGATGGTCCGCTCGCGCTCCTGCCAGGGTTTGACCACCATGCCGCTGAACCCGGAACTGGGTTCGGTGAGTTGGAACACAAAGTTGTTTTCGGCAATGCTGTGGAAGACCTGGTTGACCGCCGCCGAATACAGACTGTTCTGGTCAAGGGTCGAGTTGGCCGCGGAATCGATGATCCCGAAGATGACGCCCTGGTCCTCGGTGGGGGCCAATTCCTTGGCGGACATCTTGAACAGGGGCACGGCCAGCAGGCTGAGCACGATCCAGAGGACATAGACCGCCGGCCGGTGGCGGAGGGTGATCTCCAGCCAACGGCCGTAGGTGATGCGCAGCCGGTTGAAATCGCGCTTGATCTTGCCGGCCAGGCCACGGTCGGTCATGCCTGCCTTGAGCAGGCGGGACGACATCATCGGCGACAGGGTCAGGGCGACCACGCCGGAAATGGTCACTGCCCCGGCGAGGGTAAAGGCGAATTCACGGAACAGCGAGCCGGTCAACCCGCCCTGCAGGCCGATGGGTGCATAGACTGCGGCCAGGGTAATGGTCATCGAGATCAGCGGGTTGACCAGTTCGCGGCCGCTGAGCAGGGCCGCCTCGATCGGGGTCTTGCCCTCGCCGAGATGGCGTTCGACATTTTCGACCACGACAATGGCATCGTCGACCACCAGTCCCACGGAAAGGACGATGGCCAGCAGGGTCAGCAGGTTGATGGTGAAGCCGAACACCTGCATGAGAAACATCGCCCCGATCAAGGACAGCGGGATGGTTACCACCGGGATCAGGGCCGAACGCAGCGAGCCGAGAAAGAGAAAGATGATGATCACCACGATCACCAGCGTCTCGCTCAGGGTCTTGACCACCTCCTTGATGGCGTTCTCGATGTAGTCGGTGCCGTCGTAGGCGATGCGCGCCGTCAGGCCGCTGGGCAGCTGCTTGTCGATGGCCGCCATTTCGGCTCGCACCCGCTTGATCACCTCCAGCGAGTTGGCATTGGGCAGGGGCCAGATGCCCATGAACACGGCGGTCTGGCCGGAAAAGCGCACCTCGCTCTCGTAATCCTCGGCGCCGAGCACCACCTCGCCCACGTCCTCGATCCGCACCAGGGCGCCCTGGTCCTCGCGAATCACCAGTCGCTTGAAATCCTCCACCGTGCGCATGTCGGTGTTGGCGGTCAGATTGACCTGGACCAGCGAACCCTTGGTCTTGCCGACTGCGGCGAGGAAGTTGTTGGCCGCCAGGGCTTGGCGGACCTGGGCCGGACTGACGTTGAAGGCGGCCATCCGGTCGGGATCGAGCCAGATGCGCATGGCAAAGGTGCGGGCGCCGAGCACGTCGGCCCGCTGTACCCCCTGGAGGGCCGACAGCCGGGGCTGGACCACGCGCACCAGATAGTCGGTGATCTCGTTCTGCTCGAGAAGCTCGGAGGTAAAGCTGAGATAGGCCGAGGCAAACTTGGAATCGGCCGACTCGACGTTGATGATCGGGATCTCGGCCTCGGGCGGCAGGTCGCCGCGCACCTGGTCGACCTTGGAGCTGATTTCGGACAGGGCCTTGATCGGGTCGTAGTTGAGGCGCAGGCGGGCACTGATGGTCGAGACGCCCTGGGCGCTCTGTGACTGGAGATAGTCGATGCCGTCGGCGGCGGCAATGGCCCGCTCCAGCGGGGTGGTGATGAAGCCGCGCACCAGATCGGCGCTGGCGCCGGTGTAGACGGTGGTGACCGTGACCACGGCGTTGTCGCTCTTCGGATACTGGCGGACATTGAGCGAGCCGATGGCTTGGAGACCGGCGATGATGATCAGCAGGCTGGTCACCATCGCCAGCACCGGCCGCTGGACAAAGAGATCGGTGAATTTCATGGCTCAGCTGTCCTTGGGCTGGGGCGCCAGGTTGAATTCCGGGGCCAGGGTATTGTCGACGACCACGCCCTGGCCGTTACGCAGCTTGAACACCCCGGTGCTGACCACGGTCTGCTCGGGCTTGAGCCCGGAGGTCACGGCCACGAAATCGCCGCGTTTTTCTCCAAGGCGGACAAACTGCTGACGCGCCACCAGGCCAGCCTTGCCACCGCTCTCGGCCTTGGTTTCCTCGACGATGAACACCGAATCGGAATAGGGCGCATAGAGCACGGCCGTGGTCGGCACGGTCAGCACCGGACTCTTCTTGGGCAGGACCACCGCCACGTTGGCGAACATCCCCGGCCGGAGGAGCTCGCCCTGGTTGCCGAGGGTGGCCTGGACCCGGATATTGCGGCTGCTGGCATCGACATCCGGATTGATGGCGGTGATGGCACCGTTGATCGTCTGCCCGTCAGGCAGTCCGTCCGATGTCAGCCGAACCGGATAGCCGGTTCGGATCAGGGGCAGCTGCTGCTGGGGCACCAGGAAGTTGACAAAGATCGGGTCGAGCGATTGCAGGGAGACGATGGGCTCGCCTTCCTTGATGATTTGGCCGATGTTCACCTGGCGAATGCCCAGCAGGCCGCTAAAGGGGGCGCGGATGGTCTTCTTGGCGATGGTGGCGCGGATGGCGTCGGCCTGTGCCAGGGCCTGCTTGTACTGCGCCTCGGCGTTGTCATAGTTGGCCTCGGGCACGGTTTTGGTGGCCAGCATCTTCCGGGAGCGATCCAAGGTCACCTTGGCCAGGGCCACCGCCGCCTCGGCCGCGCGCAGCTGCGCGGTTTCCGTACCGATGTCCTGCTGGACCAGCAGTTCACCGGCCTTGACGTGCGTCCCCGGTTCAAAGGCAATGACCGTCACCTTGCCGGTGACCTCGGCGGTGATGGTCACGCCCTGGACCGCCTCCAGTGAGCCGACCGCGGTCACCAGCGACTCCCAGTTCTGCTCCTTGACCGCGCAGGTGGTCACCACTTCGGGCGGCACCACGGTTGTTTTCCCCTTGTTGATTAGGGTGGTGATCTGCAGCACCTTGGTCCCTGCCAGCGCACCGACCACCACCACGATCACCGCGATACTCACAAGAAACGGTTTGATTTTCATTCCATGCCCCCAGCACAAGAAAAGCGGCCCGGGAAGTGCTCCAGAACCGCCAAGTTATCGAATTTGCCACCATAACATTGCCTTCTTGGGTGGTCAACAAGATGTGCCGGCAGTGGATACATTCTGCAAAAGGGCCGTATTGGCGCGCTTGTCCTTTGTCCTCCATCGGCTTGTTCCCCAATGCGCCTGACCCGGCAGCAACATTTACCGCATCCTTACTGTACGGTCGTGCTGGCCTGCATTAGAGTGGGGGCAAAGAGAGGCCGAAGAGGGCGGCCGTGAAGCCGAATCGTTTCCAAAACGAGCAGCCATCCGGGCGGGGAGGGAATGCACCATGCATATCAGCAACCATATCGATCGCAAGCGACACCACATCACCATCGAGGTCAGTGGTCGGATCGATGCCCACGCGGTGCATCCGCTCATTCAGTACGCGATCCTCGAGACCTACGGCCAGAGCTATCGTGAAATGGTCCTTGATCTGCGGCGGGCCGAATTCGATCATTGGGCTTCGATGTCCCGCCTGCGTTCGTTGCTGCAGGTGTTCAAGTCGGTGATCGTGCAGCAGGAGCTGCGGGTGACCGTCCTGTTCTGTCTGGATGACCCCGCACCATCGAAGCCCCTGGACGGCACGTCGGAGTTGGAAGGTGTCACCATCCGTTATTGCAACAACCACAGGGCGGCCGGACATTTTCTTGTGACCGACGAAATGGAAACGGTCCACTGACCGGATCGTTGCCGGGCAGGGGGCCGGCCGGCCGCCAGCCTGCTCGTGCTAGGCGTTGGTTGGTGGAGAGATCAATCGACCACGGTAAACCCCTTGGCGGCGATGGCGCGTCGCACCACGGCCGCGTCAAGGCTCCCTGCAAAGCGGGCTTCGCCCTTGTCGAGATCGATGGTCACCTCGCTGGCGCCCAGTTCTTCCAAGACTTTTTTGGCGGTTGCCGCGCAGTGCTGGCATTTCATGCCGTTAATCCGCAAAGTTGTCATATATTTTCCTCTGTTGTTGATGAAATCGGCCGGGAACGGGTCAGGATGATGTTCTGATTTTTTCAATCAGGCCGGTGGTTGAGCGATTGTGCTCAAAGGGAATGCGCACCACTCGGCCGCCGGCGTCCTTGACCTCGGCCGCGCCGACGATCTGGTCTTCGGCGTAATCCGCGCCCTTGACCAGCACCTCGGGCAGAATGGCCGTGATCAGGTCGATCGGCGTTTCCTCGGCAAACAGGACCACGAAATCAACACAGCCCAATGCCGCCAGCACCCGGGCCCTGTCGGCCTCGTGATTCATGGGCCGGCCCGGTCCCTTGAGCATCCGTACCGAGCTGTCGGTGTTCAATCCAACCACCAGGCAGTCGGCGGTACGGCGGGCGTGCTCCAGATAGCTGACATGGCCGGCATGGAGGATGTCGAAGCAGCCGTTGGTAAAGGCGATGCGGCTGCCGTGACGGCGGATCAGCGCCAGTTCGGCCAGCAGGGGTTCCAGGGCGCGGATTTTGTCCCGGTCGGGACGCACCCAGGGGCGATCGCCCGCGGGAAAGAAGCGGCGCCGCTGTTCGTCGACCGTTCCGGGAGCCAGGGCACAGCCGATCACCGTGGCCTCGGTAGCGGCGGCCTTGAGCACCGCGCCGTCCGGGCCGATGATCATCGAGTGACCGGCCATCTCCATGCCGCCGGTGCAGCCGCAACCGTTGGCCGCCGCCACATAGACCTGATTTTCGATGGCCCGGGCCCGCAGCAGGGCCTGCCAGTGGTCAAGACGGCTGAGCGGCCATTCCGCCGACACCGCCAGGAGCTGGCCGCCGGCAAACACCTGGCTTCGGGCGACGTCGGGGAAGCGGAGATCATAGCAGATCAGCCCGGCCAGGGGGCCGTGGGCGGTGCGTAGCAACGGCGCGGCCTCGCCGCCCTGGTAAAAACGATCCTCCTGCCAGAAGGCAAAGAGGTGCTGCTTCGACAATTTGCCCACCACACCCCGCGGCCCGGCCACAAACAGGGTGTTGTACGGCCGGCCGCCGTTTGTGTCCAGTTCGGTGAGGGAACCGGCGACATAGACCTGATGACGGGCCGCCATCCGCTCCATGGCCTCCAGGGCCTCCGGGGTGCGCTGTCCCAGTTGCGCGGTCCGTGGATAATCGAACCCGGTGGCCCACATTTCGGGCAGGAGCACCAGGGCGCCCGGGGCGGGCCCGTAGCGGTCGATCAGCTGTTCGGCCTGGGCGATGTTGCGCTCCACTGCGGCCAAGGCGATCGGGAACTGCACGCAGGCCACCGCAGGAAAAAGCGATGGCGCGGTCATTCGTTCATCCTCTCCAGCGCCGCCTGCGCCAACTCGCCGACGGTGGTCGTCTGGAATTTCCCCTCCCCGTACAGGGTCACCGGGGCCGAGTCCAAGGCCAGCTGCCGCAGGGTCGCCTCGGTGGCCGTCAGGTAGAGGTTGCCGCAAGCCACTATGGCCGATGCCCTGGTTTCTGCATCCTTGGTGTGCAGATAGGGCGGAATGTCGGCTCCTGCGCCTTTTTCGCGCAGAAGTTCGGGCCGACAACCGCTCAGCCGGGCCATGCCCCACAGCACCCCCCGCTGCAGCAGCGGATGCTCGATGTAGTTGCCGTCCTGGCAGATCTCCTCACCGTCCTCCCGCATGTAGGAAATCAGCATGTGCGCGTATTCCTTGGCCAGCACCGGATGATGGCACATGCTTTCGGCCAGGGCCTCGGGAACGCCCCAGCCGATACCGCCTGATTCGTCGTTGAGGCTCCAGAGGAAGCGGCGCATCACGATTCGAGCCTCTTCCATCTCGATTTCCGCCAGGCGGGCCACTGCCTCGCCCATGCAGGTGATCGCCCGCCAGCGCAGGCTGGGCTCTTCCCGGCAGATCAGGGGGAACAAGGCGTTGACCGCATCCTTGGGCGGAAGCAGGGCCAACTCGTGTCGCATGGGGCCAAGATCCTGGCCTCGCAGCAGCTCCAAGACCCTGGCTTTGATCGCGCGGCTGCCCACGTCGGACTCCGGGCCTTACTCAGCGGCCGGCTGCGGCATGGTGAAGACCCGCTTGCCCAGCTCCGCATCCATCATGAACAGCCCGGAGGGGGTGTCCTGAATCATCCGCAGTCTGTCGACTATGGCGCCGACACTGGCCTCTTCCTCCACCTGCTCGGACACGAACCACTGGAGAAAGTTGTTGGTGGCGTGATCCTTCTCGCTGATCGCCAGATCGACCAGATCATTGATCAGGCTGGTCACATGTTCTTCATGCTTCTGGATGGCCTCGAAGGCGGCCAGGGGCGAGGCCCAGGTGGATTCCGGTTTGGCAATGGCCTCCAAGGTCACCCTGCCGCCGCGCTCGCACACGAAATCGTAGAATTTCATCCCGTGCATCAGCTCCTCCTGCACCTGGGCCCGCATCCAAGCGGCAAAGCCATTCAGGCTGATCGACTGGAAGTAGGACTCCATGGACAAGTAGAGGTACGATGAAAACATTTCCGCGTTGATCTGGTCATTGAGTGCCTTGAGCATCTTTTTTTTCAGCATGGTGTTCTCCTTTGGGGGGCAACTGGTTGAGTCGATAACGATTGCTGTTCACGGTGCAATGGTTGGACTATAAACACAACCATGAGGAATTCCAGGCTCTTTTGGAAAAATGTTGTTTTTTGCAGGCAAACCTGTTTCCCTTAGCGGACACGAAAGGAGAAAGATCATGCAAAAAACCATTTGTATTACCGGCGCAACCTCCGGTTTTGGCAAGGCTTGCGCCGAGCGCTTTGCCCGGGAAGGATGGCGGCTGATTGTCACCGGCCGCCGCGTCGATCGACTGCAAGAACTGACGGACCAGTTGCACGGGGTGCCCGTGCATGCGGTGCAGCTCGATGTCCGCGACCTCGCGGCGGTCAAGACCATGGCCAGCAACCTGCCCGAGGGGTTTCGCGACATCGATGTCCTGGTCAACAATGCCGGCCTGGCGCTCGGTCTGGAGGGGGCGCACGAGGCCAGCCTCGACGACTGGGAAACCATGATCGACACCAACATCAAGGGGCTGTGCTACCTGACCCGCTGCCTGCTGCCGGCCATGGTGGCGCGCAACCAGGGACACATCATCAACATGGGTTCGATCGCCGGCAACTACCCCTATCCGGGCGGCAACGTCTACGGCGCGACCAAGGCCTTTGTCAAACAGTTCTCCCGCAACCTGCTCACCGACCTGATCCATACCAAGATCCGGGTGACCAACATCGAACCCGGCCTGGCCGAGAGCGAGTTTTCCATCGTCCGCTTTCACGGCGACAAGGACAAGGCCGACGCGGTCTACAAGGGCACCCAGCCACTGACCCCGGTCGATATCGCCGAGATCGTCCACTGGGTGACCAGCGTGCCGCCGCATGTCAACATCTGCACGGTCGAGGTCATGCCGGTCTGCCAGAGCTGCGGCCCCTTGGCCGTCCATCGGGAAGCCTAAGCACGGAGAAGCGAATGCGACGAGTTGTGATCACCGGCATGGGCATTGTCTCGTCCTTGGGCGACTCCACCGCCGAGGCGCTGGCCTCCCTGCGCGAGGGACGGTCCGGCATCCGCTACCACGAACCGTACCGGGAGATCGGGCTACGGGCCCAGATCGGCGGTTTTACCTCGGTGGATGTCAAGGAACATATCGACAAGAAGAACCTGCGCTTCATGGGCAATGCCGCCGCCTATGCCTCGATCGCGCTTTCGCAGGCCATCGCCGATGCTGGACTGGCCGAAGACGAGGTGTCCCATCCGCGCACCGGACTGATCATCGGTTCTGGCGGCACCTCGGCGGAGAACGTGGTCGCCACGGCCGATACCATGCGCGACAAGGGACTGAAACGGCTCAGTCCCTTCATGGTGCCGCGCACCATGAGCAGCACGGTTTCCGCCTGCCTGACCAGCACCCATCGCATCATGGGGCTATGTTATTCGATCTCCTCGGCCTGCGCCACCGGCTCCCACTGCATCGGCGCGGCCATGGAACAGATCCAGATGGGCAAGCAGGATCTGGTTTTTGCCGGCGGCTCCGACGAGGAGCACTGGACCCAGACTGCCATGTTCGACGCCATGGGTGCCCTGTCCACCCGGTACAACGACACCCCCGAACGGGCCTCGCGACCCTATGACCGCAACCGCGATGGTTTTGTGGTCGCCAACGGCGCCGGTATCGTGGTGCTGGAAGAGTATGAACGGGCAAAAAGACGGGGAGCGAACATCTACGGCGAGCTGGTCGGCTACGGGGCCACCGCCGACGGCTCGGAAATGGTCCAGCCCTCGGGCGAGGGCGCGGTGCGCTGCATCCGTCTGGCCTTGAACACCGCCCAGGGGCCGATCGACTACATCAACGCCCACGGCACCTCCACGCCCATCGGCGACATCGTCGAGCTGCGGGCCATCCGCGAGGTGTTCGGGCCGGACAGCCCGCCGATCAGCTCGACCAAGTCCCTGTCCGGCCACAGCCTGGGTGCGGCCGGCGTGCACGAAGCCATCTACAGCCTCTTGATGCTGAACCACGGTTTCATCTGCGGCTCGGCCAACATCGAAGAAATGGACCCCGATGCGGTAGGCCACAACATTGTCGAAACCTCCCGCGACGCCTCCCTCAGCACGGTGATGAGCAACAGCTACGGTTTCGGCGGCACCAACGCCTGTCTGGTTTTTCGCCGAGCATGAACGGCGGTGACAGAACATGTTGCCGTCGCCCGCTCCCATGGTGCGGGGGAGGGGGGCTCTTTGCCTTGCCCGGGTCGGCAGTCAGATAATATCGGCACGCCCGCCATCGGTTCTTTTCCCAATATTTTTTGCTAGACAGGCTTTATCTCTTTCCTCAAGCAAAGAGGGAGTCGCCTGTTCTTAGGCGAGTCTCTGTTCTGCCCCTGGATCAATCGGCAATATTTTGATATTTCCAGCAAAGTAGCAGTCAACGATGCTTCTGTCCGCTTCGAAGGCATAGCCTATTTCCTTATGCTGTTCGCCGTCTATCCACCGCAGCGCGGTGAGGTCGTCTCCAGGTCGCAGGATTCCACCCGATTGTTGTCCCGTTAGCACGACAACAAGGGTGTGATGCAGGTCGTCAAGATGGTTGGACACCACATTGACAATGCCGTCGATACGTATTTTCAACCCTGTCTCTTCGGCAACCTCGCGGTGGGCGGTGTCGATGAAAGACTCCTCGTATTCGATATATCCTCCAGGCAGGCACCATCGGCCCCCATATCGTGATCGTTCGGACCGTCTGCCGATCAACACCTTCCCTTCACGCGATCGAATGATGATGGTGATGCCTGGATGTGGATTGAGGTAATGAACAAAGGCGCATCGGTCACATCGTTGCCGTTCAAATTTCGCCAGTGTTTTTTGATGCAGTCGCTGGCCGCACTGGGGGCAAAAGTGCAGGCGCCTGTTGTTGCCAGCCAAGTCGCCAGAATTGCTGAACACTTGCACCAGATCCATTCCTTGCCACCTCATACTTGCTTTAAGCCGACCCGAAGGGTGAAAAAAAACGAGCGGTTGCTGGTTGCATCAAGAGAAGGGCTCATTGTTGATGGTGTTCGATGTTGCGAACAGCCATTTCACATCGGGAGCAATCAAAACACAGTTCATAGGTTCCGGTCTTGTCGGTGAGAAACAACGGCTCGGCGATGCGCCCCTTTTGTATCTTCGCGCCACTGCAAAGACCCAGCTGGAATCTGATGCAGTACTTCGTGGTCATCAAGGCGCATTCCGGAACATTGCCGGCCCGGAGCAACTCCGGATGGAGCTGCCGGACACCGTGATGCAGGAAAAAAATCGCGGCGTTCCGGTTGGTGATATTGTCGGTGTATGCCACTGTGGCGGCGACCCACGGCGCATCGTTGCGGGGGCGGATTTTCTCTTGCCTGGGATACGACGCGCGCCGAATTTCGAGATGCCGGGCAAAGGCCTTTCGCCGCAAGGCGTTGAGCACCGAGGCCGGGAGGAACCGTCCAGGAGACAGGTCGAGGCTGACATCGGAAACCGTAAAAACCGTGCCGCCGCTTTTCTTCAGCTGCCGCACGGCCACCGACGAGATCGTCTCCCCCTTGATCGCCGTCTCTTTGTCCGTCTCGATCGTCGTGGTCGATGCGATTTCGTCTTCATCGGTGATCGTCAACTGTACGCCCTCAGCGTGTTCAGCCAGGCGCATACGCACGGCCAGCTGGCGGCAAAGGGTGCTCTGTTCGAGCACCCTGTTGAACTGAATGTCGAAATTGCGAAAGATCTCCGTCCCCGGCGACAAGCGCAAGCGGGCGACACCATCCTTGGGAAAGATCGTGCGTCCCTCGACACGGTTGACCCGCACGCCCACCAGGGTATTGTCGCGGTCAAAAAAACAGAGGCCGTCACCGTTGTGCACGGCTTCATCGCCCGCGAGTGTGAAGCTGCGGGCATCCACAGTGCTGACCCGTCCGATCCGCTTGCCGATGGATTTGGGCGTGCGGATTTCCGCCATCGCCTTGTCTCGCCGGTGAACAAAGTACGTGGTGGCGCCCCGGCTGAACGATCGTGCGGGGTCGGGGGTAAAGCGAAATTGGCATCGGCCCGACGAGGCCCGCAACAGATCGTTCCTCGTATCGATGATCGCGTCAAGGGCCAGGCGATAGGCGGCGGTGACATTCTTCACATACGACACGTCCTTCAGACGGCCCTCGATTTTAAAAGAAGAGATCCCGGCATCGATCAGGGCGCCAAGGTGGTTGGACAGATCCAGATCCTTGAGGCTGAGCAGATGGCGGTCCTTGACCAGCACGGTTCCCTGCCCGTCAACCAAGTCAAAGGCGTGCCGGCAGAACTGGGCGCATTGCCCTCTGTTGGCGCTGCGACCGGCCATCACCTCGCTGATGTAGCACTGGCCGCTGTAGGAGACGCACAGTGCCCCATGTACGAAAAATTCGAGAGGTACCGTGGTGGCGTCCCGGATCTGCCGTATTTGGGCGAGACTGAGTTCCCGGGCCAGCACCACCTGGGTAAACCCCATCTCTTCCCAAAACCGTACCTTCTCGACCGTCCGGTTGTTCATTTGCGTTGAACTGTGGAGCGGAATGGGGGGCAGATCTGCCTCCAGCAGCCCGACGTCCTGGATGATCAGGGCATCGACCCCAATCGAGTACAGCTGGTGGATCAGCCGCACCGCGACATCAAGTTCATCGTCCTCCAAAAGGGTGTTCAGGGCGACATAGACCCTTGCCCGGAACTGATGGGCATAGGCCACCAGCCGTTCTATGTCGACCAGGCTGTTGGCGGCGGCTGCCCGAGCACCAAAAAGGGGGCCGCCGATATAGACGGCATCGGCCCCGTGGTCGATCGCGGCGATGCCGCAGGAAACATTTTTTGCCGGAGCCAAAAGCTCAATTGTTCGTGCATTCATGGGGGAGGAAGAACGGCCGGGCAGAGAGAAAGTGCGCCACATGCGCGGGCAACGGCAGTCTTTGCGGCTGATTCGGTCAGGGCGGGTTGGGGCAGCGGCTGTCTCCCCGGGCCAAGTGATGGCAGAGGCTGTTTTTCTTCCAGCCGCCGCGGCTGGCCGCAAAGCATGGCGAAAGAAAAACAGCCCCGAAATACATGGCCGCCGGGAAAGCAAGCCCTCGAAGTGAACGGCAAGGGTGGACAGTCTTGTCCCTGTCCCCGGCAAGCCGTTGGCTTATTCGGAAAGACGCTGCGAAATACGCTTGTAGGTTTCCTTCAATTCGTCGCCGACGATTTTGGCCTTGGCGATATATTCCTCGGAAGTTTCCACCGCATCGTCAGCTATTTCCGCAGCCTTGCCTTTCAACTGGTCCCAAACCTTTTCCGCCCCTTCAATCTCGTCCCGGACCTCCATCGAGCCAAGGTGAGCTTTCAGCGCTATTTTGTCCCGTTCGGTTTTTAATTTCTCGACGAGATTGTCAAACTCTTCTTTCATTCCCATGCATGACCTCCTTGCAATGGTGGTGCTCCAAGACGAGCAAACAGATGGTTGAATGATTCGCAACAGTACAATGTATATGAAAAAAAACCGTGTCAATGGCAAAAGGAGGCGATGAGCCGCTCGGCCGCTGGCGTGTCGCCGGAGGCAACCCAGGAATGCATGCCTCCGCCAGCGGCCCGGGGGGGGTGGGTTGTCAGCCATCTCCCCAGAGGGAAAGCGCTTTTTTGTAGACGAGAGACCGGGGAATCCCCAGGTCGGCGGCAATCGCGTTGACCGCGGTTTTGAGGCTCGATTGCTGTTCATCGCGATACCAGATCAACAGTTCCTCAAGGTTCGCCGCGGGGTCGGCGGCGGTATCCGGGGCGCCTTGAATGATCAGGACCAATTCCCCCTTGATCCCGCCTCGCAGGCGATCGCACAGGTTTGCAAGCGTGTCTTCCAGGCATTCTTCGTATATTTTGGTCAGTTCGCGAAAGAGCTGGGCAGGGCGGTCGCCAAGGCAGTGGACCATGTCGGCCAGGGTGTCGGATATCCGGTGGGGCGATTCATAAAAGACCAGTGTGCACGGCAGTGAAGCAAGACGACGCAGCATGTTCTGCCGTTCGCTTTTTTTTGCGGGGAGGAAGCCGCCAAAAAAGAACGGCGTCGGGGAAAGGCCGGCAACGGACAAGGCGGTCGTTACGGCGCAAGGCCCGGCTATCGGAACGACGTGGATGCCCGCTTGCCGTGCCTTGCGCACCAGGATACCTCCGGGGTCCGAGATGGCGGGCGTCCCGGCATCGGAAACAAGCCCGATGTTCTTCCCCGCTTGCAGCAATTCGACCAGCAGCGCCGCCTTTTCCTGCTCTTTTTCGCGGTAGTAGCTGATCAGGCGCGGAGCAATATCGAGATAGCGGCAGAGATTTTTTGTGCGTCTTGTATCTTCGCAGGCTATACAATCAACCGAGGCCAGGGTTTCGATGGCTCGATGGCTCAGGTCGCCCAAGTTGCCAATGGGGGTCGCCACCACATATAATTTTCCAGGTTGAACGGCTGCCGGGCCTTTCTGTTCGTCGTCGTGCATGATGTGAGAATCGAATGTGCCGCAAGGTATCGGCGGGATGAAGGAAAGCGTTCAATGTGAATGAAGGGCCCTGTATTGTCTACGCAAGAGCCTCTGATCGAACCCATTTTTCCATAAACAGTGAAGTGCTAGTATGATGATCAACCAAGCGCAAGGGAGAATGGGCAGCGTGCCCCCATGGTATCGGGCAGGCTTTTTAAATTCGAGCGTTCCGATGCTGTTATTAAATGTGACTGATATCGGAATAAAATGCAAAGAAATTGAACAATCGGACATTGCCGACATAGATCAGTATCTATCTGCGGAACTTTTTTTAAAGAAAAATAGCGCATCATTTATAAAAATATATTCGTTGAATCAATCCGTTGTTGATTTATTCGCAGATGGAAAAAGATCTTCGATACTCGAAGGGAGATCGTATGTATTTAATGTTTTATATAATAAAATTTGTGACAATATAATATCTAACTTTCTTTGCGGAAGAAAGAATACGTATCATGATTATAATGTATTGGATGTTAATAAAAATGAATTATTTTTCAATGTCAAGATTGATATATTTGGAGAGAAACAAGATTATTATGCATTGGTCTTGATTGAAAATATAACATCAAGAAAGAATTTTGAAAAAATTTCAACAGAATTCATTGAAAAATACTATTTATTACTACAGTCAATAAATGAGCCTATCATCATAGTTGATTCATTCAGCGGGATTATTTTGGAGGCAAACAATCACGCCCTTGATTTTTTCAAATTCGTCCACGGGGGCATTGTCGGCACGCATCATGGCGATTTTTATGACGGGAAGGAAAGAGATAACTACATTGAATTTTTCAATAAAAAAATAAATGAAGAACCTTGCGACGATATTCTCAATTTCTTTATAAAGAACAAGGATAATGAAAAGATTCCGGTACAGATACAAATTGACACCGCTTTGATCGGCACTAGGAAGGTTGCTCAGGTAATGTTTTATAATATGAGCAATCGTTTTAAAATGGAAGAAGGACGGCGGTTGCTGGCAACCGCTGTCGAGCAGGCGGCCGAGTCTGTAATTATCACCGATATCTTTGGCAATATCCAATATGTGAATCCCGCCTTCGAGGAAGTCAGCGGCTACTCGTACCCGGAGGTGTTAGGGAAAAACCCGCGATTGCTGCAGAGTGGCGAAACGCCGCCGTATCAATACAAGCTGATGTGGGCGGAAATTGCGAAGGGGCACGTTTGGCGCGGGACCTTCACCAACAAGAAAAAAAATGGCGCCTTGTACAAGGAGGAAGCCACCATTACTCCGGTGCGGGACAACAATGGCCATATCATCAACTATGTCGCGGTCAAGCGCGATATTACCCAGCACTTGATTCTGGAAAATCAGATCAGGCAGTCGCAAAAAATGCAGGCCATCGGGACATTGGCCGGCGGGGTGGCGCATGATTTCAACAATATTTTGACGGCCATTCTGGGGTATGCGGAGCTGTCGCAGGGGCAGTGCCCATCCGATTCGCTGTTGTACAAGAATTTGGGAGAAATCGTCAAGGCTTCGGAACGGGCCGGACAACTGGTCGACCAGATCCTTCAGTTCAGCAGGCAGGGGGAGAAAAATGTATCGAGTCTGCAACTCGGCCTTATTGTCAAGGAAGTGCTCAAGCTGTTGCGCGCCAGCTTACCGGCGAATATTGAACTCATCTCCGACATTGCCCCGAATGCCTATGTGAAAGCTGACCCCACCCAGATGCACCAGGTCATCATGAATCTCTGTACCAATGCCTATCAGGCCCTGGAAGGAAAGGGCGGGGCGATTCATGTCCGGTTGTACACCAGAACGCTTTCGCCCAAAGAAGGGGTCGAGATCGGCAATCTGCAACATGGATCCTATGTCTGCCTCCAGGTCGAGGACACGGGTGTTGGCATTCCGCCGGAATATCTTCAGCGGATTTTCGAACCCTACTTCACCACGAAAAAGTTGCACGAAGGCACGGGGTTGGGCCTGTCGGTGGTCCATGGCATCGTCAATGACCATCGCGGGGCGGTGACGGTGGAGTCGATCCCCGGAAAAGGAAGCTGTTTTACCGTTTTTCTTCCGGAAGCGGCCCAGGAAGAGGACAACCGGGCCGAGCAGAATGAAACGGCCAGCCCGCCGCGGGAAGGGCACATCCTGGTGGTGGACGATGAACAGCCTATCGCCTTTTATCTGGAACAGGTGCTCAGCCATCTCGGGTATACGGTGACATCCTGTCGTTCGAGCGAAGAGGCCTATCGGCTTTTCCTGTCGCGAAAAGGGCTGTTCGATCTGGTTCTCACCGACATGGGGATGCCGGGAATGACCGGCCTGGAACTGGCCACCGCACTGAAAAAAATACGCGAGGATATTCCGGTGATTCTTTGTACCGGCTATAGTGAACAGGTAACTGCGGACAATTATGAGCAAATGGGTTTGGCCGGCTTTGTCGCCAAGCCGTTCAGCGCTGAAAGCGTCTCGCGGGAGGTCACCAGAATCCTTGCCAGGACGCCGATCGAGAACCGCCCTTCTCCTCCTGTCCGGTGAAGAGGCCGCGCGAGGGGTCTTGTTCCCTGCCGTTCGCGACCGTCCCCCTGGCTTCCATCATGCACGCGCCCTGGATGCCCCCCTCGGCGCTGTCCACTTTTTCTTTTCTCATGCGATCAAACAGGTATTCAAGCATTCCCCCGTCGCTTTGGTTGCTGCATGGCGGCATGGCTCTTTCGGCCTTTCTCGTGTCCACCTCGTTTATCGTGGGCAAATTGATCACGCCGTTCATGGATCCGGTGGTCTTGACCCTGATCCGCTTTATCCTGGCGACGCTGCTCTTTGCCCCCTATGTCGGCCGCACCTTCGGTTGGTCCCGTCCACGCCCTGCCGATCTGTTGCGCTACAGTCTCATCAGCGGGACCCTGGTCGGATTTTTTTGGTTGATGTTTCTTTCCTTGCGCATCACCACACCGCTGAACACCGGGGTTATTTTCACCACCGTGCCTGGCATTTCCGGATTGTACGGCTGGATACTCCTGCGCGAACGGCTGGGAGGCTATCGCCTGGCGGCCTTGGCCCTGGCCATGATCGGTGCGCTGTGGGTCATTTTCGAGGGCGATTTCGAGCGGATGGCGCGCCTCCAGCTCAACCGCGGCGACCTGCTTTTTTTCTGCGGCTGTCTGCTGATGGGACTTTACATGCCGTTGGTGAAATTGCTCTATCGCGGCGAGTCCATGGCGGTGATGACTTTCTGGATTCTCGCCACCGGCAGTGCCTGGCTCCTGCTCTTTACCCTCGACAAGCTTCCCCTCGTCCCCTGGGAAGCCATTCCCGCAGGCGTATGGGGGGGAATCGCCTATTTATCCATCTTCACCACCATCATCACCTTTTTCATCAACCAGTGGGCGACGCTGTACCTTGGGCCGACCCGGGTCAGCGCCTACTCCTATTTCTATCCGCCGTTGATCGTGCTGATCGAGTGGCTGCTGTACCGCCAAATCCCGTCCATGCAGGCGGCGATGGGGGTGGCGGTCATTCTGCCGGCCATCGTCATTGTGCAGTGGCATGACCGAAGGGGCCAACGGTAAGCGCTGTGGCGGCAAAAGGGGGGCCTGTTCGCCGCCGGGGAGACGGTCCCCGAGTCCAGCGCGCGGTGCAGGGCTGCCGCGAGCGTGTTCCTGACCGGCGCCAAGCCCATGTCCCATCCCCTGCCGCCCCTCTCATGTCATGACTCCCTTTCATTCTGCAGCGGGCGAGCGCTGGTCGAATGAACTTCTCGTCATGGAGACCTTGTTCATGCAAGATCCTGTAGCCCCCGCCAAAAAAAGCGCTCCCTTTGCCGCGATATCCGTGCTGGTGGTCCCCCTTGTGGTGCTGATCGTTTCGCTCGTCGCCACAATGCTCCTCTGGCACCTCGTGGAGCAGGGGGCACGAGACCGCGCGGAATTCAGCTTCGGCGGCCAGATCGAAGAAATCACCGGCCGGCTCCTCAGCCGCCTGAAAGACAATGAAAATGTGCTCCTTGGCGGCAATGCCCTGTTCAGCGTTCACGGCGAGGCCTTGACCCGGGAACAATGGCACCTGTACGCCTCGTCACTTCAGCCGGATATCCATAATCCCGGCATTCTCGGCTTTGGCTACGCCGCCTGGATTGCCCCCGAACAGAGAACGACGCACATCCAGGCCATCCAGGCCGAGGGATTTCCCGGATATACCATCACGCCGGAAGGCGAACGGCCGGTCTACACCGCCATTGTCTGGCTGGAGCCCTTCAACGAATTGAACCGGCGCGCCTTTGGTTACGACATGTATTCCGAGCCGGTCCGGCGGGCAGCCATGGAGCGGGCGCGCAACACGGGCAAGACCAGTATCAGCGGCAAGATTGTCCTGGTCCAGGAAGCCGGCGAGGCGAATTCCCAAGGTGGCATACTGATGTACCTGCCCTCGTACCGACGGGGCATGCCGACCGAGACGGTCGCGCAACGCCAGGCCGCGTTGCGCGGGTTCGTCTACAGCCCGATCCGCATGCACGATTTCGTCCGGGCCGCGCTCGTCAACATGCCGGCCGAGGTGGATTTCGACCTCTATTCCGGTCAGAGCGCCCAACCGGAGCGTCTGTTGTTCAGCAGCAGGCAGACCAGGGAGCGCATGACCCCCGCAGATTACGCACCAAGGTTTTCCGTCGCCCGGACAATCGAGGCCTATGGGGCCAGCTGGCATTTCCTTTTCACGTCCCGGCCCTCATTCGACGCCGAGTTCAGTCATGAAAAGTCGTTGTTCATGCTGTTTGGCGGCGTCCTCCTGAGCTGTTTGCTGAGTACCCTGGTGTTCATGCAAGGGCGGGCCCGCCGGCAAGCCCAGGTTATCGCCGAGCAGATGGCGCGGCGGGTGGCGGCGCAGCAGAAACTCGCCCTGCATGTGCAGCAGACGCCGCTTGCGGTGATCGAATGGGATGAATCCTTCAGGGTGACCGCCTGGAACCATTCGGCCGAGGAAATTTTCGGCTACACCGCCGAGGAGGCGTTCGGCCGCGATGCTTCCTTCATCATTCCCGACAGCGCCCGGGAGCAGGTAAAAACCGTGTTCCAAAAAGTACGGTCCGAGAGCGGCGGTCAACGGAGCACCAACCAAAACCTCACCAAGGATGGCAGGATCATCGAGTGCGAGTGGAGCAACACGCCGCTGGTGGACGGTCGGGGCAATTTCATCGGCGCGGCCTCGCTTGCCCAGGATATCACGGAACGGCGGCGTGCCGAGGAGGCGCTGCTTCGGGAACGCAACCTGTTGCAGTCGGTCATGGACGGGACAAGGAATTCGCACCTGGCGTATCTCGATCGCGATTTCAAGTTTGTCCGCGTCAACGTGGCGTTTGCCGCGTCCTGCGGATATCCTCCGCAAGAAATGATCGGTAAGAACCATTTCGACCTCTATCCGGATGCCGAGAACGAGGCCATTTTCAAACAGGTCCGAGAAACCGGTGAAGCCTTCGAGGCGCGGGATAAGCCCTTCGAGTATCCGGATCAGCCCGAACGGGGCCTGACCTGGTGGGACTGGGCACTCTCGCCGGTCAAGAATGAGCGTGGCGAGGTCATCGGCCTGGTTCTATCCCTGTTTGACATCACCGGCCGAAAAAAGATGGAGCAGGCGTTGCAGACCAGTGAGGCCCGCTTCCGGTTGATGTTCGAGCAGCACAGCGCCATCATGCTCCTCATTGATCCGGACAGCGGCCGCATTTTGGACGCCAACAAGGCCGCCGCCGCGTTTTACGGCTATGCGCGGGACACCCTGCGAACGATGACCATCGACCAGATCAACTGCCAGTCGCGCGAAGAGACGGCCGCCGTGCGCCAGCAGATCCAGGATCGGACTCTGTCTAACTTCACCGTCAATCATCGTCTGGCAGACGGCATCGTTCGGACCGTCGATGTCCATGCCGCGCCGATCTGCTTTCAAGACCAGCTGATCAACTTCGCCATCATTTATGACGTCACCGAACGCCAACGGGCCGAGGCGGAACGGGAACGGCTGGAAGCGCAAAACCGGCAGCTGCAGAAATCGGAAAGCCTGGGCCGGATGGCCGGTGCGATCGCGCATCATTT
This sequence comes from Desulfobulbus propionicus DSM 2032, assembly GCF_000186885.1. Taxonomy (GTDB): domain Bacteria; phylum Desulfobacterota; class Desulfobulbia; order Desulfobulbales; family Desulfobulbaceae; genus Desulfobulbus; species Desulfobulbus propionicus. Next base: position 3,456,734 of record NC_014972.1, on the reverse strand, counting down.
CAACAATCAGTTGCAAGCGGTGATGATGAGCCTGGAAATGACCCTCGGCGGGCTGGACGACCCGGCGCGGTACGAGGAAATCAGGACCTACGTGCATACAGCCCTTCGCGCCGCGGGCAAGGCCTCGGCGGTCAGCAAGCTGCTGCTGACCTATCTTGGCCAGACCCCCGGCACCTATGAACAGCTGGACCTGGCCAGGACATGCCGAAACTCTCAGCCCATGCTGCTGGCTGGCATGCCCAGCAGCATGGAATTCCGTCTGAACGCGCCGCAATCGGGGCCAATGATCAAGGCCGTGGAAAATCAGATCCAACAGCTTCTCGTCAATCTGATCACCAACGCGTGGGAAGCCTGCGCCAACGACCGCGGGGTGGTGACACTGACCATTAAAACGGTGACCGAAGCCGCGATACCGGCCAGGCATCGCTACCCCATCGATTGTCAGCCGCCGGCTCAGCCATACGCCTGCATTGAGGTAACAGACACCGGTTCGGGCATTGTGGAAGCGGATATCGACCGCCTTTTTGATCCATTTTTTACCAGCAAGTTCACCGGCCGGGGTATGGGATTGGCGGTCGTGCTCGGTATTGCCCGCGCGCACAAAGGGGTGGTGGCCGTGGAGAGTGGTCCCGCCCAGGGCAGCACGTTTCGCGTGTTCCTGCCCGTGGATACGGCGGCGACCCCGACAGCGCCCCTGCCGGAACTTCCGCTTCCGGAGGCGGTGGGCAGCGGAACGATTCTCATCGTCGATGACGAACCGGTATCGCGCAGGCTGGTCGCCCGCATGCTCCAGTCGTTTGGCTACACCGTGCTGGAGGCGGAAAATGGGGAGCAGGCGGTGGACATGTTCGAGCGTCATGCGGGCCAGATCACCGTTGTCCTGTGTGATGTGATCATGCCGCGGATGAACGGCTGGGAAACCCTGGCCGCCCTGCGGCGCCGGTCTCCCGAGCTGCCGGTCATCCTGGCCAGCGGCTACAGCGAGTCGCAGGTCATGGAAGGGGACCACGACGACATGCCGCAGGCGTTCCTCGAAAAACCGTACCGGTTTGCGAAATTAAAGGAAACGCTTGCTCGCGTGATGCTCAATGGCGAGAAGCAGCCGCTTCCCTTGGACTGATGGCCGCCTTGGGCAATTTTTTCCCTTCGGAGATGTTCAAGCGGCACGGGGGGAGGATGGTTCGAGTGGCGAACAACGGGGGATCCGGAATCGGGGGAAAAAGACAGGTGCAAAGAGCAGGCTGAACAAGAAGAACGGAAGCGGGGAAAGGGATAAGCGGCAATCAAACCACCGTTAGCTGTAACGGCGTCCAATAGGTGGATCGGCGGGTGGAGCTTTTATGCCCCACGGGCATATTTTTCGGTTCAAACCTGCGCTGGTATAACCCGAAAAAAAAAGAGGTTAGGCTGTGTGAGCCTAACCTCTTGAATTTTTGGTGCCGAGACCAGGATTTGAACCAGGGACACACGGATTTTCAGTCCGTTGCTCTACCGACTGAGCTATCTCGGCGCACGCACTTACAGAATCAGTCTTTTAATAAAAAAACAGGGCTGTTGTCAATCTTTTTTTATTTTTTCTTTTCCCCGAAAAGATCGCCCAGATCGATGTCAAAATTATCAAGAGCGGTTCCGGTCTTCACTGACGGCAGATAGCGTTTTCCGGCCGCGCTGCCGCTTACGATCTTGGCCGGCGCTTCCAGGTCAAGCCCATTGAAATGCAGGTCTTCGAGCCCTGATGATTTTCGGGGCAAGTCGTCTTGGGGCGAAACGGGAGGCGCGGAAGAGGCTGCCACGGTTTCGGTGGTGAGAACCAACGCTTCCTCGTCGGGTGCAGCCTCAGCAGGACGTTTGGCTGGAGGAGCCAAGTCGGAAATGTCGAGATCGCCAAAATCCAAGGTCGGCAATGCATCCTCGATGTCTTTGGATTCCTTGTCCAGATCGAGTGTATATTCGGCGACCGGGGACACCTCCTCGAAATCATCCAAGTCCACCGTTAGTTCCTGCCTGGTGTCGGTGAGGAAGATGTCTTGCTGTTGCGGGACGATCGGTTCATCCCCAAGAATAAACTCGGTATCTATCCCTTCTCGCAGCGGCTGTTGCGGTTCCTTTTCCTGCCCATCCCCGGCGATCTCAAGGGATTGCACCACCGGCGGAGACGAAGGGGAAGACGGACCGGTGGAAAAGTTCAAAAAAGAAGGCGCGATAGCATCATGGATGGTGCCGTTCAGTTCCGTGGCCAAGGGGCCAAAAAATTTTTTGCATTTCTTGCACGATTCCAGATGGTCAAAGGAGATGTAACCGCATTTTGGGCAACGCATTGTTTTCGCCTTGTTAAAAGGAATGACCGCGTATCTGGCGGATGGGTGGGAGCCTTACTGTGGCCCATTATCGCATAAGGATTGAAAGAAAATCAAGGCATGAAAAAAGAACCGTTCAATTTGTTGGCCAACGGGAGGGTTCATCCGCTGGCGCCCAGCATCCTCCAGGTTGGGCTCATCGGCCATTCCCAGGAGGCCATTGTCTGGCAAGCAAGATCGTGCGACCTCTCCCCGGTCAGGGGGAAGTCAAGTGCCCCTGGCGTCCTCCGGTTTTCGGGGCAGGGCGGTCGCGTCTGTTGCCAGAATGGAATGGAGCCCGCCGTTTCGATCGACTGGCGATGGCCAAGAAACGGGGAAGTTGGCCGCCTGTTGGCCCGTCGCGGGTCGACTTCCTGGCGCGGCGGACTGTGCAACGGGACGATTTTTCGATGGGCCCACACAAGCCCTTGGCCCGCGTGGGCAAGGGCTTGTGTGTCCGTGTGTGCCGCTGTTACAGGAACAGGTAGGTGGCCAGCAGGCCGGCGAGAGACATGGTGATGGTGTAGGGCAGGGCGAGCAGCACCATGCGGCCGTAGGACAAGCGGATGACCGGGGCCAGGGCCGAGGTCAGGAGGAAGAGGAAGGCGGCCTGACCGTTGGGGGTGGCGACGCTGGGGATGTTGGTGCCGGTGTTGATGGCCACCGCCAGCTTGTCCAACTGGTGCATCAGGGCGTCTGCCTGCTCGGCCGCCGCCTGGGGCAGACCGGCCAGCACTTCCTGGCGGGCGATGTTCGGGTCGGTGAGCTTATCCATCAGCTGTTCGCCGGTCATGCCGATATCCGGAAGAGCGCCCAGCATGTTGACAAAGTGCATCTTGGTTTCCGAGATGTAGACCGTGGCCACGAACACGTTGTCGGAGATGGCCGAGAGCAGGCCGTTGGCGATGTAGTAGGCGGCCAGCTGGGAATGCCCCTGGAGGCTGAGCACGTAGTTGATCACCGGCGCGAACAGGTGCTGGTCATGGATGACAGCAACAATGGCGAAGAACACCACCAGCAGGGCGGTGAAGGGCAGCGCCTCCTCGAAGGCGCGGCCGATCTGATGTTCCTCGGTGATGCCGTTGAGCGCGGTGAGAAAGACGATGACCGACAGGCCGATGAGGCCGACGGCGGCCAGGTGGAAGGCCAGGGCGATAATCAGCCAGATGCCGGCCAGGGCCTGGAAGGCCAGCTGCAGCTTGCCCTTGAAGCCGCGTTTGGCCTCCATCTTGGTTTCGGTTTCCAGCAGATGAGAGCGGATGTTGCCGGGCAGTTCAAAACCGTAGGTGAACCACTTTTTCTTTTCCACATAGTAGCAGGTGGCCAAACCCACCAGCAGGACCGGCAGGGACACCGGGGCGACCTTGATGAAGAAATCCATGAAGTGCCAGCCCATCTCGCTGCCGATCAGCAGGTTCTGCGGTTCGCCCACCAGGGTGCAGACCCCGCCGAGCGCCGTGCCCACCGCGCCGTGCATCATCAGGTTGCGGAGAAAACCCCGGAACTGCTTGAGTTCCTGCTGTTCGGTTTCCTTGAGAGCCAGGTCGCTGGTCAGGTCATGGACGCCGGCACTGCCGTCCTTGCCGGACACATAGCGGTGATAGATGTCGTAGAAGCCGTAGGCCACGGCGATGATGACCGCGGTGACGGTGAGGGCGTCGAGGAAGGCGGAAAGAAAGGCGCCGGCAAAACAGAACAGCAGGGAAATTTTGTACTTCGACTGTACCTTGACCAGGATGCGGGTGAAGGTGAAGCGGAGGAAATCCTTCATGAAATAGATGCCTGCCACCATGAAGATCAACAGCAGGATGACCTCGAAGTTATTGAGCGCCTCGTGGTAGACGGTTTCCGGTTTGGTCATGCCGATGAACACCGCCTCTGCTGCCAGCAGGCCGCCCGCTGGCAGGGGGTAGCATTTCAGGGCCATGGCCAGGGTGAAGATGAATTCGCCGATCAGTACCCAACCGGCAATGAACGGTCCATAGAACTTGAGCAGGAAGGGATTGGCCACCAGAAACAACAGGATGGTCAGTTTGTACCAGAGGGGCGCATTGCCGAGGAAGTTGCGGGCAAAGGCTTGCGGATAGGATTGGGGCATCGTGGAATCTCCTGGGTTGAAAAAACTGTGACGGACCGTCCGGCGTTGCCGTGGCCAGAGCTGTCCGTGGACATGGATATGCCGCTTTCCGAGGGGAACAGCCCGATCGGGCGGCGGTTTTCAAGACAGGACGCGCGGGGCATTACCCTCCCGCACGTTTGACGGTGTAGCCCAGGCGGGTGAGTTCCGCCACCAACAGGTCGCGGTGTTCGCCCTGAATTTCGATCACACCGTCTTTGACGGCGCCACCGGCGCCGCATTTTTTTTTCAATTGGCCGGCCAGGTCGCGCAAGCGATCAGGGGCGAGCGGTAATCCGCTGACCGTGGTGACGCCGCTTCCCTTGCGGCCCTTGGTCTGGCGGCCCACCCGGACGATGCCATCGCCCCGGGGAACGGTCGAGGATCGGGTCGCGCAAGTGCAGGCGCCGACCGGGCGGCTGCATTCGGGGCACAGGCGTCCGTGTTCGGTGGAATAGACTGAAACAGTGTTTCGCGGGTTGTTCGATACCATCTTTATGCCGTTCTTTCAATCATTACCGACTGTTTACGGTCGCTTTTCCACTCGCCAGCGCAAGGTCTGACCAGCGAGAAACGGCCGAAGTGTTTCATATTGTTCCATCACCGTCCAGGGGGCACGCACCAGATGCACCTGTTTGTGCGGCGGCCTGAGCCGGTAAAATCGCCGTGCATGGTGGCTGACGAAATCGGCCAACCGCTCCAGGCAATCGGCCTCCTCGAACAGCTGGGCCAGGGCGGGCAGGAGTACCGGCGCGGAAAAGACTCCGGCGGCGCAGCCGCAGCATTCTTTCTTGTGGCGGGGATGCGGCGCCGAATCCGACCCGAACATCAGCCGGGGGTGACCGGCAAGAACAGCCTGGCGCAGGGCCTCGCGGTCCCGCGGGGTCTTGGCGATCGGTTTGCAGAACAGATCCGGTTGCAGCAGTCCGCCGACCACGTCGTCCAGGGTGATCAGCAGGTGGTGCAGGGTGACGGTGGCGCCGACGTTGTCGTACCGGTCGAGCAATTCGACTGCCTCGGCGGTGGTGATGTGCTCCATCACCAGCCGCAGTCGGGGAAAGGTTTCGGCCAGCCACTGATACACGCGCAAGAATTCCCGTTCCCGCTCCATGACGAAACCATCCGTCTCGCCATGCACCAGCAGGGGGATGTCCAGATCTTCCAGCAGGGCCACGGTGTCGCCGATGCGGTCGAAATCCCGCACCCCGGACTCGCTCTGGGTGGTGATCCCGGCCGGGTAGAGTTTAAGGCCGATGATCTCGTCCCTGGCGGCCAGCAATTCTTCCCGGTGGTAAGAGCGGAAGAACAGGGTCATGTAGGGGGTGAACGGTTCGCCGGCGCAGGCGTCGAGGATCGCGGCGCGGTAGGCGCGCAATCGCTCCAGACTGTCCACCGGTTGCACCAAGTTGGGCATGATCACGCCGCCGGCGAACTGGGCGGCGCTACAGGGGGCGACCAGGGCGAGCATCTCCCGCTCGCGCAGGTGCAGGTGCATGTCCAACGGATTCTCAAGGGTCAGATGCATGCGCGGCCTCCGTTATCTTGTCCTGGCCGGCTTTTTCGGTGGCAGCACATCGGTGATCGACCCGGTGACCATCTCGGCGGCAAAGGCCAGGGTTTCGGCCAGGGTCGGGTGGGCATGAACGGTCAGGCCGATGTCCTCGGCCGTGGCGCCCATCTCCAGGGCCAGCACCGCCTCATGGATCAGCTCGCCGGCGTTCTGGCCGCAGATGCCGGCACCAAGGAGGCGGCCGCTATCCGGGTCGCACAGGATCTTGCTCACTCCGGTGCCCGCCCCAGCGCTCAACGCCCGACCGCTGGCCCCCCAGGGGAATTTGCCCTTGTCCACGGCAAGGCCCTGTTGGGCGGCCTCCTTTTCGCTCAGGCCCATCCAGGCGATTTCGGGCGAGGTATAGGCCACCGAGGGAATGGCCCGTGGGGCGAACACCGAGGCGTGGCCGGCGATGACCTCCGCCGCTACCTTGCCCTGATGGGCGGCCTTGTGCGCCAGCATGGGGTCGCCGACCACATCGCCCACGGCGTACACGTGGGGCACGGCGGTCCGTTGACGGTCGTCGACCGGGATGAAGCCCCGGCCATCGAGGTCGATTCCCAGAGCCTCCCGGCCAAAATTTTCTGTATTCGGTCTCCTGCCCACGGCCACCAGCACGGCGTCGAACAGCTCGGCGGCATCGGTCTTGCCCGCGAGCGTGACCTCGATTCCGTTTGTCGTGGCCGTCATCCCGGCCACCCTGGTTTCGGTACAAATTCGATACGTTTTCTTCAGCTTCAGGAACAGCGGCTGCACCAGGTCGCGGTCGGCTGGGGGGATGATCTGGTTCTGCGGCTCGACCACAGTGATTTCGGCACCGAGCGCCCTGTACACCTGGGCCATCTCCAGGCCGATGATGCCCGCGCCGATGACCAGCAGTCGTTTGGGAACCGTGGTCAGAGCCAGGGCGGCGGTGGAATCCCAGATGCGCGCATCCTCGGGGCAGCCGGGCAGGGTTGCCGGGCGTGATCCGGTGGCGATGATCGCATGGTCAAAGCGCACCCGGACATCGCCCTCCTGGCTGCTGACCAGCAGGGTGTGCGGGTCGACAAAGGCGCCGTGGCCAGTGAGACGGGTGATCTTCCGGGCCGCGCACAGGCTGTCGAGGCCGGTGGTCAGCTGGGTGACGATTCGCGCCTTGTGGCTGCGCAGGGTTTCGAGGTCGATGCGGGGCGGGGCGAAGCTGACGCCGAAGGCCGCCGCGTCGCGTGCCTCCTCGATCACCGAGGCCGCATGAAGCAGGGTCTTGGAAGGGATGCAGCCGACGTTGAGGCAGACCCCGCCCAGTCTTCCGCCCTGTTCGATCAGGCAGACCGAAAGGCCGAGATCGGCGGCGCGAAAGGCCGCGGTGTATCCGCCAGGACCGCCGCCGAGCACGGCGAGCTGGGTGGTCAAATCGTGAGCCATGGGATGCCTCCTTGAGGGAAAAAAAGAGGGGATATAATCTTGTCCGAACCGCGCAAAAAAGTGGCCAAAGCGGCCCGGCTAACGGTAAGGTGCTGATCACCGGCAGCTGTCGCGGCTCGGCTCGAACCGGCAGGCGTTGACCCGGGCCGCGTTTGGTTCGTTGCCTTTGTTCCCTTTCCTTTTGTTCTTCCTCACCATGGAATGCATGAAAAAGAAAGAAAAAACAACCGATGCCTCCATTCTGATCGTCGATGACAACCCGGTGGTCATCAAACTGCTGCACGCCATGTTGGCCCGAGCCGGGTATCAGGTCGTCCAGGCCGCCAGCGGCCAGCAGGCGCTCGCCCTCCTTGCCTCCGACTGCCTGCCGGATCTGATCCTGTTGGACATCGACATGCCCGGCGTCTCCGGGCTTGAGGCCTGCCGGCTGATCAAGGAGAATCCACGGACAGCCGACATCCCCGTGATCTTCGTCACGGCCAGTAACGACAAGGAACACATCGTCAACGGGTTTGCCGCCGGCGCCCAGGATTATATCATCAAACCCTCGACCCAGGAGGAACTGCTGGCCCGGGTCAGGACCCATCTGGCGCTCTGCCGTACCCAGCAGGCGCTGAAGGCCAGCCGGGCCCGTTACCGGGAGCTGTCCTTCCTCGACGATCTCACCGGCCTCTTCAACACCCGCTACCTCTACCGGAACATGCAGGCCCATTTCAACCGCGATCCGGAGCAGTCGCTCACCGTCATCTTCATGGATATCGACCGATTCAAGCAGGTGGTCGATAGCCACGGGCATCTCAACGGCAGTCGCGCCATTGCCGAGCTGGCGGGCATCATCAAATCCTTGCTTCCCCAGGGCGGGTACGGCGTCAGTTATGGCGGCGATGAATTCGTGGTGGTGCTGGCCAACCTGGATGGGGAGGCCGGCAGGCGGCTGGCCGAACAGATGCGGGCGGCGATCGCTGGCCGCCGGTTCCTCCGTGGCCAGGGGCTGTCCGTCCACCTGACGGTCAGTTGCGGCATGGCCTCCTATCCCGAGGATGCTCACGATCTGGTCGATCTGCTGGGCAAGGCCGATCACGCCCTGTTCGCCAGCAAGAGCCGGGGGCGCAATACGGTCATCAGCTTTGCCGACATGGGGGCCAAGCCCCGCGACGGACTGCTGCCGGTCGATTAGCCAGGAGGTGCCGGCCGCCAACGACCTCGGGGGAGCTGTGCGGGGAAGGGGGGCTAACGCTTGTTTTTCTTGCGCACCTTTTTGGCGGCCTTTTGAGGATCGTGGCTGCCCTTTTTCTTGTCCTTTTTGGGGGCCGGTTTTTTCGCTGCGGGCTGTTCGTGGTCCTGCTGATGAAATTCGGCAAACCAGGAGATGTAGGCATGGATATCCGCCGGCATCCGCGCCTTGACCCAGGTCAGCAGATGGTCCATGGCCGCCTCCATGCTCCGCTTGTTAGCCTCCTCGACATTTTCCAGACTGATAAATCCGGGGGGGACGATGCCCTCGGCAAAGGCGGTGCGGATGATGGCCATCGAATCCCCAGGATGGAGGTCGCACAAGGTGGCAGTCAGGTTGCCCCAGAAATGGGAGTCGCGCGCGGCCTCCTCGCCGGTGAACAGCCCCTGGAAAAAGCGCACCACCTCGTCGCGGTGGAAGGGATGAAAGGCCACCGCATAGGACAGTGCCTCCATGGCCGCGCAGCGCACATACTGATCCACCTCTCGGTTATTCACTAAGTTTTTGATCGCCTCGATGGAGCCGTTGCAGGTCCGGTAGAGCAGGGTGGGCAGGGTTTCGGTGGTCATGTCGCCCCACAGGTCGACCAACTGCTCCTCGGGAATGGAAAAGGCCCGGATCAGCGGCAGATGGGCGGCCGGCTCGCAAAAATGGGACAGCAGGCTGGCGGCGTAGACGTGGGCATTGTGTCCTTCCAGGCAATAAATCAGCGGGTTTTCGGCCACCGTCTCGATGATCTTGAGCAGGTGCGGGGTCAGTTCCTGCTGACAGTGCAGGGCCTGATCAACCTCGTCGCGCATGTAGGTGTCGGTCAGTTGGTCGAAGCGGGCAAGGAGGGTCTGGACATCGGGAGCGCTCATTCCGGCGTACCTCGGGAGAAGAAGGGAAAAAGGGGGGCAAAAGGTGCGGCACTCTATATGCTTTTGCTTCGGCCGTCAACCCCATGCTGGCCGCGGCGGGCGCCTGCGTCTAACGGTGCAGGCGGATGCCTTCGGGGGTGTTGACGGCTTGCAGCCCCAAGGGCAACAGCAGTTGAAACAGCGGCCGGCCAAAGGAGAACATCTCTTGCGCCACGGAAAGGCGCAGCTCGGCGGCGACCCGGCTGCGGAAGGCCAGATCGAGGGCCACGGTGGCTTCCAGTTCGGCCAGGCGCGCGGGGTCGAGCGTGTCTTGCGCCAAATCGCCGGCCAAGGCATGCAGGTCCGGGCAGGGACAGCGTTGCTCATGTTCCCGGATCAGCGGCAACAGGGGATCGTCGGCGGCGATGCAGGCAAAGCGGGTCAGCAGGTCCTGTCCGGCTATGTCCAGGATGGGCCCGGTGTCGGTGCAGTCAAGCAGCCGGCAGGCCAAGGGCCGATGCGAGTAACAGCGGCACCCTTGGCTCTGTTCATCATAAAAGAGGCAACACCAGGTGCCGTGTTGGCCGCTTAGCTTGAGAAATTCATGAGTGACCGGTTCGGGACGGTCGGCCAGAGGCTGGAAGGCCAGTTCACCCCGGCGGACGGTAATCAGGTCCTCGGTGCGCAGGGTTCCCGAACGGAGCAGTTTCAGATCCGGCCCGTGCAGGGCCGGGCCGCCCTGACGGCAGCAGGTGCCGCAGCGTTTGCAATTTGCGCTACCGCTCACGGCAACACATCCAGGTTGTCGCCCTTATGCAGGGTCCCAGGCACGATCACCTTGGCGAAAATGCCTTCGCGCGGCATGATGCAGTCGCCCACCTGCTTGAAGATGGCGCAGCCGTGGTGGCATTTCTTGCCGATCTGGGTGATCTCCAGCACCACCTGGCCGTTGCTCAGGCGGGTGCCGATGGGGAGTTTGGCCAAGTCGATGCCCTCGGTGGTGATGTTCTCGGCAAAGGCGCCGGGGTCCAGTTCCAGCCCCTTGTTGCGCATGAAATCGATCGATTCCTCGGCCAGCAGGCTGACCTGGCGGTGCCAGTCGCCGGCGTGGGCATCGCCGACCATGCCGTGATCGACCTTGACTTCAATGCTGTCTACCGGCTCCTTGTTGACGCCTTTTTCCCGGCTGATGTTCAGTGAGACGATTGTTCCCATAACGTTCTTTCCTTGGTTGTGCGTGTATGCATTGCAACTCGGATGCCATGTGACGGTATCCGGAAAAGACGGGCGCTGCCCACGTCCTCATTCTATCTCTTCAAGTTTGAAGGCCCTTTGTCCCTTGACTTTTTTCGCGATGGCGCCGCCTTTCGTGAAATATTTCGACGTGCCGTCGATGCCCAGGATCAGGGTGGGCTCCTCGTCGGTGCCGCCGATGCTGGCTGTTTTCGGGATTGTCCCGTGCCCGGTCATGCCGCCGTCGGTCACGGTTTCGTTCATCACGAACCGGGTACTGCCGCTGGTGAGATCGAACGAGCCGCTGCCTGAAAACCTGGAATCGCCCTCGAAGGCCCAGGTCCAGATGCTCTTGGTGCCCAATCCGCTGGTATAGACGATGCGCAGGGGCAAACCAGGCGCGACCTCGACCACGCAGCGCCAGCGGGAGAGCTTGTGCCACTCGACCGGCACGCGCGCCACCGCCCGTTTGGGAAACCAGTTGGCGAACCATCCCTTGAGGACTTCGATATTGCCGCCGACAACGTTCCCAAACAGGGTTGCGGCCATGATTTTTCCGGGGTTGGATTTGTAGACGATGAGATTGGCCTGCATGACGACCTGATCGTGCTTGATCCGGCCCTTTTTCACTTCCTGGCCGAGTGTTTCCTGGCTCATCGTCAGTTCCAGGACGGCCTTGCCATCGGGACCGACGTTTTCCCGGCTGGAGGGAGGAAATTTCGGTTGGGCGTGCTTGGGTGTTCCGTAAAGCGCCACCCACTCGACGGTGGTGTCCTTCATCGAGTCGCTGGTCGGCTTTTCGATGCCGAGAAACTTGAGGCAGGCCAGGGTGGCGTCATCGGCCAACGGTCTCGAACTGACCGAGGCGGTGATGTGCATGGCGGCGTTACCATGTTCATGCCCCAGATAGTGGGGCTTGACCGGATCCCAGGTCAGGGTCAGGCTGTATCCGCCATAGAGGGAGATCATGGAGGTGAGCAGGTTGGTTATTTTCAAGATACCGGCGGCCTGCCCCAGTGTTTTTCCCAAGGTGCCGTCGCCCAAGGAATCGAGCCATTTGCCTGTTTTATCCAGCGCCGTGTCCATCATCCAGCCGACGCCTTCCTCGGTGAAATCCTGGGCAGCCTCGGCTTCCTCGTTTTTTCCGACATTGTCTTTCACCCAGGTGCAGGGGGGGTCGCCAGCGGCATGGGCGGATGGCACGAGCAGTGACGTCGACCAGGATGTCGCGCACTGCAGGAGAGAGACAGCCCTGGACAACTGCCTCGGCGCGTGTTGCTGGGGCAAGCCCTTGTAGGCTCCGGCCGTGAGCAGCATGAGTTCGAGATACGACAGCTCGATCTGCTCGGGGATAATCGCGCCCTGGGTAAAATCCGACCCGTTGCCCCTGATATGGGCAATCCGTGCCAGCAGCAAGGGGGCGAACGCTTCGGGATCGGCGGGCGACTGCTTGGCGATGGCCGCCCATTCCCGCAGCAACATGCCCAGGGTTTCGGGACGCGTGAGCAGCTGGGCTCCGGGGCCGTTCGGGTGTTCGGCAACGGCCTTGGTCAAATCGGCGAGCGTCCAGCCCTGATGTTCGAGAAAGTCGAGGGCGAGGTTGTCGGCCTGGGCGGGCAAGAGCCACCGTTTGATGATGCGCGGGCCGGTTGCGGCAAGGATTTCGGAGGCACTCTTGACGGCCATGCCCGAACGGGCAAGCGCTTCATAGGCGGCGGGGCGGATTGCATCCGCCGTTGTCGCGCTGGTCAGCGACTTGGCCAGCCGTTCGGCGGCGGCGGACGGTGATTCGGTGTAATCGATGTCAATTTTAAGAACCGCCTTGCTCAGCGCCTCACTGGCTCCAGCGACGGGACCTGTCGGAGGAGAAAGAACGGACGCTTCAGGGGATGATTGCGCCCAGATCGGCGCAGAGAGGGACCAGATCCCAAGGGTGACCCAGAAGGCCAGAATGGCTGGAATCAGAGAGAGTCTCCGCCGCGCGCGCAACTGCTTGCCTGTACATGCCATGGATTGTCCCTTCTTCAGAAAGAAGTGGTGGAAGGTGTCCCGCAAGACGCTCCGGCAGCGGGTGCCTCTCCTGCGATCGAAAGGTCCCATGTAAGCATATCCTGCCGATAAATTCAAAGGAATGCGCGTGCTCCCCACGTAAGGCAGGGAAAATCCCCCACCGTATCATCCAACAGCTCTGTTGCCCAGAAAGACGAGGAGAATGGGCAGGCTGTGCCGACAGTCCGTGATATAGGCGATGGTGGATTCGGCGAAGACTATGCGGTCATCAACTCGGTGCTCAGATAGCGCTCGCCGGTGTCGGGCAGAAGAAGGACGATCCGTTTACCCTGAAACTCGGGCCGGACAGCCAACCGCAGGGCTCCGGCCAGGGCCGCGCCACCGGAGATGCCGCAGAGGATGCCTTCACGCCGGGCCAGAAACTGCGCCTGGCGGATGGCCTCGTCGTTTTCGACTGTAACAATCTCGTCGATCACCGCCCGGTCGAGATTGTCCGGAACAAAACCGGCGCCGATGCCCTGGATCTTGTGCGGCCCGGGCATACCACCCGAGAGCACCGGCGAGGCGGCCGGCTCGACCGCCACGATCCGCACCGCCGGGTGCTGTTCCTTGAGGTACCCGCCCACACCGCTGATGGTGCCGCCGGTGCCCACGCCGGCGACAAAGGCGTCGATCCGCCCCCCTCCCTGTTGCCAGATCTCCGGGCCGGTGGTGCGCCGGTGCATGGCCGGGTTGGCCGGGTTGGCGAACTGGTTGGGCATCCAGACGCCCGGACGTTCCTGCTGAATGGCGGCGGCCCGGGCCACTGCACCCCGCATGCCCTCGGCCGCCGGGGTCAGCACCAGCTCGGCCCCCAGATGGATCAGCAGCTTGCGCCGCTCAATGCTCATGCTTTCGGGCATGGCGAGGATCAGATGGTAGCCGCGGCTGGCACTGACAAAGGCCAGCCCGATGCCGGTATTGCCGCTGGTCGGCTCGACAATGGTGCCGCCCGGGGCAAGCAAACCGCGTTGCTCGGCGTCATCGACCATGGCCACCGCCACCCGGTCCTTGATGCTGCCCAGCGGATTGAACGACTCCACCTTGGCCAGCAGTTCAACTCCGGTTGCGGAGCTGATGTGCCGAAGATGAACCAATGGGGTGTTGCCCACCGCCTGAGTGAAATCGCCGCACACCGTCCTCATGGTTGTCCTCCCTGCTCGCGACCGATATAGACCAGACGGGGCTGCTCCAGCATCACCCGGGTATCCGGACCGACCGACTCGGTCAGCCAGACGTTGCCGCCGATGATCGAGCGCGCACCGACCACGGTGTCGCCGCCGAGGATGGTGGCATTGGCGTAGATGATGACGTCGTCCTCGATGGTGGGGTGGCGTTTGACGTTGCGCAGCTTCATCCCCGCGTCCCGGGGCAAGGACAGGGCGCCGAGGGTGACGCCCTGGTAGAGCCGCACCCGGTTGCCGATGGTGGTGGTGGAGCCGATGACCACGCCGGAGCCGTGATCGATGAAGAAGTCCGAACCGATGGTGGCCTCGGGATTGATGTCGATGGCGGTGCGGTGATAGGCGTGTTCGCTCATGATCCGGGGAATGAGCGGTACCCCCAGTTGGTGGAGGCGATGGGCCAGGCGGTAGATCAGGGTGGCGAACAGGCCGGGATAGCTGAAGATCACCTCGTCCGAGTTGGCCGCCGCCGGGTCGCCGGTCAGCGTGGCCTCGATGTCCGACTCCAGCAGGTTGCGGATCGCGGGCAGGCTGTCGATCAGCTCGGCGGCGATTTCGTAGCTGCGCTCATTGCACAGGGTGCAGGCCTGGTTGTGGCGGAAGCAGTCGTGGCGGATGGCCGAACTGATCTGGCTGGCGAGATGTTCATAGAACTGGCTCAGTTGCTGCCCCAGATGATAGTCAAGATTCTCCGGACGAAGAATATCGGCGGAAAAAAAGCCGGGAAAAAGGATTTGCTGCGCTTGCTCGATCAGATGGATGATCGCCTGCTTGGAGGGAATCGGCACCGGTTCGATATGGCTGGCCCAGCGGCCGCTCCTGAACCCTTCGGCCAAGGCGGTCACCGCGTCGGGAATCGGATTGCGCACCCGCTCGGCGGTGATGGTTTCGGTCTTGCAACTTCCGGCCAGCACGTCCTGTTTTCCCATAATCAACTCTTCCTGAAAAAAGCGGCTCACGTCACTCGCTCCAGCATCATGATGCCATAGGTTGCCCGCAGATTCTTGAACGAGCGGACAATGTTGCCTTTATAGTCGTGATGATGGGTGTTGATCGCCACCTCACGCACCGTGCGCACTCCGAACATGCGGAGAAAGCGCTTGAAATCCTTGATGGAAATAACCCGGATGTTCGGGGTGTTGTACCATTCGTAGGGCAGCTGGTCAGTGACCGGCGCCATGCCGGTGAACAAGAGTTGCAGCCGCGCCGACCAGTGGGCGAAGTTGGGAAAGCTGACGATCACCCGCTTGCCGATCCACAGCAGATCCATCAACAGCTCCTTGGGGTCATGGATTTGCTGCAGGGTCTGGCTGAGCACCACCACATCGAAACGCCCCTCGGGATAATCGCGGACCTCCTGGCGAAAGTCGCCCTGGAGCACGGTCAGGCCGCGTTCGATGCACCGGGCCACCTTCTCCTCGGACAGCTCGATGCCGGTGCCGATGCCTTGCTTGTGCTGTTTGAGGTAGTCGAGCAGATCGCCGCTGCCGCAGCCCAGATCAAGCACCCGTGAACCCGGTTCGATCCACGAGGCGATGACCTGGAGGTCAAAACGCATGGTGCCCAGTTCCCGGTTATAGACACTGTTCATGGTACACCCGATCGAGAAAACCACTGATCAGCCCGTTGAGGCGTTCATTGGGCACCAGGAAGGCGTCGTGACCCCACTGGGCCTCGATCTCGCAGAAGCTGACATCGCTGCCGTTTTTTTTCAGGGCCGAGACGATATCGCGTGACTGATAGGTGGGGTAGAGCCAGTCGGAGGTGAAGGAGATCACCAGAAAGGGCACGTCGGCCAGGGCCTCATTGACCAGCAGGTTGTGGCCGCCGCGTTCGAGGTCGAAATAGTCGGCGGCCTTGGTGATGTAGAGCAGCGAGTTGGCGTCGAAGCGGTCGACGAATTTCTTGCCCTGGTGATGGAGATAACTTTCCACCTGGAAATCGCCGGTGAAGTCGAACGACAGGGCGCTGCGGTGCAGCCGACGACCGAATTTCTCCCGCATGGCCTCATCGGACAGATAGGTGACATGGCCGATCATTCGTGCCACCGCCAAGCCATGCGCCGGGCCGGGGCCGTCGTAATAATCGCCGTTGTTCCACGCCGGGTCGGCCATGATTGCCTGCCGCGCCACCTCGTTGAAGGCAATGGCCTGGGCCGAATGGCGGGCCGTGGTGGCCAGGGGGATGGCCGAGCCCACCATCTCCGGGTAGTCGGCGCACCAGCGCAGCACCTGCATGCCGCCGACCGAGCCGCCGATCAGCGACATCAGCTTGCGAATCCCCAGGTGTTCGATCAGGTGCTTTTGCGCCCGGACCATGTCCTTGATGGTCACCATCGGAAAGGTGAGTCCATAGGGTTTGCCGGTCTGCGGATTGATCGACGAGGGTCCGGTGGAGCCGGCGCAGCTGCCGAGAATGTTGGAACAGATGACGAAATAGCGGTTGGTGTCCACCGGCTTGCCCGGACCGACCATGTTGTCCCACCAGCCGGGACGCTCGTCATCCTCGTGCAGGTAGCCGGCCACATGGGAATCGCCGGAAAAGGCGTGGAGGATGAGGATGGCGTTGGTGCGCTCGGCGTTGAGCTCGCCCAGGGTTTCGTAAGCCAGGGTGATCGGCCCCAGGCGGGCGCCGCAGTCAAGGATCATCTCGTGCGGCGGTTCGGCAAAGGTGAAGTATTGGCGTTCGACTAACCGGGGAGGAGCAACCATCCCGATGGTCCTCCTTATGGTTGTCCTGCTCCCCGCATGGTCGGATCGACCACCGTGTATGCCACTTTGTGGGGCAAAATTATCCGTGCTGCCCAGTGTATTCATGGGGGGAGTTATAAGCATATCCGGGAGGATGCGCCACAAGAAAATGGAGCAAGAACGGGGGCCGGCCGCATGCCGTCCTGATCCGCCAGTACGGATCAAGGGCCGGCATGCGGCGCGGCTGTAAAAAAAGGGAGGCTAATCCCGAGTCAGCTGGCGGTAGCGGATGCGGTGCGGCTGGTCGGCATCCGCGCCCTTGCGCTTCTTGTAGTCCTGCTCGTAGTCCGAGTAGTTGCCCTCGAACCAGACCACTTCGCTATTCCCCTCAAAGGCGAGAATGTGGGTGGCGATACGGTCGAGGAACCAGCGGTCGTGGCTGATGACCACGGCGCAGCCGGCAAAGTTCTCCAGGGCCTCCTCCAGGGCGCGCATGGTGTTGACATCGAGATCGTTGGTCGGCTCGTCGAGCAGCAACACGTTGCCGCCCTCCTTGAGCATCCGCGCCAGATGGACCCGGTTGCGCTGGCCGCCGGAGATCTCGCTCACCTTCTGCTGCTGATCACTGCCGGTGAAGTTGAACTTGGCCACGTAGGCGCGGGCATTGACCTCGCGGGTGCCGAGCCAGATGGTCTCCTGGCCCTCGCTAATCGCCTGGAAAATGGTATCGCTGGGCTTCAACGAGTCGCGCGACTGGTCGACATAGGCCAGTTTGACCGTCTCGCCGATGCGGATGGTGCCGCTGTCCGGCTGCTCCTGGCCGGTGATCATGCGGAACAGGGTGGTCTTGCCGGCACCGTTGGGGCCGATGATGCCGACGATGCCGCCAGGGGGCAGGGAAAAGCTGAGCTTGTCCATCAGCAGCCTGCCCTCGAAGGCCTTGCACAGCCCCTCGGCCTCGATCACCAGCTTGCCCAGGCGTGGTCCCGGCGGGATGTAGATCTCCAGGTCGCCGGCCGCCTTCTCGCTCTGCTGATTGAGCAGGTTTTCGTAGGCGGTGATACGGGCCTTGGACTTGGAACGACGCCCCTTGGGGCTCATGCGGATCCACTCCAACTCGCGCGCCAGGGTGCGCTGCCGTTCGCTCTCCTTCTTCTCCTCCTGGGCCAGCCGCTTCTGCTTCTGTTCCAGCCAGGAAGAGTAGTTGCCTTTCCAGGGAATGCCCTGGCCGCGATCGAGTTCCAGGATCCAGCCAGCGACGTTGTCGAGGAAATAGCGGTCATGGGTCACGGCGATGACCGTGCCCGGATATTGCTGCAGATGCTGCTCCAGCCAGGAGACCGATTCCGCGTCCAGATGGTTGGTGGGCTCGTCCAGGAGCAAGATATCCGGATTTTTCAGCAGAATCCGGCACAGGGCCACCCGCCGTTTCTCGCCGCCGGAGAGCACGCCGCATTGCATGTCGGCCGGCGGACAGCGCAGGGCATCCATGGCCATCTCCAGCCGCGAATCCAGGTTCCAGGCGTCGATGGCATCGAGTTTGTCCTGGACCTGGGCCTGGCGGTCGATCAGGGCCTGCATGGCGTCGTCGTCCATGGGTTCGGCGAATTTTTCGTTGATGGCGTTGAACTCGTTCAAGAGATCGACCGTGGCCTGGGCCCCTTCCTCGACGATCTGTCGTACGGTTTTGTCCGGATCGAGCATCGGTTCCTGGGGCAGGTAGTCGATGGTGAAGCCCTCGGAGAGGATGGTCTTGCCCTCATGCTCCTTGTCGATCCCGGCCAGGATGCGCAAGAGCGTACTCTTGCCCGAGCCGTTGAGGCCCAGCACCCCGATCTTGGCGCCGTAGAAGTAGGACAGGGAGATGTCTTTTAAAATCTGCTTCTGGTTGTATTTCTTGCTGACTTTGATCATCGAGTAGATGATCTTGTTCGGTTCGTTGGCCATGCTGCTCTATCCTTTGTGCAGGGATCTGGGGGAAAAGATGCCGCTGTTGTTTCCGGTATCCTTGATGGTCTTTGTCTTGACGGTGGGGTAACCCGCCTGTCCAACCGGGCTATAGTACCTGCAACGACGGTATCCGGCAATTGTTCTTGATTATGGGAACCCTTGTTGGCGATGGGTGACGGGGAGGGTGCGGAGGGTCAGCACGCCTTTTTTCCCCTCCCCACCATCATCGGCCATAACTGGGAAACGAGCATGCCGGCGAGCATCAGGGCGCAGCCGACGACCGCCCGTCCGGAGAGGACTTCTCCCAGCAGCAACCAGCCGCCCAAGGCGGCAAACGGGGATTCCAAACTCAGCAGGATGGCCGCGTGCGAGGGGTGGGCCTTGCGCTGTACCACCACCTGGAGGGTGTAGCCAGCGCCCACCGAGCAGACGCCGCCGTAGAAGATGGGGACCGTCGCCTCGATGATCGCCTGCAGGGTGATGGGTTCCAGGCACACCCCGGTGAGCAGACTGAGTCCCCCGCAGACGAAGAATTGGACCATGGCCAGCCGTACCGGCACGGTTCGGGGCGAGAGGTAGGAGAGCGCCAGCACGTGGCCGGCCCAGAACACGGCGCCGATCAGCACCAGCAGATCCCCGGCCTCGATACGGAAATCTTCGCTGACGCTGAGCAGGTACAAGCCTATCGCCGCCGCCACGGCGCCGAGCCAGGTGCCGCCATGGGTCCGTTCCCGAACGAGCAGGCCGAGCATCGGCACCAGCACCACGTAGAGGCCGGTGATGAACCCGGCTTTGCCCGCCGTGGTCGAGGTGATGCCGACCTGCTGCAGGGTAGCGGCGATGAACAAGATCCCGCCGGCCAGGAGTCCGGCCCAAGGCAAGGGAATGTGCCGATCCTTGGGGACCATAGGCGTCGTTGCGCGGCCCAGGGCGAGGGGCAGCAAACACAGCCCGCCAAGCAGGAAGCGGATGCCGTTGAAGGTATAGGGGCCGAGGTGGTCCATGCCGACCCGTTGGGCGACAAAACCAAAGCCCCAGATCAGCGCGACTAGGAGGAGGAGCAGATCGGCCTGAAGGGTGGAATGTTTTTCTCCTTGCATTCTTTTGGGGGTCCTGTTTTCCTTTGCGCAAAAAATGGAATCGCGAAAAAGGAGGCGATGCGAGATCCCTCTGTTTTCGCGCTACAGACCACTCTTGCGGAGCGTACACATGTCAAAATGGAGTCAGTTTATTGCGGCCGCGGCCGTTCTTGCCGCTGCCTCGGGATGCGGCCTCAACCAGGAGGTCGGCAAGCTTGTCGGTCTGAGCGGTGAGGACCGAACGGCGTACAACGGGCCAGTGTATCCGGCCACCAATAAAATCGCCATTGCTTTTCAGTCGGCCCAGGTCGACAGATCCTGCCGGGTGTTTGCCGAAGTCCTGGTGCAGCTGCCCGCCAACCAGACCGGCAAGGATATCGAAGCCGCCGTGCTCGGCGAAGCCGGCAAGCGCGGGGCGGATCAGGTGTTGATCGGCCAGAGCCGGCAGAGCGAGGACGACAACGGCCTGCGGTTCCTCTACTACGGGCCGGCGTATGAATACCTCTGCGACGAGCAGTGCGGCGGTTGGAAGTTCGGGTACGATCTGTGGGAAAAACAGGGAGCCTGGGTTTCTGTCGGCTATGCCGAATGGGGCCGGGGTGAAGCCCACTTTGAAACCCCGCTGACCATGCAGCTGGCCATGCTGCGCTGTCAGTAGACGGGCGTCTGCTCTGGGAGCGTTGGTCCATCGCGCGGAACACGGTCGGCGCGATGGGGGCGGATGAGAATTTTCTCGGAGGCGCCCGAGCGAGCCGCTGCACTCAATTTTGAAAATTTACCGAATATTTAATAGAGGGTATTGACCGAATCCGGTAAGCATCGCCACAAGAGGAGTGTTGCTCATTTTTTCATCTACGGAGGCTCTTGCCATGGAAGACAGTGGAAACGGGACCTATCGCTGGCGTTTTTGTCGATTGGGCGGTTTTGATCAGGTTCGTCTTGAAACCGCCGAGGATATCAGGCACCTCGGCGAGTTGGACCAGAAGCTGTGGGCGGCGCTCAGCTGCCCGGTCAACGGCCTTGAGTTCGATCCCCGTACCTTGTCCTTGCTGGATTGCGACAACGATGGCCGGGTACGGGTGCAGGAAGTGCTGACCGCCGTGGAGTGGGTCAGTTCGGTGCTCAAAGACTTTGATCCCCTGCTGGCCGGGGCGGCGGAATTGCCCCTGCGGGCCATCAACGACAGCCATCCCGAGGGCCGGCAACTGCTCGCATCGGCCCGACAGCTGCTGACCTACCTCGGCAAGCCGGAGGCGGAATCGGTGTCAATTGCGGATGTGGCCGATACTTCCTCGCTGTTGCACGAGTCGGCGTTCAACGGCGACGGCATCGTGCCGGTGCATGCGACCGAGGATGAGGCCACCAGGAAGCTGATCGAGGAGATCATGGCCTGCGTGGGCAGCGACGAGGACCGCAGCGGCTGTCCAGGGGTGTCACGGGAGCGGGTCGAGGCCTTTTTCACTGCGGCGGAGCTCCATGCCCAGTGGTGGGACCAAGCGGCCAGCGATTCGGCCATCTTGCCCTTTGGCGAGTCGACCCTAGACGCGGCCGCTGTCTACAGCCGCTTGAAGAATAAAATCGACGATTTCTTCATCCGTTGCGGCCTGGCGGCTTTCGACCCCAAGGCTCAGGAACCGCTCAATCCTTCCATCGCCACCTACGAAACCCTGGCCAACCAGGATCTCAGCGGGGCTTCGGCCGAGGTCGAGCAGTTTCCCCTGGCCCATGTCGAGGCGGGTCGGACCCTGCCCCTGCGCGAGGGCATCAATCCGGTCTGGGCGGGCAGTGTGGAGCTGCTGGCGGCGTTGGTGGTCACCCCCCTGTTCGGCGAGTCAGACCATCTCGACGCGGCGCAATGGCAGCAGATTAAGGCGACCTTTGCTCCTTTTGAATCCTGGCAGGCCGGCAAGGCGGGAACCGAGGTGGAAGCGTTGGGCTTTGAACGGGTGCGGGAAATTCTCCAGGGCCCGGGCCGGCAGCAGCTCGAATAGCTCATCGAGCAGGATCTACGGCTGACCGATCAGGTCGAGACCATCGACAAGGTGGTCCGCCTGGTCCATTTCAACCGCGATCTCTACCAGCTGCTCAACAACTTCGTCGCCTTCCGCGATTTTTACAGCCAGCGGCGCAAGGCTATTTTTCAGGCCGGAACCCTTTATATCGACGGCCGCGCCTGCGAGCTGTGCGTGCGGGTGGAGAGCGTCGAAGCCCACAGCCCGCTGGCCAATCTCAGCCGGACCTACCTGGCCTACTGCGACTGCAGGCGGCGCAACAGCGACGAGCGGGTGCTCATCGCCGCCGCCTTCACCGGCGGTGACTCCGACAACCTGATGGTCGGCCGCAACGGTGTTTTTTACGATTGCCAGGGCAACGATTGGGATGCGACCATCGTCAAGCTGATCGATCATCCCATCAGCGTGTCCCAAGCCTTTTGGGCACCGTACAAGCGCATCGCCCGCATGGTCGGCGAACAGATCGAAAAATTCGCCGCCGCCAAGGACAAGGCGGTGGACAGCGGCGCGGGTGCGGGCATCGCCGGTTTCGGAGCCAAGGCAGCGGCCGGCGGCCAGCCACCGGCACCCTTCGATGTCGGCAAGTTCGCCGGTATCTTTGCGGCCATCGGTCTCGCCCTGGGAGCCATCGGCACAGCCATCGCCTCGATTGTCGGCGGTTTCATGGCCTTGCCGGTGTGGCAGATGCCCCTGGCCATCGGCGGCATCATCCTCGCCATCTCCGGTCCCTCGATGCTGATCGCCTTCCTCAAACTGCGTCAGCGCAACCTCGGACCGATCCTCGACGCCAACGGCTGGGCCGTCAACACCAAGGCGAGCATCAACATCCCCTTCGGTTCCACCCTGACCAAGATGGCCGAGCTGCCCAGGGGCGCGGAACGGATGCTGACCGATCCCTTTGCCGAAAAGAAGACCCCATGGAAGCGTTGGGTGGTTCTCCTGGTGCTGATCATCGTCTTGGCGTTTGCCTGGAACAAGGGGTATATGCAGCAGCTCGGCCAGCAGATCAAGCCGCTGCTGACCGGCCAGATGCACAAGGCGGAAAAGCCGGGAGCAGCGGAACAGGGGACAGCGGCGGAGCAGGCGGTCCCCCCGGAGAAGAAGGCGGAGCCCCCAGCCAAATAATCCTGTCGCCAGCAGGACGCGAACGAGCCGGATCAGTCCATGATCCGGCTTTTTTTATGCGCTGGGGGAACAAAAAGGGACAAGGACGGGTGAGCTCACTCCTTCTCCACCCGAATTACCTGGACCGCGGCCATCTGGCGGATGCCGCTGCGGGTGACCCGCGGTCCCTCGACCACGGCCACGGTTTCGCCGGCATGGATGTAGCCCCATTCACGGGCCATGGCCAGCGAGCGGAAGACCATCTCGGTGCGGCCCAATTCCTCACGGATGATCAAGGGGAAAATGTTGTTGTACAGGCTGGCGTGCCGGGCCACGTGCAGCGATTTGGTCACCACCAGGGTTGGCGTCTTGCGGTTCCATTTGGACAGGATCGGGTAGAGGGTGCCGTCCGGATCGAGCAGCAGGGTGGCGCTGGTGGTGCCGAGGTGAGCCACCACCGACAGGGCGGGGTAGCGGGCGGTATCGGCTTCCAACTCGCGGAAGTGTTCGGCGCTGGGGTGGGCGTAGCGCTCCTCCTCGCAGATGATCGAGGCCATGGTGCGCACCACGTTGACGGGATCGACGCCGGTGGCCGTCTCCTGGGAGAGCATCACCGCGTCGGTGCCCTCCTTGATCGCCATGCTGACATCGGTGACCTCGGCGCGGGTCGGCCGGGCATTGATGGTCATGGAGTCAAGCATCTGGGTGGCGGTGATCACCGGCGTGTTCAATTCCCAGCACAGTTCGATGATCCGTTCCTGGATGCGGGGCACCCGCGCCGCCGGCAGTTCGACCCCCATGTCGCCGCGGGCGATCATGATGGCGTCGGCCACCTCGACGATCTCGCGGATGTTCTGGACCGCCTCCGGTTTCTCGATCTTGGCCACTACCTTGAGATTGCGCTTGCCCGATGCCTTGATGTAGTTCTTGATCCGCCACACGTCCTCGGCGGAGCGAACAAAGGAGAGGGCCACATAGTCGATCGAATGGTTGAGGCCCCAGTCGAGGTCCTGCCAGTCCTTTTCGGTGACGCTGGGCAGGGACAGGGCGGTCAGGGGCAGATTGATGCCCTTGCTTGATTTGAGCGTGCCGCCGACGATCACCTCGCAGTGCACCTCGTCAGTTCCCTCCTTGACCACCCGCAGCTCCAGCAGGCCATCGTCGAGCAGCACCGGATCGCCGAGGCGCAGATCGGCGAGGATAGCCGGGGCAATGGTCGAGATCCGTTCCGGCGTGCCCTCCACCGGTTCCTTCTGCACGATCAGTACTTCGCCGGCATGGAGTTGAATGGCGCCTTCCCGCATTGGTCCGGTGCGGATCTTGGGACCGCACAGATCCTGGAGCACGGCGATCGGCTTTTCCCAGACCTTTTCCGCCTCGCGCACCGCCAGCAGGGTGGTCTCGTGGGCCTCGTAGCTGCCGTGGGAAAAATTGAGCCGGGCCACATCCATGCCGGCCAGGATCATCCTGCCCAGCATCTCGGGGCTGTTGCTTGCCGGGCCGATGGTGCACACGATCTTGGCCTTCTTGTTGACGCTGGTATGGGTCTGCCGGGGGACGCTGGCCAATTGCTTGAAGAGGACGGTGAAATCGAAGGGCTTGGCCAACACCCCAAAAACATTGGGATATCGTTGTAAGCGTGCCAGCATCTGCTGATCGTCGTGGGCGGAGGTGATGATCAGGATGGGCAGGTGCGGGCTGACCACCTGAATGGCCTCGATGAACTTGAACCCGTCCCAGTGGGGCATGTGGATGTCACTGAGAATGACGTCGTAGGCATTGGCCGTGGCCCGCTGAAAGCCCTGATGACCGTTGTCGGCGGTGTCGACGGTGAACCCCTCCTGCTCCAGGCGGCTGCGCAGCAGGTGCTGGGAGGGTTTGGAGTCTTCGAGAACAAGAATGCGCATGGCAGCCTCCAGGGCGGATTTCCAGGTTGTCTTCGCTCATTGTCTGTAGCATAGTGGAAAATCAGCACAAGAGGCAAAGGGAAACGACCGGCCGCAGGCGCGGCGGGCTCCTTTCCCGGCCGTTCCATAAACCGCTGCTTCGAGAGAGCGCCGAAACGCAAGGAGGACCGTATGCATGTGATTCTTGATCTTTGTCTTGTACCACTGGGTGTCGGCGTGTCCGTTTCCCGCTATGTGGCCGAGTGCCACCGGGTGTTGCAGGAGGCCGGGCTGAAATCGCAACTGCACGCCTACGGCACCAACATCGAGGGCGAATGGGAGGAGGTCATGGCGGCGGTCAAGCGCTGCCATGAACGGGTGCACGAAATGGGTGCGCCGCGCATCACCACGACCATCAAGCTCGGCACCCGGGTCGACCGTGAGCAGAGCATGGACGACAAGGTGCGGAGTGTCGAAAATAAATTGGGGTGAACGGCTGTTTTTTCTTGTTTTCTTCTTTGTTTTGTTTATTTATATCAAATAATAAAAATTATCATTTAACTGCAAGGAGGAATTATGGCGGAAGAGAAAAAAAAGGAAACCTGTCCAACCTGCATGGGAAAAAAGGTTATTGAAGGGGTGTGTGAAACCAGCGGCGAGTGGCAGGGAAAAACGCCGGATGGCCAAGTGTGCACGCCGGATCAAAAGTGCCCCACCTGCAACGGCAAGGGCTATATCGAGGGTTGATCATTCCGCCGGTGACAAGGCGGAAGTGAAAAAAGCGCGGGATGTCCACCCTGCATGTGGCAGGGGGGCATCCCGTTTTCTATTGTCCGGCGGTCGGGAAAAAGGAGTGCCGAGGGAGGCATCTGCCATTCGCCCGATACCGTCCTGCTCGCGGCTTACAGGGGCTTGTTGGCCTCCATGTGGAGCACCAGGTCCAGCATGCGATTGGAATAGCCCCACTCGTTGTCGTACCAGCTCATCACCTTGACCGAGGTGCCCAACACCTTGGTGCACAGGCCGTCGACGATCGAGGAGTGGGGGTCGCCCTGGAAATCGATGGAAACCAGCGGTTCCTCGGTATAGCCCAGATAGCGGTTGGCGGCTGCAGCCAGCGCCTTGTTGACCTCCGGCACGGTGGTTTCCCGTTCGACCTCGATCACCACATCCACCAGCGATACATCCGGGGTGGGAACGCGGACCGCCAGTCCGTCGAATTTGTTTTTCAATTCGGGAATAACCAAGGCCACGGCAGCTGCGGCACCGGTCTTGGTGGGAACCATCGACATGGCGGCGGCGCGGGCCCGACGCAGGTCGGAGTGCGGGAAGTCGAGCAGCCGCTGGTCCCCGGTGTAGGAATGCACGGTGGTCATCAGGCCGCGTTTGATCCCGAAATTATCGAGGATGACCTGGGCCACCGGTGCCAAACAGTTGGTGGTGCAGGAGGCGTTGGACACCACATGATGCACGGTGGGGTCGTATTCGTGTTCGTTGACGCCCATGACGATGGTTTTCACCTCGCCCTTGGCTGGCGCCGAAATGATCACTTTGGCCGCGCCTCCGTCGATATGAGCCTTGGCTGATTCCATGTCACAAAAAAGCCCCGTGCACTCAAGGACATATTCGGCGCCAAGGCTTGCCCAGGGAATTTCCCCGGGTTTGCGGTGGCTGGTAATGGGGATGGTCCTGCCATCGACCACAATGCTGTTTTCGCCAACAGCGATCTGCTGTTCCGAGCGCCCCATGATGGAATCATACTTCACCAGATGGGCGATGGTTTTCACATCGGTGAGATCATTGATGCCGACGATTTCGATGTCGGCGAAAGCCGGGTCCTTGGCCAATGCGCGAAAAATATTCCTGCCAATCCTGCCGAATCCGTTAATCCCTACTTTAATTGCCATGGCCTTTCACTCCTTCTGTAAAATTACGGATTGCCTGTCTGGCGCATTCCGTTGTTTCGTCTTCTTCCCGCACAATCGCCCGCAGATGGGCAACACGAATTCTGGCCTCGTTGCACTGCCGGTCGCGGTTCAGCGCCCGTTCGTACATCGTCAGGGCTTGGCTAAACCATTGTCCTGATGCGTAGCTAGCGCCGATGAGGCAGAAACCGCTGGCGGCGTTCCCCGAGAAAAGGTCATCGAAAAATGATTCCAGCGATTCTCCCCAGAGATCGGCGACGATCTCCTCCTGTTCGGCCAGCAGGCGCAGGACCAGCGGGTTGGCCAGCAAATCCGGGATCAGCAGGCGCAACTCGTCCCGCAACCGGCTGAAAAGAGCCGCGATCCTTTCTATCTGCTGCTGGAAACTTCCGGGGTGCCCGTCTCTCGGTGAGTTGGGACTTGCTGTTCGGCCGTTCCAGGGGAGCCGGTCATCATTGTCCAGCACGTACAGGGTGTCCCGCAGTCGCATCGTTTCATGGAAAAGCGCGCCGATCAGCCAGTCAATACATGCTTCCTGGGCAGGGGGGTGGGGGGCGTTTCGCGGCCAGAGCTGGCGGCAGTGGTCCTTGAGCCGCCACAACGGTCCCTTGCCGGTTTCTGTGCCCACCATGCGGCCCACGTGGTGCAGTATTGCTCTTTGCGCCGCATTCGGCTCTAGGTTTCGCTGTTCCCCGGGTCGCTCCCGGATGCATGAAGCACTGTACCGACAGTATGCTGCTTGAAAGTCCTGGATGAGGTGGAGGGACTGGTCGAGCAATCGGCGGACAAAATAATGCCGGCGCTTACCGAACCAGTCGTCCTTGCCGCTTTTCGCCGCTGTCATCAGAAGACCAGTGCGGGCCGGAGGGTCATTGGCCCCCGCAACCCATCCGCATCGCTTGCCGGTAAAGACTGATATAGTCGTCCATGACCGTTTTCCAGGTATGATGGCGATGTATCCGTTCGACGGCCCGCCGCTGCATGGATCGAATACGTTCCGGTTGTCGATGGTACAGCGACAAGGCCCGGATCATTGTTGCCGCCAGGGAAGCGGCGGTATTGCCGCTGTAGGCAAAACCGTTTTCGCCGTCGATGACCTTGACCAGGCCGCCAACGCCATGGACAATCGGCAGGTTGCCAAGCAGTTGGGCAATATAGTCGGTCAGGCCACAGGGTTCGTAGCGGGAGGGGATGAGGAAAAAATCGCCGGCTGCATAGACGCTGTTGGCGAGAACAGGATCGTAGCCCTTGAGAAAGCAGACCCGTCCCTGGCCGATGCCTTGCGTCGCCAACAGCTCCAGTTGGTGCTCAAACTCGGGCGCCCCGGAGCCCAACAAAAGGAACTGACAGCTCGCATCCTGGGGAAGCAGTTGGCCGATGGCCTGAATAAGAATATCCACCCCCTTTTGCGCGGTCAACCGTCCGATGAAGGTGCAGAGGGGAGCTTCCACCGGCCCGCTGAGCAGGCCGAACTGCTTGACCTGTTGCCAGGGACCGCATGAGGCGATCCGGCCGAGCAGGTCAGCCTTGCAGTGTGCCTTGCCGGAAAACTCGCCGTTCAGAATGTCATAGCCAGCGGCTAGTGCCAGCGGTTCCGGCCTCGATGGATCAAAGGCGAACGGATCGATGCCGTTGGTGATGCCGGCAAGCGTCACGCCGCGTTCGAGCAGGGCATGACCGAGCCAGCCGGTGCGGGCATCGTCCGGAGTTTGCTGCAGTTCCCTGGCGTAATTTTCACTGACCGTGTTGAGCACGGCGTAGTCGGCGGCGGCTATGAAAGGGTCGAAGTTCCCGCCGAGCCGTCCTTTGGTGATCACCCGCATTGGCAGGCCGGTCACGGCGTGGGCAAAGGCAAGATCGTCGACGTCCTGATGGTAACCCAGCCCGGCATTATGGATGGTCACCACCGCACCGGTTCGACGGAAATAGTGGCGATAGCCACTGTGTTCACGCAACATCGCGGGCAGGGTGGCGGCGTGCCCGTCCTGGCAGTGAACTACCTGGGGATGCGCGTCGAGAAGAATCATCAGGTCCAGCGCCGCCTTCTGGAGGAGAATGTTCATGGCGAAATAGTCAAAATGTCCCCCGCCTTTGCGTTGCCAGGCAACTTCCTGTTCATCCTCCTCGGTATAGGTGTATACTCCCCGTTTGGCGGCAAAACGATCCGCCTCGACCAGGAAGATCGTGACCCCGTTGAGTTGTCGCTGCCAGATTGCCACGGTCTCCCGTCGCTCTTCCGCGGCGTAATTCATGTCCACTTCAAAGACATGGGCATAGCGGCGACCGAGAATGTGCCCTTTTTTCCCATCGAGTTCGACGAGGGAAAATCCAAGGCCCACGGCATCCATGAAACCGTAACGGGGCAGGACAACCCGCACGTCGGTGTGGCCATGCGTCACCAAGGTTTCCGCCAACTGTCGGCAGACATCCTTGACCCCGCCCGCACCGGCCAGCCCTTCGTATTCGCGGCTGACCATCCACACGGATCGAATCGTTTCCTGCTGGGGATCAGTTTTTGCTTCCATGTGCATCTATCCTTTGGCCGCCACCTTGGCCCTGTCGCGTAGAGTCTTTCCCCTGCCCTCATTCGCCATGCGCTTGAGTTGTTCAACAATGCGTTCGGCCAGGGTCTCAGGATCGTCGTTGGCGGTATCGAGACGCAGATCGGATCCGGCTGCATAGAGCGGTCGGCGCTGTTCGAGCAGGGTTTCTATTTCGTCGTGGGCGGTTAGCCCTTGGACAAGAGCGGGACGTTGGGCTGCGGAGGCGGCATCTGCAGCAATGCGTTTGCTGATGGTGGCGAGATCGGCGTCAAGCCAGACAACGTATGAATGGGTTCTGAGGAGCGACCACTCCGCATGGTGTTGAATTGCCCCCCCACCGGTTGCCAGAACCGTATGGGTCATGGACGCGAGTTCACGCAAGAGTTGTGCCTCTGCCTGACGAAAAAACGGCCAGCCATGACGGGCCACGATGTCGGCGATCGGGGCATGCAGTCGTTCACAGAGCAGGCGGTCGGTATCGGAAAAGGCATACCCAAGTTTTGTCGCCAGCGCCTTGCCTACCGAGGTCTTGCCCGTGGCCCGGAATCCGGTGAGGACAATATTGTTCATTGTTTCCTCCAAACCATTACTTCAACATAAAGGAAACACGGGGCGCACTTCAAGGGGAAAGCTGTTTGGCGTATTTTATTCTTTTCTTTTTAATAGGCTATTCTTATTTTTACCTGACAGCATTCAAGGGTAATGTCTCCAGGGAGCACCATGGAATACAAAGATTACTACAAGATACTGGGAGTTGATCGCAACGCCACTCAGGACCAGATCAAGCAGGCCTATCGCAAGGTGGCCCGCAAATACCACCCCGATGTCAGCAAGGAGGCAAATGCCGAGGCCAAGTTCAAGGATGCCGGCGAGGCCTACGAAGTCCTCAAGGATCCGGAAAAACGAGCCGCCTACGATCAGTTTGGAGCCAACTGGCGAGAGGGCCAGCATTTCGAACCGCCTCCCAACTGGGATGCGGGGTTTGAATTCCGCGGCGGCGGCTATACCGGCGGCGACGCGAGTCAATTCAGTGATTTCTTCGAATCCCTGTTCGGCCGTGGCCAGGCGGGTGGGCACAGGCGGCAGACCTTTCGCATGCAGGGCGAAGATCAACATGCCAAGATAGTGATCTCGCTTGCCGATTCTTATCACGGCGCGCACAAGACCATCACCCTGAACCGGTCCACGGTCGACCCGAACGGTCATGTCTCGGTGAGTCCGCATCGGCTGCATGTGGCCATTCCCAAAGGAATCATCGAAGGGCAACGGATACGCCTGGAAGGCCAAGGGCTTCCCGGTTACGGCGGCAGCCCGGCCGGTGACCTGTACCTGGAGATTGCCTTTGAGGAGGATCAGCTCTTCCACGCCGATAAACGAGACATCCACCTCGCTCTGCCGCTGGCGCCGTGGGAGGCGGCCCTAGGGGCTACCCTGACCGTTCCCACCTTGGGCGGCAATGTACAGCTGAAGATCCCGCCGGGATCGCAGGCCGGTAAAAAACTCCGCCTTAAAGGCAAGGGGCTTTCCTCCGGCAGCCATCGCGGCGATCAGATTGTCACCCTGCACATAGTTATTCCGGAGGCCACCACGGAAGAGCAGCGCAAGCTGTATGCGACCATGGCGCAAAAGATGCCGTTCAACCCCCGAGCCGAACTGGGAATCTGAATATGACCGAACAACGAACCTATATCCAGGGCATGGTCCTTGATGAAGAAACCCGCTGCACCCTAGCGGATTTGTGCAGGCTGTGCGGGGTCAGCGCCGAACGCATCCACGGCATGGTCGAGGAGGGGATCATTAGTCCGGAAGGGTATTCCCCGCGGGAGTGGCGGTTCACCTTTGTCGCCGTTAAGCGGGTACAGACCGCGATCAGGCTGCAAAACGATCTTCGCGTCAACCTGCCGGGCTGCGCCCTGGTCCTGGATCTGCTGGATGAGATCGACGAATTGCGACGCCGTGCCCGGCGCGGTTGAACGTCGGGTTCCCTTGCCCATTTTTTTATCATGCCCCCCTTGCCCTCCCCCTTCGATCAGATTGACCTGTTTTCTTGTGTCTTGGGGGCGGGTGCATGCGCGGTGGTGGCCATTCTCGTCCTGCTTGCGGGCCACAGCCGAACCCAGCGGCGTCATCTGATCCTGTCGCTGAGGCTGGAGCGGCTGCAGGATGAGTCGCGCGCCCAGGAGGCCGAGGTGCAACGTCTTCGCCTGGAACGCGACCAGCTGGCCAGGGAGTGCCGCGAAATGGACGCCGAGAATGCCTCCTTGCAGACCGCCTGCCGGGCCATGCAGCAACAGGTGGACGAACGGGAGACGCTCCTGGCCGAGGCACGGCAGCAGATCGAACAGGATTTTCAGTTTCTGGCCGGCAGGATCATCAGCGAAAAGGGGGAACAGCTCAACAAACAGCATGCCTCGGCTCTTACCTTGCTGCTCCGGCCTTTTCATGAGCAGCTGCTGGAATTCAAGCGGAAGATCGAAGAGACCTATGATCGCGATGCGCGTGATCGGGTTTCGATGCTCAAGGAGATCGAGCACCTCAAGCGGCTCAATCAGCAGATCAGTGCCGAGGCTGCCAACCTCACCCAGGCCTTGCGGGGCAGCAACAAGCTACAGGGACAGTGGGGCGAGATGGTGCTCAGCCGGCTGCTGGAAGCCTCTGGCTTGCGCAACGGCAAGGAGTTCGCCGTTCAGGTCCATTGCACAACCAGTGACGGCACGGCCTACCAGCCCGATGCCGTGGTCTATCTCCCCGAGAACCGGACAGTGATTATCGACGCCAAGGTTTCGCTCAAGGCCTTTGTCGATGCACACAACGCACCCGCCGATGATCTGCGGGAGCAGAAGATCAAGTTACACCTCGATTCGATCAAACGGCAGATCAGCCTGCTGTCCAGTAAGGAATACCACCTGTTGTCCGATTTGGGGGCGCTGGATTTCGTCCTCCTGTTCATTCCCGTCGAAGGGGCGTTTCAGCTTGCGGTCGAACGGGAACCGGAGATTTTGATCAGTGCCATGCAGAAAAAGGTGATTCTCGCCAGTCCTTCGACGCTGCTGGCCGTGTTGCGAACGATCCATCATCTGTGGCGGCTGGACGAACAAAACCGCAACAGTTTAGTGATTGCCAAACAGGCGGGGAGCCTTTATGATAAATTCGTTGGTTTTGTCGAAGCCTTTGAGGATGTTGGCTTTCGTCTCAACCAGGCCCAGCAGGCCTGGCACACGGCCAGGAATCGATTGACTGCTGGTCAGGGCAATCTGATTGCCCGCACTGAAGCCTTGAAACACTTGGGAGTGCAGGCAAGCAAAGAACTGCCTGACTCGCTGAAGCACCGTTCTTCTTTTTCGGGAGAAACATCATGAAGTTTTTAAGCGTTATCGCTCTGCTTTTCCTGCTCACCCTTTCTTCCTGTGCCACCAAGGGCCAGACCGGGGCGGTGGGCGGTGCCGCCGCCGGGGCACTCATTGGCCAGGCCATCGGCCACAATACCGGCGCCACCCTGATCGGTGCCGCGGTGGGCGGGCTGCTTGGTTACATCGTGGGCAACGAAATGGACAAATACGACCGGGAACAGCTCAACCATGCCTATGAACGCGGCATTTCCAACCAGCGCTCGTCCTGGGTCAACCCGGACACCGGCAACCAGTACACCGTCACCCCGCAACCAGCCTACCAGAGTGGCTCCAATCGGGTCTGCCGCCGGGCGGAGATTGAAGCGGTGATCGACGGCAGACCACAGCGAACCTACAGCACCGCCTGTCGTGATGAATACGGCGCGTGGCAGCTGCAATAATCATTTTCTGAGATCCCCGTTCATGCCAAGCGGCGAGCTGTCCGTCACCAGCGGCAAACAGTTGGAAATGATTGACCTGACCAGTCAGATGCAGCAGCTCGTGGCGGCCAACTCCATCGAGGAGGGAATCCTTTCGCTCTATAACCCGCATACCACCGCGGGGGTGCTGATCAACGAGGGGGCCGATCCGGATGTGCGACGGGATATTCTTGGCGCGTTGCCTCGAATCGTGCCCGCCGATTATCCGTATCGTCATGCCGAGGGCAATTCACCCGCCCACCTGATGACCGCTTTGACCGGATCTTCGGTGACCGTGTTCATCGATCGGGGGCGGTTGCGGCTGGGGACATGGCAACGCATTTTTTTCTGCGAGTTCGATGGCCCCCGCAACCGCCAGATCTGGTGGAAAATGATCGCGGGTTAACGCCAGTTTTGTTGCAACGGATCCCTATGTTTTTTGGAATCGATCGCGCCACCGATGAGCAGTCACTCATCGATTTTCTTCACCATTTCAGTGATGAGCGACTTTCCCGTGTGTTGGTTTCCCGGATGACTGAAGCGGAAATTCATCAGGTGGTCAATGTGCTCACCGGTCTGATGAAAACGCACCTCAGCGGTGACGAATACCACACGCTGTTTCTCCGCGAAGACCATCACCATCACGACTGAGCCCTAGCGGACAGTTCGTGCGACCACCCTCGTACTGGATCAAGACCAGCATGCATGCACTTGTCAATCTGCGCCAATTCATAGAGCTGTTGCGCGCCAACAACCAACTGCTCACCATCGACACCCCGGTTGATCCGTATCTGGAAATTGCCGAGATCCACCGGCGGGTGATTGCCCAAGGGGGACCGGCGCTGCTGTTCACCAAGGTGAAGGGATCCCGTTTTCCCGTGATCACCAATCTTTTCGGCACCAACCTTCGCCTCGAGCTGGCGTTTGGCAAACGGCCGCTCAACTTTGTGCGTGGTTTGGTCGACTTGGTGGAACAGGCACTGCCGCCGACGCTTTCGTCTCTGTGGCATGCCCGTTCGCTGCTGAATCAGGGGTTGAAGGTCGGTCTCAAGCGATGCACCGCCGGGCCAATTCTCGATTGTTGCCAACAGCCCGCGCGCCTGACCGAGCTGCCGATGCTCACTTCCTGGCATTCCGACGGTGGCGCCTTTGTGACCCTACCATTGGTCTATACCGAGCATCCCGACGGCTTGGGCCATAATCTCGGCATGTACCGGATTCAACGGTTCGATGACACCACCACCGGTATTCATTGGCAGATTCACAAAGGCGGAGGCTTTCATTACTTTGCGGCCGAACAACAGAACAAGGCCCTGCCGCTGACCCTCTATATTGGCGGCCCGCCTGCCCTGATGCTGGCAGCCATCGCGCCCCTGCCGGAGAACATCCCCGAACTGATCCTCGCCAGCCTTCTCCAGGGGGAAAAATTACGTGTGGTCGACGATCCTCTGGGTGGACATCAACTGGTGGCCGAGGCCGAATTCGCCATCAAGGGACGTGTCCCGCCCCATATCCGGCGGCCGGAAGGTCCCTTTGGCGATCATTATGGCTACAATTCACTGCAACACGACTACCCAATTTTTCAGACCACCCATCTCTATCATCGCAAGGATGCTATCTACCCGGCCACGGTGGTCGGTCGGCCCAAACAGGAGGATTATTTCATCGGCGATTTTCTCCAGGATCTTCTCTCGCCGCTTTTCCCGCTGGTGATGAAGGGGGTTGTCCAGCTGAAGACCTTTGGCGAAACCGGATTCCACTGCCTGGCCGCCGCCAGGGTTACCGATCGGTATCCGCGAGAGGCCTTTGCCGCCGGTTTGCGTATTCTCGGCGAAGGCCAGTTGTCGCTCACCAAGTTTCTCCTCGTGACCGACGGCAGCATCGATGTGGCGCATTTTCCCCGTTTATGGCAGCACATCCTGGAACGGATCGAGTGGGATCGCGATCTGTTTGTCTTTGCCAATGTCTCCCAAGATACCCTCGACTACACCGGGCCATCGGTCAACAAAGGCTCCAAGGCCATGATGCTCGGGCTTGGACAGGAAAAACGGCGGGATTTGCCGGTTGAATTTGCCGGCATCCTCCCACCGCAATGCAGCCATCCCCGCGCCTTTCTTCCCGGTACCCTGGTTGTTCAGGGAATTGAGTACGCCGCCGCGCCCCATCTTGCCGATGAAATCGCCCGATTTCCCGGGGTGTCCTCTTGGCCGGTGGTGGTTCTGGTCGATTCGACCGAGGAGGCGACCTGTTCGCTGCAGGAATTCTTGTGGACCTTTTTCACCCGTTTCGAGCCGGCAGCAGATATTCATGGCCGTGAGCAGACGGTCCGGCGCTTCCATGTGGGCCTGCAGCCGCCGATTGTCTTTGATTGCCGAATGAAGCCGTGGTACACGGAGGTGCTCGCCGTGGATCCGGCAACCCAGCGGTTGGTCGACGATAAGATCGCCACCATCCTGCCTTCCCGCTTCCGCTAGGCTTGCTCCATTCGTCCTCTGGTCTCGCCTCGATTCGTTGCATTCATGGAAGAACGGCTGCAGAAAATTCTCGCCAAGGCTGGTATCGCCTCCCGGCGTAAGGCCGAACAGCTGATTCTCGAAGGTCGGATTCGAATAAACGGCCACGTGGTCACCGGCATGGGCAGCAAGGCCGATCCCAATCGCGACACCATCACCTGTGACGGTCATCCACTTGTCTTCGAGGAAAAGATTTACGTTCTGCTCAACAAGCCGGCCGGATATGTGACCACTCTTTCGGACCCGCAGGGCCGCCCCATGGTTTCCGATCTGCTTGCCGACATTCCATTGCGGCTTTTTCCCGTGGGCCGTCTGGATCTGGATACGGAAGGCGCGCTGTTGATGACCAATGACGGGGAGTTGGGCAACGCCATCCTCCATCCCCGCTACGAGGTCAACAAGACCTATGAGGCTGAGGTGAGCGGTTCGCCCTCGGTCGACAAACTCAAGCGGTTGGAGTCGGGGATTGAAATCGATGGAGTGATGACCCGGCCGGCAGTCGTTCGCCTACTTCGGCGGCACAAAGGAACGACCTTGGTGGAAATCACTATCCACGAGGGCAAGAAACGGCAGGTGCGGAAAATGTTTCAGGCCATCAACCACCGGGTTCTTCATCTCAGGCGAACGGCGTACGGTAACCTTCGCCTCGGCTCACTTCCCCTCGGAAAATACAGGGTTCTGAACCAAAATGACTTAAAAAAGATTTTTACACGGAAAATTCCCTTTACAATCAAAAACATACTTGCTTAAATTTCAACAGCCTCCTGAAATCAGTTTTTTTTATACGATGGCCGATGTGCGCTATCTTTCAGATGAGGAATAACCGTTTTGCAGTGAATCCGTCGGGGAGCGTGCAGGAGAGATTGGTATGAACAAATCCGAATTGATCGAAGCCTTGGCTGAAGCGATGAACATTCCCATCCGAGAAGCCGCCTCAATAACCAACACGATCATCGAAACCATGAGTGACGCTCTCGCCAGGGGAGAATCGATTGAAATTCGAGGGTTTGGTAGTTTTGTCGTCAAGGAGTATGAATCCTACACCGGCCGCAATCCAAAGACCGGCGAGAAAATCAAAGTAAAACCAAAGAAATTGCCGTTTTTTAAAGTTGGCAAGGATCTGCGCGAACAGGTCAATAAGAATAGCGGCAAGTGAGTCATGCCCCATCGGTCAGCGGCTGTCCTCTCCGCTGACCACTTCGCCGACAAGGTCATAGGTATGCGCCTCGGTGATCCGTACCGGTACGATATCACCGGGGGTCACATGCCCGGCGGTGATATACACACAGCCATCAATTTCCGGGGCCTGAAACCGGCTTCGTCCTTCCAGTAACAAATCGCTTTCCTCGCTGATACCCTCCACCAGCACCGGTTCGACCCGACCGACAAAACGTTGCTGCCGTTGCGCACTGATGGTTGCTTGCACGGCCATGACCTGCTGATAGCGCGCCTCTTTTTTCTCTTCGGATATCTTGTCGGGTAATTTCGCAGCGCGGCTCCCCTCTTCGTCCTGATACTGAAACACACCGACGTGGTCAAGCTGCCAGGTCTGCAAGGCTTCCAGCAGTAGGTCCACATCGTCTCTGGTCTCGCCAGGAAAGCCAACGAGCATGGTGGTCCTGATCGCGCAGTCGGGAACGATGCGGCGAATGCGGAGAATCAGATCCTGCAATGCCCGGTGATCGTAGTGTCGGTTCATTGCCCGGAGGACAGGGGTGCTGACGTGCTGAAAAGGGATATCCAGATAGGGCAGAAGACGCGGCTGGTCGGCCATTAGGTGCAATAAGTCATCGGTGATCCCTGAAGGATAGGCGTAGAGGAGGCGTAGCCACGGGATGTCGGTTTGAGTGAGCAGAGCCTCCAGCAGGGAAACGAGGGATGTGCCGTTTCCCAGATCCCTGCCATAGGCGGTAAGGTCCTGGGCGATCAGCGCCAGTTCCCGCACTCCGGCCTGTTGCAGACGGGTGGCTTCGAGCAGCAAGTCGGTCATGGCTCGACTACGCAGCCGACCGCGGATCGAGGGAATCATGCAGTAGGCGCAACGGTTGTCGCATCCTTCGGTGATCTTCAGATAGGCGCGGAAAAAAGGAGTGGAAATCCGACGGGGTAGGGTGTTGTTCATAAGAAAGGTAGACGGTCCGGACGTGACGATGCATTGCGGCCGGAGCGGCAATTGCTCGAGCATGGTGCCGATGCGCGGAAAATCATCGAGACCGACAAACAGATCCACTTCCGGCAGTTCGTTGAGCAACTCGCTTCCGTAACGTTGCACCATGCACCCGGTAACCACCAGCTTTTGGTGCGGGTTCTGCTCCTTATAGGCCGCCAGCTCGAAAATGGTGTCAATCGCCTCTTCAACGGCCGGGCGGATAAATCCACAGGTATTGATCAGCAACACCGATGCCTGATCGGGATCGTCGACCACCGCATATCCCGACTGTTCCAGGGCGGCAAGCATGACCTCCGAATCGACGAGGTTTTTGGGACAACCGAGACTCACGATATACAAGGTTTTCATTGAAGCTCACCGGATTGAACAAGGGTACAGAGTTCGGCCAGAATCGTGGCTGATGCTGTGCGAAACCGTTTCTGGGAAAATTTTGGGGTCCACGGATGATGGAACAACTCATCGGAGACCAACATCACTGCCGCAAGATCGACCTGGCGAAAGGCGGCCACGGTGCGAAGAGCGGTATATTCCATGTCCACGGCAAGGATACCCTGAGCGGCATACCGCTCGACCTTTTCTCTGGTCTCGCGATACACTGCATCGATGGTCCAGATCGATCCTTGCTGGGGATTGTGCCCGTGGTGTTGCAGTTGTTGCAAGAGCGAGCGGTGGAACAAGGAGTCTTCCTGCCTGTCCTTCGGCACAGGATAATGGCCACTTGTTCCTTCTTCGCTCAGACCACTGGTTGGCAGGAAGAGGTCCCCTGCGGCCAGGAAGGGGGAAAGGGAGCCGCACCACCCATAGACTACAATGTTGCGCGCCCCTAGGGCGATCAGTTTTTCCAGACAGAGAGCCGCCATGGGCGCCCCAACAGCGGGCCCCGCGAGAAACAGGAAGTCATTGCTGTACAGACGCGAATTGAAAAGGAAATGTTGTCTAAGTTGATAATGTTTGCTGAATTCGGCCAAGCAGGAACTGTCCGATGGGTTGACCGCCAGGATACCGGTAGGGGGCAGGCGAGGGTCGCCTTTGTGTGCAGATGGGTTGATCACGCAGGAAAGCATGCTGCTTCATACCAACAAAAAAGGGCTGCGGCAACCACCGCAGCCCTTGATCGGCCATTTCTGCCGTGTGAAACGCGATTACAGTCCGAGCGCAGCCTTGAAGGGGTTAGCGTAAAGCAGGATGAAGGCGATAACCAGACCATAGATGGCGATGGACTCGCACAGAGCCATACCAAGAATCATGGTGGTGGTGATGGCACCCTTGGCTTCCGGGTTGCGAGCAACGCCGTCGCAAGCGCCGCGCAGACCGTTCCCCATACCGATACCAGCGCCAAAGCCGGCCAAGCCGATGCTGAGTGCAGCGCCGATGCAAATCAGGGCAAGACTTAATTTGTCCATTGTAGTGATCCTCCGTACTAAAGTTTTATATAATGTTGGCCTTCTTCTCCGTTGAACGGAACTCTATGTATGTAATCAGTGGGCGTGTTCCATGGATCCCGCGCAGTAGAGCAGGGAAAGCAGAACGAACACCACGGCCTGGATGACTGAAACCAGGACACCGAGACAAAGAATGGGCAGCGGGGCGAAAAATGCACCTGCCAGCATGAACAGCACGCCCAGCAGAACCTCTTTGGCAAGAATGTTGCCGAAAAGACGCATGGAGAGTGAAATCAGACGGGCGAAGTTGCTGATAATCTCAAGAAGAAACATGAACGGCGCCAGTACCTTGCTCGGGCCCATGAAGTGCTTGTAATAGTGCAAGCCGTGATATTTGAATCCGAGCACATGGTGGGTAACCCAGACGATCAAGGTCATGGCCAAGGTGATGTTGAGGCTCGATGTGGGCGACATGAATCCAGGAATTAATCCGATCATGTTGGAGAGGATGATGTAGAAAAAGAAAGTGGCCATCATCGGAAAAAGCATCTTGGCGCCTTTCTCGCCCAGATTCTCGGCGCAGAAGTCCATTAGTCCCCCGACCATCACTTCCCAGAAATTTTGGCCGCTCCCCGGGACCATCTCCAGTTTGCCCATGGTCAGCTTGGGAACGATGATCAAAAAGGCCATGACCATCCAGGTATAGGTCATGTAGGGCTCACAAATCTTCTCCAGCAGAGTAGCACCGACAGGGGTATGGGGCACCGGCAGTCCCAATGCTTCAAGAATCAGAGAAATAAACAATATCGGATGTTCCATGACCTACACTCTCCTCAGACTTTGCTCGGCAACCAGCACTTTCCAATGCTCAAGCCGATGATAACAACACTGATCATAATCGTGGCAAACCCCAGCGTCAGCCCGATCACATCGATCGGAACCTTTGAGGCCAACACGAACAACAGCAAACCAACAACAATCAACCGCGCAAATGCCCGCAGGAAAAAACGCGTTTTTTCCATGTTGACGCCACCCCCGGAAGATCCGTCAGCTGCGCTGACGCGCTCCATCAGACGTTGGGCGTCTTTCTTCAGCAGCCAGAAACTGCCATTCACCAGCAGCCCTCCGATCAATATCGATTGGGCGAAGATCCATCCGAAAAACCACCAGCTCCCGGCGACCAGAAACATCAGCAGAATGCCGCTGCACAGTATCACCTGCCGCACCACCAGTAAACTGGTTTCGGTATGCGAGCTATTGATCGTATGATCCCGGTTATTCATCTTGTATTTTCCGGTTGAGATCCCAGAGGTTTTTAAACCCGGCAGCAATACCAAAGGCCAAAAAAATAAATGTCAAATAAGGGGCGGTGTTACCGCCAAATACTTTATTGTCCAGGAACCACCCCATACCGAAACCGATCAGGATGGAAAAAACAAAGGTCATGCCTACTTGGCTATACACAGCCAATTGCCTGAACATCTCCCTGCGATCGTCCGACATTGTCACCTTCATGTTCATTCGCCGGCAGTCGCTACAATCGGTGCTACAGGTAGCATGCGCAATCGGCAAACGCAATAATTTTTTAATTAAACCATCAATTTTTTGAATGACGATTCAGTCATGTCCAAGGCCTTTTGCAAGTGGCTTCGCTCATGGGCGGCGGAGACAAACGACGCCTCGAACTGCGATGGGGCAAGCCAGATACCGCCGGCGAGCATGTGGCGGAAGTACTGTCCGTACAAAGCGGCATCGGCGGTCATGGCCGAGGTGAAATCGGTGACCGGTCCCCGGGTGAAGAAACAGGTCATGAGGGAGCCGATCCGGTTGACACTGATCGGTACAGGTGCTGCGGCGGCCAGTTTCTCCATTTCGGCGCCGAACCAGTCGCTCTTCGCTTCGAGCTCGGCGTAAAATCCTGGGCGTTGCACCACCCTGAGCATCGCTAGTCCCGCTGCCATGGCCAAAGGATTGCCGGACAGGGTACCGGCCTGGTACACGGGCCCATCGGGGGCGATCAGTTCCATTAACTCCCGTTTGCCGCCGTAAGCGCCCACTGGCAAGCCACCGCCAATGATCTTCCCGAGGCAGGTCAGGTCGGGCATGATGCCGAAGCGCTCCTGCGCCCCGCCCAGAGCCAGACGAAAACCGGTGATCACCTCGTCAAAGATCAGGATAATACCGAGTTCCCTGGTTAATTCCCTGAGTTTTCGCAAGAAACCTAAATTTGGCACGACGACGCCCATGTTGCCGGCCACGGGCTCGACAATCACGCACGCAATATCCAGGTTGGTGTCACGCAGGGTCTGCTCCAGGATTTCTTCATTGTTATAGGGGATGGAAAGAGTGTTCTTGACGATGTCCTCGGGGACCCCGGGGCTGCCCGGTATGCCAAGGGTAATGACCCCGGATCCAGCCTTGACCAGAAAGGAGTC
The DNA here is from genome assembly GCF_000186885.1 of Desulfobulbus propionicus DSM 2032. Classification (GTDB taxonomy): domain Bacteria; phylum Desulfobacterota; class Desulfobulbia; order Desulfobulbales; family Desulfobulbaceae; genus Desulfobulbus; species Desulfobulbus propionicus. The sequence continues at coordinate 3,415,287 of NC_014972.1, read as the reverse complement.
GGCATGCCCATGGTAGCAGCCGTCGAACTTCACCACCACTTTCCTGCCCGTATAGCCTCGAGCAAGGCGAATGGCGCTCATGGTGGCCTCGGTTCCCGAATTGACAAAGCGAATTTTGTCCATGGATGGGACCGCCTTGCAGACCATGGACGCCAACTCTACCTCGAGGGGCGAGGGAGCGCCGAAACTGGTGCCCTGAACGGCAGCCGCTTGAATGGCTTCCACGACTTCGGGATGAGCATGTCCCAAAATCATCGGCCCCCAGGAACCGACAAAATCGATGAATTCGTTGCCGTCGACATCGGTGATCATGCAGCCGGAGGCCTTGTGCACAAACAGGGGATCACAGCCGACGGAACGGCAGGCGCGGACCGGTGAATTCACCCCACCTGGGATATAGGTTTTTGCTTGAGTGAAAAGCTGCGCGGATCTGTCTGTTTTCATTGTTTTCCCCGTCATTGCTGCGTTGATGTCACTGGTTTCGGAGCGAAAAGGACCGTCTCTTATAGCACGGCTGTTTTTCAGATGTCAAAAGCAAAAAAGAATACATGAGTTGGCGGGGTTGACAGCGGTTCAATGATGTCAATTTTTTCTTGTCACCTCTGGAGCGGCAAGGTAGAATGACCGGCAATGCAGATTAATATCCCATAACCATCGAGAATTTATAGTTTTTCATTCATCCCTTATCGATGGGAGGCCTAAAGGAGAACGTGAGATGGCAAGTGACAAGGTAGTGCACATATCCGACAGCGAATTCGAAAGCGGCATCATCGGTAATTCTCTCCCCTGTCTTGTTGATTTTTGGGCTCCGTGGTGCGGGCCATGCAAGGCCATTGGACCGGTCATCGACGAGTTGGCTGCGGAGTACGAGGGCAAGGTGGTCATCGCCAAAATGAATGTTGACGACAACCCCGCCACGCCCGGAAAATTCGGCATTCGCGCCATCCCCACCTTGATCCTCTTCAAGGGCGGCGAAGTGATCGATCAGATCACGGGCGCGGTCGGCAAGTCGCAATTGCAGGATCTGATCAAAAAAGCCATCTAACATTTTCTCGCAGGGCACGGTTTGTTGTGTTGGGACAAAGGACCGTGCCTTCTTTTTTTGGGGCGGTATCGACCATGCAACAGGCACAGTATCAGCTGATCATCGTCGGTGGCGGACCGGCTGGCCTGACGGCCGGGTTGTATGCCGCCCGTGGTCGTCTCAAGGTTCTGCTCGTTGAAAAAGGGGCCACTGGCGGTCAAGTGCTTGTGACCGACTGGGTGGACAATTATCCCGGGTTTACCGAAGGCGTCTCCGGATTCGACCTCATGGATAAAATGACCGCCCATGCCGATCGTTTTGGCCTGGAGAAAAAATTCGCCACCATTGCCAAGCTGGATCTGGCCGGAGAGGTCAAATCCGTCATCCTTGAAAACGGTGAAACGCTGACCGCCAAAACCGTAATCCTGTGTACTGGAGCCAAACCCCGTCGATTGGACGTTCCTGGTGAATATGAGTTCAGCGGTCGTGGGGTTTCCTATTGCGCTACCTGCGACGGTCCCTTTTACCGCAACCAGGAAATCGCCGTGGTCGGAGGGGGCAACACTGCCATCCAGGAAGCGCTGCACTTGACCAAATTCGCCTCCAAGGTCACGGTCATCCATCGGCGGGGCGAATTGCGGGCCACCAAGATTCTCCAGGAAAAAGCCTTCTGCAACCAGAAGATCGATTTTCTGTGGAATACGCGAGTGCTCGAAATCAGAGGTTCCAAGGGTGCCGGAGTGGAGGGATTGCTCCTCCGGCACCACAACGGCGAGGAATCGGTTTTGAAGGTGACAGGGCTTTTCGTCCTGATCGGCGTTGTGCCCAACAACGACATGTTGCCACTGGATCAACTCCAGACCGACGAAGGCGGTTTTGTCATCACCGACGCGGAGATGGCTACCTCCATTCCCGGAGTCTACGCCGCTGGCGATATCCGCAGCAAACGCTTCCGGCAGATCATCAATGCCGCGGGAGAAGGCGCGGTCGCTGAATTATCCGTCGAGCATTATCTGGGCAACCAAGCCCCGGATACCCCCCTGAACTGCAGTGAATAGAGGACCATGCCATGCCCACGGTATCTATCGTACGAACATTTCGCGCTGACAAACGCCTGCTCCTCGTTCTCTGGTTGCTCGCGGCAATGACACTTTCCGGTTGTTCGACATTTGACGGCATGTTCAGCGCCTTTTCGTTTGGTGAAGAGGAAGAACCGGAATCCCTGCCACCCGAAACACTGATCGTTCAGGGGATGGATGCCTATAACGTCGGTGATTATGGCGAGGCTATCAAAAACTTCAAAATCATCCTGGACGAGCATCCGTTCAGCGCGCAAGCGATGCTCGCCGAACTCAAGGCTGCGGATGCCAACTATTACAACAAGCAGTACGCGGAAGCCAAAACCCTCTATAAATCCTTTGAGGAACGCCATCCGACCAATGAAGCCATCCCCTATGTGATGTTTCAGGTCGGCATGTGCGATTATCGTCGCTCCGATCGTATCGACAGGGATGCGTCTGGCCCTCAAGAAGCGATCAAATCCTTCACCCGGCTGATCAATGCCTATCCGCAATCACCGTACGCCAAGGAAGCCAAGGCGAAAATCATCGAGTGCAAGGAATTTCTGGTCAACCATGAATACATGGTCGCGGTGTTCTATGTGCGCACCGATCGGCAGGAAGAGGCCAAACATCGATTGAAATATTTGCTGGCCATGTATCCCGATTCCAATCTCGCTCCGCAGGCCAAGGCTCTGTTGGACCGCCTGGAGGCGGGAAACGCCCCTGCCTGGGGCATGAATCGCTGGTTGCCGGAGTTCATGACCAAGGCTCCTGCCGATCGCAAAGAAGAGGCAACGGCCGGGGAGCAGGCCGAGGGAACGCCCAAAACGGAAGAACACCGGGCGGTGCCCGAATCGATCAGGGACGCCGAGTCCACCGAGTGATGAACAATGGCTGGCAGCTCACCCCCGCATCAACGGGTACTCTGTCAGCCAGTCGAGCATCGTTTCCACTTGTTGCTCGGTGTTGATGGGGATGCAGTCCGGTTCGGCCTGCCTGTCCGGCAACTCAAAGGTGCGTTTCTGATGGAGGAATATCTCCCAGCGGCCATCGGAAACGGCGGTCGCATCCTGCGCACGCAATGCCAGTCGACGCCGCACCTCGTCATCCGCGCAGGTGCAGAAGAAAAACACGCACCGTCCCTTGATCTCCGTTGCCAAGGCCCGTACCCGTGCACGATCGGAACGCTTGCTGTACGAGCCATCCAGAATGACAATCCTCGCCCCTCGCTCGAAATCCGCCCGTGCCCGGTCGAGTAGGGTCTGATACGTTGCCGCTGTCAGTTCCGGTGAATAGATTCCCTGGCCCACGCCATCGGGTCGGCGATCGCTGGGCTGCAAGCCGGCGAGTTCCTTGCGCACCCGATCGGTATTGTAATAAGGAGCTTGACAGCGTTTTGCCCAGGCCAGGGCCAGGGTTGATTTGCCCGAAGCAGTCATGCCGAAGAATACCGCGAGCGTCTGGCGAGCTATAGCGGTAGCCGTCGGCTCATTCGCTGGCATAGCGCTCGGCCAAACGGAAATACTTAGCCGCATTGCCCAGGCAGGCGGCCTTGAGCGACGGTTCGACCGCTGGGTCTCCTGCTGTAAAAAGCCCTATCTTGCCGCGGACATAGGCCCGGTAGCATTTATAGAAGTTCAGCATCGCCCCCAGGCCGCTGTCGTTGGTCGTTCGGGAAAATTGGTCGATGAATCGGGATGATAGACGATCAAGTCCGTAAAAGTCCAGGTCCATGGCCAGGAAGGCTACGTCGCTGGCCACATCGCAGTAACGGAAGCGCTGGTTAAACTCGATGCAGTCGTAAATGTAGACCTTATCCGCCAGGCAGATGTTGGCGGAATAGAGGTCACCATGACAGTCGCGGATATATCCGCCCTCGATACGCTCTTGAAACAGGGGCTCCCGAGCGAGAAAACGCCGTGCATACCCGGCGATGCCATCAAATTGTTGTTGGTTCAGTGTCCCCTGGCCGATGAATCCCCGGGTCTGTTCGAAGTTCTCCAGCACATTTATGCCGACAGCCGCCGCGGTGCCAAAGGCGGCGATTTCCGGCCCTCCATCGGCGCGGCTGTAGAAATCGGCCAGCACCTCGACCAGGGCATCGATATGGGCCTCGGACAACGTGCCGGCCTGGATCAGATTGGTCATCATCCGGTCCTCCGGCATGCGGACCATTTTAACCCCGTACTCCACCACCCGGCCGCTGCCGTTGAGGGTGAACCCGCCTCCGGTTTCCGCGGTCACCCGTACGAGGTCGAGGTAGATGTCCGGGCAAAGTCGGCGATTGAGGAGCAGTTCCTGTTCGCAGCACACCCGCCGTTTGTCGAGATCGGAGAAATCAAGAAAGCCGAAGTTGACCGGTTTCTTGAATTTGTAGACATAATTGCCGGCAAGGATCACCGAGGAAATATGGGTCTGCACCAAACGCAGATCCGGCGCGGGATGATCGTAACATGCAGGACGCAACAGCGCCTGGAGGAACGGGGGAAGCGTATCGTTGCTCATGGACGTTCTCCGGCCGCCCTGGCGGCCCGGTTGAAGTTGATCGTGCCGGCAATCTAACAGAACCATGGTCAGGCGTAAACCGTTTCACGTCGATTTTCCCCATGCCCCAGTCAGCCCCAGCAGAGCATCCATTTTTGCATGAATGAACAGAGTGTTGCCGCCTTGCTTCACCAGGTGCGGAACGGCGAGATCGAGATCCAGCACGCCCTGGATCAACTACGGCTGCTACCGATTGAACTCCTGAACTCGGCGCGCCTTGACCATCACCGCACCCTGCGCACAGGTTTGCCGGAGGCGGTATTCGGCGAGAACAAGACCGTCGAGCAGTTGATCGAGATTCTTGGTGCCCTGTTGCGTGTGCCCAACGTGGTGGTGGCGACCCGGGTGTCTCCGGAAAAAGGCGAAGCCGCGTGTCAGCGGCTGAACGGCTTGACCTACCATCCCGTGGCGCGAATGCTCACCGGCAATGAAGCGCATGCCCCGGCCGACGGCGGCAGGGGTACGGTGGTGATCGTCACTGCCGGCACCTCGGATCTGCCGGTGGCCGAGGAGGCAAGCGTCACCCTGCAGACTTTCGGGCACCGTATCGCCACCGTCCATGATGCCGGGGTGGCTGGTATCCATCGCATTCTAGCCCATTCGGCCCTGTTGCAGCAAGGATCGGTGATCATCGTGGTTGCCGGCATGGAAGGCGCCTTGCCCTCGGTGGTGGCGGGCATGACCGCCGCGCCGGTTATCGGGGTGCCGACCAGCATCGGCTATGGAACCGGTGCCGGCGGCTATTCCGCCCTGCTGGGCATGCTCAACAGTTGCGCACCCGGTCTGGCGGTGGTCAACATCGACAATGGGTTCGGTGCCGCCTGCATGGCCGCGGCGATCAATCGCGCTACCTGAGATCCTGCTGCATCCGATCGGGCCGCAGCTGGAAACCCGTGTCACCGCTTTTTCAGGCAAAAATTGGTTCGCACCGTTGCATCAAGCGGTGTGCCGGCGTATATTCTTAAACTTTGTGTGACCATTTATTTAACTCAACCTTTTCCCCACCCCCACAGGTACGCTGTCCATGACTACCAGCATAAAGCTCAAAATCTGGCTTGTGATCTTCCTCCTCTTCTTTTCCGGACTGGTCCTTGCACCCTCCGTCTATCACGATCTTCCGGACTGGTGGAAAAAGTATCTGGCACCCGCCGGGCTGAAGCTGGGATTGGATCTTCAGGGCGGCATGCACATCGTGCTTCAAGTGGATCTGGACAAGGCGGCGGAGAACTCGCTCGATCTTTCCGCCTCGGATTTCAAATCCGCCCTGGCCGCCAAAAATATCAACGCAGTGCGCATGGATACAGGCACCCCGAACGCCATCCTCTTTACTCTGCCCAATACCAGTGCCATTGAGACCGTCAAGCAGATCCTCAAGGAGAATTTTCCCAACCTGGACAGCCAAGTCGAGGCCGAGGCCGGGACGTTTCCCCGCATCACCCTCCGGTTGAAGAGCGAGGAGGTCGAGTTTATCCGTAAAAACGCGGTTAATCAGTCACTGGAAATCATCCGCAACCGGATCGATCAGTTTGGTGTCGCTGAACCGATCGTCCTGCGGCAAGGGGAAAATCAGATAGTGGTCCAGCTCCCCGGTGTCAAGGATCCGCAACGGGCCATGAGCCTGATCGGTCAGACCGCACAGCTCGAGTTCAAAATGGTGGCCGAGGCACCGGGGCTCAATCTCGGCCAGATGATCGACGAGGTGACCAAGACCGGTCAGTGGCGCGAAGGGGACAGTAGAAAACAGCTCAACTTCGCCCTACAGAACCGGTTGCCCCAGGGGACGGAAATCTATTTCGAGAAGGTGATCGACAGCAAGACCAAGAAGGAATCACGAATCCCCATTCTTTTGGAAAATCCGGTTTTGATGACCGGCGAAATGGTGAAAAACGCCCAGGTCCGCATCGGCGGCACCTTCAACGAGCCCTATGTCAGTCTGGATCTCACGGGGCATGGCGGGCAGGTTTTCGCCCATCTGACCGAAAAAAACGTCAATCGAAGACTGGCGATTGTTCTTGATGAGATCGTTCGCTCCGCACCGGTCATCCGGGAAAAAATCCTCGGTGGCAGTGCTCAGATTTCCGGCAATTTCACCCACAACGAAGCGACGGACTTGGCCATCGTCCTCCGCGTCGGCGCCTTGCCGGCACCGGTGGATATCATTCAAAACCTGACGGTGGGCGCCAGTCTGGGGCAGGATTCCATCAAGGACGGATTGTCCTCTGGCCTGTTTGGCGCGCTGCTGGTGATTGCCTTCATGGTCCTTTACTATCGGGTCTCGGGTATTATCGCCAACGTTTCCCTGGCCCTCAATATTCTATTTCTTTTTGTCGGGTTGGCCATGCTGGGCGCAACCCTGACCCTGCCTGGCATCGCCGGTATCATCCTGTCCATCGGCATGGGTGTCGACGCCAACATTCTGATCTACGAACGCATGCGCGATGAATTTGCCTTGGGCAAGTCACTGCGTTCCGGGGTCGACGCGGGGTTCAACAAGGCATTTTGGAGTATTGTCGACGGCCAGGTCACCACCCTGATCACCGCCCTTGTCCTGTTTCTCTTTGGCACCGGCCCGATCAAAGGTTTCGCCATCACCCTCACCTTGGGTATTCTCTTCAACCTGTTTGCCGTGCTTTTCTTCTCGCGGCTGATGTACGATTCCCTCCTCAGCCTGAAATGGCTAAAACGCATCAGCTTTTTGAAGTTGATCGGTAAAACCAACTTTGATTTCATGCGACTGCGCAAGGTTGCCTATTCCGTCTCTGCGGTCCTGGTCGCCCTGGGTTTGATTGCCTTTGTGCAGATCATGCGGGGCCATGCCAACATGGGCGTGGATTTCTCCGGTGGCACAATGTTGCAGTACAAGGCTGAACAGGCTTTTTCGCTCGAAGAAGTGCGCGGTCTTCTCAGAGCCAACGAGATCAGCGGCGTCGACCTGCAGCAGGTCACCAATGAAAACAGACTGATTGTCAAAATTAAAAAATCTGAGGAAAAAGTCAGCAATTTGGGCGACCGCATCTCGACCATCCTCGGCACCGATCAAGCCCATGCGGGGTTTACCCTGGAAAGCAAATCAGAGATCGGGGCCTCCGTCTCCGCCGATCTCCGCAACAAAGCGGTGATTTCGATCATCCTCTCCATGCTCGGTGTGGTTGTGTACCTGGCCTTCCGATTTGACTTTCGTTTTGGTTTAGCGGCCACGGTGGCCACCCTCCACGATGTCCTTGCCGTGCTCGGTGTGTGCTGGCTTATGGACAAGGAAATGAATTTGCTGATTGTCACCGCGCTGCTCACCTTGGCGGGTTACTCGCTGAACGATACCGTGGTCATCTTTGACCGGATCAGGGAAAACATGTACACCGATGAGCGGCTCACTTTCTTTCAGATCATCAACGAAAGCATCAATCAGGTGTTAGGACGATCCATCATGACCGGTATGAGTGTCCTGTTTTGTCTGGCCTCGCTCTTTTTCTTTGGCGGCGCGACCCTCCATGATTTTTCATTCGCCCTGCTGGTCGGATTGGTGGTGGCGTTCTTTTCTTCGGTGTTTGTCGCCAGCCCGCTTTTAACCATTACAGGAAAATCCACCAGTGAGTCTTAAAGAACTTCCAGAAGCTTTTCAAGCGATTGCCGCCGAGCAGGCGTTTGAGTTCGCCTGCCATCCCGGCGTGTCCTGCTTCACCGAGTGTTGCCGGGAGCTGGACTTGACCCTGACCCCCTACGATGTTGTGCGGTTGCGCCGCAACCTGCAACTGACCTCCGGACAATTCCTGGAGCAGTATGTGATCATCGAATGGGACGAACAACAGCTCTTTCCCTTGTGTTATCTGACCATGGTTGACGACGGCCGGGCTTCCTGTGTGTTTGTCGGTTCTCAGGGGTGCTCGGTGTATGAGGATCGGCCTGGCAGCTGCCGCGCCTATCCCCTTGGGCGGGGGGCCACCAGGGGCGCGGAGGGCGCGCCGCTCGAATCGCTGGTTCTGTTGCGTGAACCCCATTGCCGGGGCTTTGAGCAGGAGCGGCAGCAGACGGTGGCGGCCTATCTCCACGAGCAGGGGTTGGAGGCGTACAACCGGTATAACGATGCCTTGCTGCCGTTGCTACAGCATCGGCAAATTCAGAACCGAACTTTCCGCCCCACCCGCCAGCAGTTGGATCAGTACATGCTGGCGCTCTATGATCTGGACCAGTTCCGCCGCGAAATGACCGCCGGCCGCATCGCCCTGCAGCGACCGCTCACCCCCCAGCAGCTCAAGGGGCTGGCCGGGGACGACGACGAGCTGTTGCTGCTCGGGATTCGATGGCTGTTGCAGGAATTCTTCGGCGAGTAGGGGCGGAACAGGGAGTGCCCCGGCAGTCATGCATGCCTCTCCACCCATTGCTGTCCCGCTTCTGCAACGTCTCCGGGCGATCAGTCATTCGTTTTGCGTCGCTGAAGGCGGCTCGCACGGCCCCGATCACAGCGAGCGGGTGCTGGCGACAGCCTTGGCCATTGGGCGCAGGATGGGTGCTCGGCCGGAAATTCTCACGCCCGCAGCGCTTCTGCACGACATAGGTCGTCGGGAAGAAAGCATGAGCCGCGGGCGCCTCTGCCATGCCCTTCGGGGGGCGGAACTGGCGGCGCCGATTCTCCGGGACCTGCGCTATGACGAGCCCGATGTCACGGCAATCTGTCACTGCATTCGCAGCCATCGTTTCCGCGGCGGCTGCCTACCGCGCAGCCTGGAGGCCAAAATCCTCTTTGATGCCGACAAGCTCGATTCCATCGGCGCCATCGGGATTGGCCGGGCCTTTCTCTTTGCCGGCCAGATCGGTGCCCGGCTGCATAACCCGGAACAGGATCCGTCCTTGACCTCGGCCTATTCGCTGGATGATACGGCCTACCGCGAATTTCAGGTCAAAATGTCGAAGGTTCGCGAGCAAATGCTCACTCCAGTAGGGCGGGACATGGCCGAGGCGCGGCACGCATTCATGGAAATTTTTTTTGATCAACTCACCAGGGAGACGCGCGGCCTTGTGCCGTGAGTGGCCCGAGGCTCATTGTGTATGCTGAAACTTGTCGTCTTTGACTGTGACGGGGTCATGTTCAGTTCCCGGGAATCCAACCGGGTGTACTACAATCACCTGTTGTCGGCCTTTGGCTGCGGGCCGATGGATGCGGAAGAGCTCGAGTATGTCCACATCCACAACGTCAACAATTCGGTGGCCCATATTTTTCGCAAGTATCCGGAAATTGATCTGGGCAGGGTCAATGCCTACCGTGCCAGTCACGAATACACGCCCTACCTCCGCTACATGACCATGGAGCCGGACTTGATGGATTTTCTGCGCCTGATCAAACCCCGTTATCATACCGCCATCTCGACCAATCGCACCGATACCATGGACACCATCCTCGACACCTTCGCCCTTCGTCCGTGGTTCGACATGGTGGTCACCGCTACCGTCGCCCCGCGGCCCAAACCGGCTCCGGATGGCTTGGTGATGATTCTTGATCATTTTCAGGTCCGGCCGGCGGAAACGATTTATATCGGCGATTCGGTGATCGACCAAGAGCACTGCGCCAGCGTTGGTATCGACCTGATCGCTTTTCGCAACAGGGCGCTCGCGGCCCGCTATCATGTGGACGATTTTTCCAGTATCGTCCAGTTGCCGCCGTTTCAAGAGGCAAGCGGGGACTGAAGGCAAAAAGGAGGCGGATGTTAGGCGCTTTCGTCGAGACGCCGCAGACCCTCCATGAGGATCATCATGAAGTCGCCCAGTTCACGGGTGGTCATCAAAGCCTCTGGCAGGCCTGGAATGAAGTGGAAGGTTCCCTTTTTTTGCGAAAGCATGGCATAGATCGCCTCCTGGTTGTCCAGATCCCCAAAACGGGCGGCAAGCAGTCCGCCTTCACGGAAGGTCACCCGGGCCGATCCCTGTTCGAATTCCAGGATGAGCCGGCCGGTTTTCTGGTGCATGTGAAAAACTTGGAGGAGCTCCGCAGGTGCAATCGCCTCGATTCTGCCGCTGATGACCGCCTCGCTGTTTTTCTTCATCGGCAAGGCCTGACCGTCCGCACTGCCGACGAACGGCTTATCGGTCAATGAGAATTTGATCAAACCGGTGCATCCCCCGCAGGTGAAGACCGAATGGCGTTGATCGGCAAAATTGGCGGCGGCATGGGGCAGCAGGGAGAACAGCAGGCCGGTCAGTTCCCGGATCAGAATGAGGCACGATGCGCGGCCCAACGGCAACTCGACAGCTTTGTCCGTCAGGAGAAAACGTTCGTCTTGGGTGTACAGGGGACAATTCCTGACGTGGATGATTTCAAAAACGGCCTTGAAGGTATGCATCAGCCCCCGGTACCCGAGCAGTTTCAGACAATGGACGCACTAGCCGCAAATGTACACGTGAATCCTTGAACTCTCAATCACTTCTTCCGTGCCTCCCCAGAGGGACTTTTTCCGTGGTCGATTAAAGCTCGCTTGTTTCCCCTGAGTAAATGCTTTACACTACATCGAAATAACGACCGCTGCGCCCTTTCAGACAGCATTTCCGTATTCCGGTTGACGGCTTCTCGTCCCTTTGTCGGCCGACACCGATGATCACTCGCACATTACAAGGTTATTGTATGGCCATGGGCTCACAGCAGCTTGCGGAAGATTACACGCAGCTCAAAGACCTTCTTGAACTCTACCCCAATATTGCAATTCTCAAGGCTGACGGCCAACCGCCGGACAACTATGAGATTGAATATTCGCTACGTGGCTTTGTCAAGGATGCCGATAATAACATCGTCATCGGCCAGAAGCATCGCATCCATATCAGTCTGCCCTTTGGCTATCCCCATTTCGCGCCCATCGCCAAGCCCCTGACCCCATTGTTTCACCCGGATTTCGATCCCGCAGCCATCCGCATAGCCGACCAATGGCAACACAATCCCTCCCTGCCTGAGTTAGTACTCCATCTTGGCGAGATGATCAGCGGCAACATCTTCCATCTCGACGATCCGTTCAATCAGGAAGCCGCGGAGTGGTATCGGTCGCATCAGGATCAGCTGCCGCTTGATTCGGTGAGCGTGGCCGATATTCAAGAAACGGAGGTGGAACTGGACTCGTTGGTCGATGATACCTTTGCTTCGCTGGGCTTGGAGAGTGATGATTTTCTTGCCCCCGAACAACCGGTGACGGCAGCGGAAATCGCACACGTCCGAGAGCTGGTGGCGCAGAACAACATCTTCACCGCCAACAAGCTGCTCGCCGACATGCCGCCGCATGCCGAATTTCCCGACAGGGAAGAGATACAGCAAAACATCGGCAAGGTGCTGCGGAAAACGGATCAGCTCTATAAGCTTGCCGAACAGCTCGAGGATGTGGGCAAATACGACGAGGCCCTTGAGGTGGTGGATAACCTGCTGGCCATCGCCGCCGATGCTCCAGGAGCCGAGACCATTCGCACCCGGATTCAGCAAACGTATCAGCTCGCCCAATCAGTTGGAATGTCGCCCAAGCTTCGAGAGGCGGGTGAACGGCGCGAGCCCCCGGAGGCCACGGTTTCCCTGCCCGCGAAAGCCCGTGCTCGCATTCCGGCCTGGGGCGGGTCCATTCCCTTCAAGCCGATTTTGCTCGCCGTGCTGCTCATCACGCTGGGCATCGGGGCTGTGTTGCTCTATTTTAAGGATCAGAACATCATCAGCCAAAGTCAGGCCAGTTTGCTCAAAGGCCAGCTGCAGATCGAGAAAAAACAGTTTGACGGCGCGCTTGAAACATTGGAGGCGGCAAGATCGCGACTGGGCGGGCTTTCCATCCTCCGGTTTCGTAAGGGAGCCCTGGAAAACAAGATCACTGCCCTGATGACCTCGAGCGAATTGCAGGAGGGATTGAAGGGACGTGTTTTTTTTCAGGGAGAATATGTCTCGGCCGATATGGCTGCCGCGCAGCAGCAATTGATTGTCCTGACCGACCAGGCACAGGCCTTGGCCAGTCAGAATAAGATCGGAGAGGCTATTGCCTTGTATCGTCAGGCATTGACGTTCGCCACCGAACACAAACTGATCAAACAACAATCAGCCATCCAGGACGTACTGCAATCACTGGAATTGCAGCACGCACTTGCCGTGGCCGAGCGGGCCGAACAGGAAAAGAATTGGAACCAGGCCGCCGAGGCGTACAGGAAGGCGCTGACCCTGTCCGCAAACAGTACAACATTGGGGACGGCAAGCGATATCACCCATCGAATGACCGCCGCTACCTTCCGTCATGAGCTGGATCAGTCCAAAAAAGCCTTCACCCAATCGCAGTGGCAAGAGACCATCAGGTTTCTCGAGCAAGCCCAGCAGTCCATCACGGCCAACCCTAATGTGGTGACCGAAAAAGAACGGCAAGACCTGCACCAGCTTCTGGTCAACGCGCGACTGTATCTGATGTTGTCCACGGCACGCGAGGCCTATCAGGCCAAGAATTGGGAGCAGGCCATCGCCGAATATCAGAATGCGTTGAACCTGTTGACCAGCGAGCCTGACAGCGCGGGCAGCATGCACGGGGAATCGGTCGGCAAGATTGAGAAGACCCTGCTCCTCGTGCAAATCGCCCAGATTCAGGATCAAGTATTGATCGCTGAAGGCAAGGGAGACGGAGCGGGTGTGTTGAACCACAGCCGGGAGATTCAACGACTCATCCGATCAAGCAAGTACGCCGAGGACCCGGCGGTGAAAAATGTCCTGCGCAAAGTGAATGAGAGAATGAACAAACAGCAGGAGCGTATCGGCCAAAGCGAAAAAATAGCTTGGCTGGAAGAGCATTTCGAGGAAATTTTCCGCAACAATTACCCGACGTTCCGCGGATCACAGCTGTCCCAACCCAAGGCCGTCTTTCTCAAAAAGATCGGGTCCAAAAGCGTCTATACCCTGACCTGTGTCGAACGCAGTCAAGGGAGTGCTTCCAAGATTGAACTCAATTACATGTTCGATGCCAGTACGGGAAAATGGTCTGTTTATGGTGGCCAGTAAGTAAGGCGAAATCGTTTCAAGTCCCCCTTTAAATAAGGAACCTGAATTCGCCCTTGCCGAGAAGATTGTGCAGGTGCAGGATTCCGGCAAGCCGTCTCTCTTGGGTCACCACGGCGAGGACAGTAATTTCATGTTGCTGCATGATGCTGAGCGCATCGGCGGCCATCAGATCGCTGGCGATGGCCACCGGATCGTGGGTCATTCCCGCAGCAAGCGATGTGTTCTCTAGGCTTTTTCCCGCGGACAACAGCCTTCTGATATCGCCATCGGTTACAATGCCCCGCAGTACCCCTTGATCATCGGTGACAAACACGGCGCCAAGGTTTTTCTCATTCAGTTCCGCTACCGCCATGGCCAAGGATGCCTCGGTTGTCACTGACGGGACTCTTTCCCCGGTGAGCATGACTTCACGAATGGCGACCTTCAGTCGCGCCCCCAGGCTGCCGCCAGGATGGTTCCGCCGGAAATCCTCGGCACCGAATTGTTTGCGATTCAGCAAAGCTACGGCAAGCGCATCGCCCATGGCCAGGGTCGCCGTGGTGGAGGTGGTGGGGGCCAGTCCCAATGAACATGCTTCCCGTGGAATGGATACATTCAGGGTGACAAGCGCATGTCGAGCCAAATTGGAATCCAGTTTTCCGCAGATGGCGATGATTTGTGTCTGGCGTTCTTTCAGGCTGCTCAACAGCCGGTTGAGTTCCGAGGTCTCGCCTGAATAGGAAATGGCCAGAACCACATCAGTCGCCGCGACCATACCCAGATCACCGTGCATGGCCTCGACTGGGTGCAGGAAAAAAGACCGGGTGCCGGTCGAATTGAGGGTGGCGGCAATCTTTTGTCCGATCAACCCGGATTTACCGATCCCGGTAACCACCAATCGGCTGGGGCAAGCCATGATAATATCCACTGCCCGCTCAAATTCCTCGCCCAAATTATCTCGGACTGCGAGAAGTCCTTCCGATTCTATGGTCAACACTTCTTTTGCCAAGGCAACACTCATGGTTCTTCCCCCAAATCGACGACACAACGTCCCTTGCTGTTACCGGCAAGCATCGCGCCGATTTCTCGTTCCAAGTCATGCAGTTGAATCATCCGGCATATACGGCTCAGTTCAGTGGGCTTCCATTCTGCCGCCAATTTGTTCCAGACGCGGAGCCGTTTGTCCCGGGGACAATTGGCTGAATAGATTCCCAGCAAGTGGACACCGCGCAGAATAAAGGGATACACGTTCAGTGCGAGCTCACCGGATGCGGCGTTACCGCAACTGGTGACCACCCCGTCAAATCCGGTCCCCTTGATCGCCGTAGCGAGAATATCCCCACCGACGGTGTCAACCACGCCAGCCCAGCGTGCGGGCAAAAGTTGCCGAGCCTTGCCCTGCAACAATTCGTCTCGGGGAAGAATGGTACTGACGCCAAGATCAAGGAGAAAATCATCGACATCCGGTTTTCCGGTTAAGGCCACGATCTGATAACCAAGCTTTCGCAGCAGGATGATCGTTATCGTCCCCACACCTCCGGTTGCTCCGGTGACAAGGATTGGACCTTTGCTCGGGGCAATGCCATTGGTTTCAAGCCCGAGAACGCTCAAGGCGGCGGTAAACCCTGCTGTCCCCAACTGCATCGATTCGAGCAGGGTCAGGGAGGACGGTTTGCGAACCAGCCACTCGCCGGGTATTCGGATATATTGACCAAAGCCGCCATCGGTATTCATCCCCAAATCATACCCGGTACAGATCACCTCATCTCCTTGCTGCCACCGGGAATCGGTGGACTGGACGACAATTCCGGCGGCATCGATCCCAGGCGTATGCGGGTAGGATTTGGTGACCCCACGGTTGCCGCTGGCTGAGAGCGCATCCTTATAGTTGAGCGAGGAATAGTGGACCCGGACCAGCACATCCCCAGGCGGAAGGTCGCTGATTGATCGTTGTCTGACTGCGCAATGAACGGAGTGGTCTTCCCTTTCGCTTGCGACGAGGGCATAGAATGTGAGTGCTTCCATAGAAATCAACCTGTTAAGCGCCGAGTTAAATGGAATCGGGGAGTGCGGCGGGCATGGTTTCGGCAGGTTGTTTCCCGCCTTCCCCGGGGCGGAGTTGACCACCGACAATACAGTGGTCATTTCCTTCGGTATCGACAAACCGGTAAAGCCCTTGGGGGGTCAGGCCAAGGCCGATGCCGTGCAGCGTCACTGGGCCATTGGTATAGACCACCGGTTTGTTCAATAAGTAATCATATTCCTGCCATTGGGCGAGAAGAACCGCTGAATCCGATTGCAGTCGGTGGATTGTTGCGATGATTTTTTCCACCACTGCAGGAAGGAGCATCTTTAAATCGGTGCGGATGCTGGCCTGTTCATACACACTCGTCACCAACGGCTGCAACTCTTCGGGAAAATCGGCCAGGGCACTATTCACGTTCAGGCCGACACCGATGATCACCATGGGCCGGGGCGAACCGCTGTTGTTCGGGAGCACTCGTTCGCACAGGATACCAGCGATTTTGCGGCCATGAACATACAGGTCGTTGGGCCACTTGATATGGGCCTGCAGGCTGAATCGCTCGCAAAGGCATGCGCGGCAGGCGAGCCCTGTTGCCAAGGTGACCAATGGCAAGCGCTCCGGCGATATATCGGGCATGAGCAAAAGCGAAAAATAGAGTCCGCCTTTTGGCGAAACAAAATTGCGACCGTGTTGCCCCCTGCCGGACGTTTGACGTTCGGCGCAAACAACCGTCCCGGAAGGCTTCCCTTCAAGGGCGAGTTCTTTGGCCAAACGATTGGTGGAATCAATATGATCAAGGTAAATGAGCATGGTGTAGGGCGAACATGCTGGGTGCATGGAAGCGAATAAAAAAAGCAGAGATCCAGGAGGATCTCTGCTTGGGAAACGCTTTGCGAGAACGAGTAATGCTTACTTTTCTTCGTTCTGAATGCGATCCGGCCGAGCATACATGGTGGTAGACCCAGAGGACCAGAACATCAACTCACCCTCGGTGACCAGCGCATTGGCGACTTTTTTGATGTCACGCGGTTTGGCATCCGGATCACATTCATAAAAATCTTTAATGTAAAGCTGTGGCTTGGGTGATTTCTTCGCTTTTTCAATGATGGCTTTTTTAAGGTCGTCAATACTTAGTGCCATAACGCGCTCCTCGGGATGTGTGAAAAACACAAAAAAGATCGGCCCTGATGCTCAGGGCCGATCATAGGTTTCCTGCTATTACTTGGTGTATGCGGCTGTATGACTGGTGTATTTGAACTGGGTGGTGGTCCGCCAAGTGTCGTACGCCAGACGATAGTCGTCGATGGATTTCTCGGTGAAGGGCAGACCGGTCTTCTCGAAGAACTTCTCCCAACCGATTCGCTCAGCCCACTCGCCCAGACGCTCATATTTCTTGGCATCTTTGGCATAGGCTTCCAGGATCTGACGTACACAGGCGACAGTCTCAGGCCAGCGCGGGGTGGTGTTCGGCAGGAACGGAACAACCAGTTTGGAGAACTTCGGCGCGGACTTGGAGTTGGAAACCTTGCCGCCCACCAGAATGGCGATACCGTCGCCTTCCGGATCGGCCAGCGGCATGGCCGGGCACATGGTGTAGCAGTTACCGCAGAACATACAACGCTCGGCGTTAACCTTGACCGACTTGACTTCTTCGCCAGCGGAGTTGGTGGCCTTGGCAGGCTTGACCGCACCCAACGGACAGGAGGCAATGGCCAGCGGGATCTCGCACACGCCGCTGATGCGATCATTGTCGATCATCGGCGGCTTGCGATGGATACCGAGGATGGCGATATCGGAAGCGTGTACGGCACCGCACATGTTCAAGCAGCAGGCCAGGGCGATACGAACCTGAGCCGGCAGGGTCATGGAACCAAAATACTCGAACAGGTCATCCATGACGGCCTTAACCGGACCAGAAGCGTCCGTGGCCGGGGTATGGCAGTGTACCCAGCCTTGGGTGTGCACGATGTTGGTGACGCAGGCACCGGTACCACCGATCGGCAGGACATCTTTGTGACTTGCAAGTTCAGCTTTCAGAGCAGCCAATTTGTCTTCGCTGTCGACCATGAACTCGACGTTGTTACGGGTGGTGAAACGAAGGTAACCGCCGCAGCACTTGTCAGCGATATCGCAGTACAGACGTACACGGTTGACGGTCAACAGACGGGCAGAGCCACACCGCACAGTGTAGACCTTGGCGCCGGTCTCGGAAACGTGCACGAGTACACCGGGCTCAAGGATTTCATGATACAGCCATTTGCCTTTGTTCTCTTTGATGACAGGCGGCAGGAAATCCCCATAGTAGCGCGGTCCCAAGTCGGTAATCCGACCTTCCATAGGATTCTTTGGATCGTAACCCATTATATTATCTCCTTATAAAGTAGTTCCGTTAAAGTATCTCGAGACGACTATCAGGCAGCGTGACGCTTTCTGAACTCAACAACGTCACGCTCCCAACCGCCAGGTACTTCCTCTTCCTTCCAGAAGACGTACGGGTTGGAACGCGGCTCTTTTACATGCTGCGGCATGGGCTCAACTTCCATGACGCTGAGGAAGGTAGGCAGGCCGATACGTTGCATGGTCTCACCAACGCGCTCACGGTTCTTGCCGACTTCCATCCACCAATCCCACACTTTCTCGATCATATCGACGATCTCTTCGAAATCGTTCTCAGCGTTGCACTCGATGAAAGGGATAACCATAGTGGCGAACTGGGCACCATCCAGGATCGGGGCTTTGGCGCCGATGCAGATGGTGGCGCCTTTCTCGACACCAGGACGGAGGGCACGCGGCATGACGTTGATGCAGTGCATGCAGCGGGTACACTCGGCGTCATCGATCTTCAATTCATTGCCTTCCATCCACATGCACTGGGTCGGGCAGAGGTCGATGACCTCTTTCTGAATGTCGAATTTACCCCAGTCACGGCCCTTGTGGGCACCACCATTGGACGGATACGCGGCGTCACCGGCGATGTATTTCTGCACGGCGGCCTGGTCGATACGGATGTTGTCCTTCCAGGTGCCGATGACGGCAAAGTCGGAGCGGGCGATGGCGGCAACGCAGTCGTTCGGACAGGCGGAGAATTTGAACTTAAACTTATAAGGGAAGGCCGGACGATGGATCTCGTCCTGATAGCGTTGGGTCAGGCTGTTGCACATTTCCTGCGCATCGTAACAGGCCCACTCACAACGGGAGTCACCCAGACAGCAGGAGGGGGTACGCAGGTTGGAACCGGAACCACCCAGATCCTGATTCAGGTCATGGGTCAGATCCCAGAAGAGGGGCTCGAGATTCTCGGTGCGGGTGCCGAGGAAGATCATGTCACCGGTGGAACCGTGCAGGTTGGTGACGCCCGAACCGTATTTCTCCCACAGATCCATCAGGGCGCGAAGGTTCTCGGTGGTGTAATAGAGGCCGGAGGGCTGGGCGATACGTACGGTATGGAAGTGCTCTACGCCAGGAAACTGGGTGGGAACATCAGAGTAGCGGCCAACGATACCACCGCCGTAGCCAAAAACACCGACGATACCGCCATGCTTCCAATGGGTGATCCGATCTTTGTATGAAAGCTCAAGCTGGCCCAGAATGTCCCAACACTCAGGCTTGGTTGCTGCCTGCTGCTTGAGGTCGGTGACGAAACTCGGCCATGGACCTTTTTCCAGTTCGTCCAATAGAGGCGTTTCATGCTTTGCCATCAGTGTTCCTCCTGAAGAGATTATGTGGTTGAAAAATACCGGTCGGTTAGGATGACCTGAACGAGAATTGCACGTCAATACAGGCAAGAACGCACAATACCATATTGAATGCTCATTCAGGAGGCGAGCATAAACGTCCGTAAAGTCTTTGTCAACAAAAAATCATAACCTGCCGTCGCGCCAAGAAAACAGCCCCGGAACCCCCCTTGGATCAGAGCATTCCGCTTCGGCGGAGCAGGCTTTTTTCCAGGCTGTCGTCGCGCGCACTCTGCCCCTGGTCGGTTAGCAAGCCGAGGAGACGAGTGGCCAGCACCTTGCCCAGTTGCACGCCCTCCTGATCAAACGAATTGACGTTCCAGCAAAACCCCTGAAAGGCGATGCGATGTTCATAGATGGCCAGCAGTGCCCCCATGGTTGAGGGCGTCAGACGGTCGGCGATGAGCACCAGGTTAGGGCGGTTCCCGGCAAAACGGCGGGCCGGATTGGTGTCGTCCTTGCCCATGGCCAGGGCCAGGGATTGGGCGAGCATGTTGGTAATCAACTTCTGCTGCGAACTGGTTCCCTGTACCTCAAGATCGATTCCGTACTGGTTGTGGCGAAATCCGATGAATTCAGCTGGGACAATTTCAGTGCCTTGATGGATCAGTTGGTAAAAGGCATGCTGGCCGTTGGTGCCGGGCTCGCCCCAGACAATCGGGCCGGTCTGCCAGGTCACTGGATTGCCTTGACGGGTTACCGATTTACCATTGCTCTCCATGTCGCACTGCTGCAAGTGGGCGGGAAAACGCGCCAGGGCCTGGCTGTAGGGTAGGATTGCTATGGTGGCATGTCCGAGGAAATTGTGATTCCATATACCCAAGAGGGCCATCAACAGGGGGACATTCTTGCGGATATCCCGTTCCTCGGCAGCGAGATCGACGGCATGAGCCCCTTCGAGCAGCGCACGGACCGCCTCAACGCCCAGGGCGAATCCAAGCGTCACCAGGCCGACCATGGAGGTGGCCGAATAGCGGCCGCCGATGTAGTCGTACATGTGGAAGGAAGCAAGGTACTTGGTGGCGTCGTCCATGGGGCTCCCTTCGCCGGTCACCGCCACCATGTGGTGGGCGGGATTCAGCCCCGCCTGGAGCAAGGCCTCCCGAACCAGTTGTTCATTGGTCAAGGTCTCCAGGGTGGTGCCGCTTTTGGAGACGACGTTGAACAGGCAGCGGGAAAGGTCCAGTTCCCGCAGTACCGCGGCCACATCATCAGGGTCGACATTGGCGATGAATCGTGCCGAGCGTCCCGGCCGGCAATAGCGCTGTAGCGCCAGGTACAGTGCCCGCGGGCCAAGATCGGAACCGCCGATGCCCACCTGCACCATGGTGGTGAAGAGATGTCCTTGGGCATTGGCTATGGAGCCGTTGTCGACCCCTTCGAGAAAGCGGTGCAATTTGGCGAGCTGTTCCTTGGCTTTGGCGGCAGCCTTGGGCTCCCTCGGGCGTTCGGTGAACACATCGCGGCTGGCGGTGTGCAGCACTTGCCGGTTTTCGCTCGCATACCCTTCGATGCGGTTGAGCACCTCGCCCTCCTTCATGGCCAGGAAGGCATCGATCAGTCCGGCCTCGTCGGCCAGTTGCTGCAGGGCGTCGATGACTTCAGGGGTGACGCGCTGGGTTCCGTAAAGCAGATCAAACCCGCAAAAGGAAACCGCATAGTCCTCGATCCGCTGGGCGGTCAGCCCGTCCACCGCGGTCAGGTCATGGGGAGTGCGCGCCAGGGAGGCGAGTTTGGCCACGGACTTGTGAGAGGAAAAATCCTTGAGTTGCATGAGCACCTCCGTGCAGGGTTGATTACCGTTGTGCCCGTTCCTTCATCGTGTGGATGGCCGCCTGATAATCGTCGTGGCCATAAATGGCCGATCCGGCGACAAAAATATTGGCCCCGGCGTCGGCAACCCGGCCGATGGTTGCCGGGCTGATGCCGCCGTCGACCTCGATACCCGCCTCCGGATTGACCGCATCGAGCATCCGCCGCAAGCGGGCAATTTTGTCCAGGGAAGATTCGATAAACGACTGGCCGCCGAATCCTGGATTGACACTCATGAGCATCACCAGATCCACCTCGGCCAGCACATACTCCAGGGTCGTCAGCGAGGTGGCCGGGTTGAGCACCGCGCCGGCTTTTTTTCCCCTGGCGCGAATGAAGGAAAGGGTCCGATGGAGGTGGGTGCAGGCCTCGACATGGACGGTCACCCAGTCGGCGCCGGCATCGATGAAATCCTGCAGATACCGGTCCGGATCGGTGATCATCAGATGCACATCGAGTGGCAGGGTGGTTGCCGCCCGCGCCGCCTTGACGATCAGGGGGCCGATGGTGATGTTCGGTACAAAATGGCCGTCCATGACATCAACGTGGATCACGTCGGCGCCGGCGGCCTCTACGGCCCTGATCTCGTCGCCCAGGCGGGAAAAATCGGCGGAGAGGATCGAGGGCGCAATCATCGTGGAGCGCATACGCTGGTTCTCCTTGGCGGGAGGCTGGGCTCCCATGGAAAGGGATTGGTGGAAGGGTTGAATAAGCATCATACCAGAATCCTCGCGGAAAGAGCGAGATTTCAGGCGGGACGGGAGAGGAAAAAATCAATCCATGAGCCGGCGTTCGTAGAGCTGCCCCGGCAATTGCCGTATCAGACCCTTGAGCTCCAGTTGCAGGAGCAGGGTGTGAAGGTCGACAATGGGCAAGCCTGTCATGCGGACCAGGGTGTCGATGTCCCGGGGATAGGCGTCCAAGGAGAGGAGAAGGTGTTGTTCCGCGGGACTGACCTGCGGGGAAGGACCGGTTGCGGCCGCTTTCTCGGCTAGGCCGCACGGACCGGTGCCGCTTTCCCAGGCTAGGGCCTCGACAATATCCGTTGCCCCATGAACCAGATGGGCGCCCTGCTGGATGAGCCGGTGGGTGCCGGAGCTTTTGGGCGAATCAATACGGCCGGGCACGGCGAAGACTTCGCGTCCCTGATCCAGGGCCAAGCGGGCGGTGATCAACGAGCCTGATTTTTCCGTGGCCTCGACCACCACCACGCCCTTGGCCAAGCCGCTGATGATGCGGTTGCGGGCCGGAAAACGAAATCCTTCAGGCGGTGTACCCAAGGGGTATTCGGAAAGCAGCAGCCCCTGGGCGGCAAGTTCCTGGAACAGGTCGGCGTGGGCGCGCGGATAGACCACATCGACGCCGCAGCCGAGGACGGCGACGGTGGCGCCACCAGCCCGTAGCGCGCCGCGATGGGCCGCGGCATCGATGCCGTAGGCGGCACCGGAGACGATGGTGATGTCCTGGGCAACGAGCTCGGCCGCCAGGAGGGCCGCCATGCGCCGACCGTAGTCGGTGGCGGCCCGCGAGCCGATGACGGCCACAGTCGGCTGGCGCAATATCGCCAGGTCGCCCCGGCAGTAGAGCAGAACCGGCGGATCGGGGATGGTGCGGAGGAGTTCGGGGTAATCGGGGCTGTACAGGCTCAGCAGGGAAATGCCCAGCCGCTCGATCCGCTCCAACTCGCGTTGCGCCAGCTGCCGGGCAACGGCCACCTGCGCGCTGTCGGCCATCAGGGCCAGGAGGCGCGGGCCGATACCGGGAACGGCTGAAGGACGGGCACCCAGCCGCAAGGCTTCACCCGGCGAGCCTGCCTGCCGCACCAGGCGCCAGATCAGCACGCAGCCTAAACCGGGCAGCAAGGAAAGGGTGAGCCAGTCTTCGGCGTCAGGGCAGAGGGGCAAGGCGCTTCAGTCCTGGATAAAGGCTTGCAGATCCTGGCTCCTGGCCGGGTGTCGCAGTTTTTTCAGGGCCTGGGCCTCGATCTGGCGGATGCGCTCCCGGGTGACGGCAAAACACTGGCCGACCTCTTCCAGGGTGTGGTCGCAGCCGATTTCAATCCCGTAGCGCATGCGCAGCACCTTTTCCTCCCGTGGCGTCAACGACCCCATGACCTTGCACAGGCAACGTTTGAGACTTTCGGTGATCGAATGCTCCTGCGGGTCCGGATGGGCATGGTCTTCGATGAAATCGCTAAGCAGGGTGTCTTCCTCGTCATTCACCGGCGCGTCGAGCGAAATGGCGTCCTTGGCGGTTTTTAGGGCCACCTGGACTTTTTCCACATCCGTCCCCAGCTGCTTGGCCATCTCCTCGGGCGTGGGCTCGCGGCTCTCGATGCGCTGAAAGTCCTTGGAAAAGCGGAGCATGCGGTTGATGGTCTCGATCATGTGCACCGGCAGGCGGATGGTCCGGCCCTGGTCGGCAATTCCGCGGGTCACGGCCTGGCGAATCCACCAGGTCGCATAGGTGGAAAATTTATAGCCGCGTTTGTAGTCATATTTTTCCACTGCCTTCATCAGGCCGATGTTGCCTTCCTGGATCAGGTCGGGCAGCTGCATGCCCCGGTTCATGAATTTTTTCGAGACCGAAATCACCAGGCGCAAATTGGCCCGCACCAGGGTTTCCTTGGCCTGGCGGGCGGTTTCCCTTCCGATTTCGATCTCCTGTTGCACCTCGATAAACGCGGGCCAGGAGATGCCGATGGTCTCGGCCAGTTCCAGGGTCACGCGCTGCTCCACCTCGGCCGGTCGGATCTGGCCCTGTTCATCGTCCAGCTGATGATGGCGGGCCGCCAGCAGCAGTTCCTGCTGTCGGGCAACCACCCGGACCTTGTTGAATTTCTGCGCCAGTTCCTTGACTGCATCGGCCACGGAGAGGATGCCTTTGGAGCACATCCGGTAGTCGCGGAACAGCGCCGAGATCGCCTCGCCCACCTTGAGAATTTCATCGACGAGCTGCCGTTCCCTAGCCTCGTTGCCCGCGGTTTTTTTGAGCTCCAGGAACAACTCCCGCCGCTTGCCATCCAGTTCGTTGGCTTTTTCCACCTGGTCGAGAAAGGCGTCGCGCATAGCGGTCAGTTCCTTCTCGTCGTTGTCGGAAAGCCCCCGGATGACGGAATTGATCCGCACATTGCCGCGCAGCAGGTTTTCCGCTAGATCGTTGAGGGCGGTGATGCCCAGCGTCAGCCGCAGCACCGCCGATTGAATGCGGGTTTCCCCTTCCTCGACCATGCGGGCCAGTTCCATCTCCTCCTCGTGCTTGAGCAGTCGCTGGTTCCCCATCTCACGCAGATAGATATTCATGGGGTCGATGCTGCTGCCCATGCCCCGGCGGTCGCCGCTGCGACGATCCTCGCCAGCACGGCGGTCGAAGGAGGATCGGCGCTCGATACCGTTGCGCACCGCCCAGTCATCTTCAACCTCGGAAAGTGCGCCGTTCCACCTCGGCCGACTGGAACCGGGAAACCCTTCAGGCCCCAAATCGTCGTCCAGAATGTCATGCTCCGTGTCCATTATTCCTCCTCAAGAAAGCCGTCAAAAATTTTAAACCGGCGGTGCCAGGGATCATCCGTGAAGCCTCCGACAGCAAGAGGTAAAATTAGAAGAAAATTAAATGAATACAAGGAGCGGTCATCCAGGCGACACACTCGGGCGGCCGCATGAAGCCAATCTTGGAGACCAATCCAAAATACAATTTTTTGAATTAATCCGATTTGTATCTTTTTTCAACAGGTTAAATCAAAATCCCGTTCTTTTTTTTCCAATTTCCTGTTTCCGCCGGAGCAGTTCCATCAGCAGCTCCGCATTCCCGTGCTGTTGGGCCAGGTTGATCTGTTCCTGCAGGGCCGCGCCATCACGACGTTGTTGCTCCTGGTGCAGCCACTGGAGCAGTTCGTCACAGGTTCGCCGGGCATGATCGGATTCCGGTTCGATGCCAGATGGTACCTGGGTCAGGAGCTGAATGATGTAGGCCCGGATGGTTTCGTTGTCGATCGTTGTCAGCAGCTGTTCGGGCTGGCTGGGACCCGCCGCCGAGATATGCTCCACCAATTCGATCACCCAGGCCGCCGTCGAGTCGCGAAACAGCGCGGTCAGCCCAGCCGCCCGCAGTTCTTCGTGATATTCGGGGTAGAGGATGAGGAAATCCACCACCTGTTTTTCCTGTCGCGACAGGCTCGCCGATTGCGGGGTGATGGGGGCGGGGGCAGGTTTGGCCAGGGGAACCGCGGCTTTTGAGGGCACCTGGAAATAACCGGGCGCAAGTCCCAGCTTTTCACTGAAATGGGCAATCATCAGTTCCCGCTGCCCCGCATCGGCGGCTTCGGCCAGCAGTCGCTTGAGTTCGCTGACAATCCGATTCTTGCCGGCCAGGGTCAGGCCGTGCTCGCGGACCAGGGCATCAAAGGCGAATTCGGGCAGCGGCCGGGCTGCGTCCACCAGCTCGACCACCGCCTCCGCGCCAGCCTCGCGGACAAAACTGTCTGGATCGTGTCCCGGAGGCAGCAGGGCAACCCTGCCCTCGACCCCCTCGGCCAGAAAAAAGGGGATGCTGCGCATGGCCGCCTTCAATCCGGCCGCATCGGCGTCGAACAGCAGGATCACCTCGTCGCTGTAGCCGCGCAATGAATGGATATGGCTGCGGGTAAGCGCCGTTCCGAGGGGGGCCACCACGTTGTCGATGCCATGGACCGACAGCAGCAGCAGGTCAAAATTGCCCTCGACCACCAGACAGCGCCGCGCCTTGCGGATAGCCTCACGGTGCTGATGCAGACCAAAGAGCAGGCGGCTTTTGTCGAAGATGGGGCTTTCCGGGGAATTCATGTATTTGGGTTGACCGTCGCCGAGGATGCGGCCGCCAAAGGCCACCACCCGGCCGGTCATGTCGACGATGGGAAACATGATCCGCGAACGGAAGCGATCATACTGCCCCCCTTGCTCCTTGCGTACCGCGAGTCCGGCCTGCGCAAGCGTCTCCGGAGTCAGTCCCTTGGCCATCAGTTGGTCGGTCAGATAGCTCCAGCCGGCCTGTTCGGGATCCGGGGCACAGCCGAGCCGGTAGCGCTCGATCGCCGCTGTTGGCACGCCGCGCCGTTCCAGATAGGCTCGGGCTGGTTTTCCCCATTTGGGATGGCGCAGGCACTGTTGATAGACGAGGACCGCTGTCTCGTTGGCCTCATACAGCTTTTCCAGCTGGCGCAATCGCGCCTGTTCCGATTCACTCAACGGCCGCTCGGGCAGATCGACGCCGAACTTGCGTGCCAGCAATTTGAGCGCCTCGGGAAATTCCATGTGATGGTACTTCATCACAAAGGAGAACACATCCCCATGCTCGCCGCAGCCGAAGCAGTGAAAGAATTGGCCCTGAGGATTGACGGAAAAGGACGGTGTCTTTTCGTTGTGGAAAGGGCAACGGCCGGTGAAACGGCTGCCGGACCGTTTGAGCTCGACATGCTCGCCGATCACCTGCACGATATCGGCGGCATCCCTGACCATGGTTTTTATCTGTTCGCGGGAAGAGGACAACGACATACTCAACTGGACAACCTTGAAGTGATGATGGTGCGTTACAGGCCAAGCGCCGTCGATGGCGCAAGCGTCATCGCTGGAGCTTTTTTCAGCATTGTCATTTATGATGCGTTTGTACAAGTGAGAAATGCATGGGGGCTCGGCCGCGGACTCGCGGACGGCGCTTGTGCTCCCCTGATGTTTTCGTCGGACAGAGACGCAGGTGAGGTTGGGCATGCACGATATGGAAGAAATGCTTTCCCTGGAGATCAAGAAAGAGATTGCCGACCGGTATTTCGGCTTTCGCAAAATGATCGAGGACGACAGCCGGGAATATGACCAGCATGTTCTCGATGCGTTCCGACAGTTGGAAAACGAGGTCGGCTTCGATTTGGTCCGGCTCTATATCCTTCTCAACCGGGAGCCGCTGATTTACGATTTTTTTCGTCTGACCGGTCTGCGGGACCCGATTTTTCTCGATCCGTATCTGCTCCAGTCGGCCTCGATCCGCCGGCGCCTGTTCCGAGGCCAGGCGGTGCACGGCTTCACCCGCCGCTCCCGTTTTCAGAACCTGTTTTTTGATATCTACAATCGCCTCTGCGAGGGGATGGAGCACTACGGCGCCACCCTGAAGCGGCTGGTCGCGGAGGGCAGGGCCATCGCCGAAGAGATCGAGGTCTTTCACCGCAAGAACGATCTGGGCTCGATGATGGGGTTTCTCCGGCGGCTGGACAGTGGCGCCATGCACGAGTCGGGAGCGATGGCCGGCGGCCTCAACCCGCAGCGGGACAGCGCTTTGGAGGACAAGATGCGGATTACCGCCCCGCAAGGAGCGGAGACCCTGCTGCCCGCGTTCCCCCCCCTGCCTCCGCTCAAGACGTGTAAGAGCCAACTGCGGGATCTGCTGGACGCCGCCTACGCCGCCCAGGGGCAACCCGAGGTGCAGCTGTTTGGACGATGAAGGCTGGAATGGCCGGACCGTTGTCCTGTGGCGGTTACAGGCCGACCCAGTAGTCGAGCCGGTCCAGGTTGTACACGCACCCGTCCTTTCGATTCCAGGTGCAGACGCCGTGCACATCGACTCCTTGATGGATCACTGAAACCGGCCGGTCCGAGGAAACCACCACGACGATGATGTTGGCGTGCTCGGCGGTGAAGCGCAGGGCGGAGTTGTAGCGTGCCCCCCTGGCCAGGTCCTCTCCGGGGAAAGTCCGGCCGTCGAGCAGGCAGGCAAAGCCGTGCAGGTGCATGTCCGCGCCGATATGCAGCGCTCCGTCCACCTTGGCCAGGGATTTGGCCATCTTCAGCATGTAGGGCTTGCGCAGGTCAAGCGGCGGCGCCAGGGTCTGCCCGGAAATGGCCACCGGCTGGGCGTTGAGATCGAGGACCACCGTGCAGCCGTGTTTGCGTTGCTGGGAATGATGCACCAGGCTGACCACGATCTTGAGCAGGAAATAGCTGACCGACCGGTCCAGGTCGGTTTCAAGCAACAACTCTTCCAGATGGACCAGCTTGGCCTGATAGGTGGTGGAACTGAACCGGCCATCGGCAAAACTGCACACCTTGTTACGGTTGATCTTCAGAAAGCCGTGCCGGCCACGGAAATCGGCGCAGACGGAAAAGGGCGGCAGGCTATCGCCGCAGATGCCGAGGATGGCCCGGCCGTCACTGACCAAGTGGCGACCCGAGCGCTCGACGGTGAGCAGCAGTTTGCGCACATGCTTGCTGTTCACCAGCTGGGGCCGGACGCTTTCCTGAAATTTGACCAGGAAATCAAGTCGGTCGAGCATGTCGGGATCGACCACCAGCAACCTGCCCTCGGGATAGGACCCCTCCTCCCGGGTTTCGGAAATCAACAGGATCGCGTCGAGCACTGGATAAATGCGCACCGGGCTGTCCCAGCCGAGCAGCAGATTCATCTGATCAATGATATAGTCGCGCACCGCGTGGGTGGCGTATTCCTTGAGGAAATAGCCGGAAATGCCGGTGTACAAATCCTGATCGTTGGCCAGGTCGTGAGAGAACCGCCACACCGCGTGCTCCAGCCAGCATTCGGTCGGGCCGGTGGAACAGAGATCAGGGTGGTGCTCGGTGAACCATTGCTGAAAAAAGACCGAGCCGGAATAGCCGCCGTTGGAGAGCAGGCCAGCCAGTCCCAAATTCTTGATCGGAATGATGTCGGCGAACCGCTTGCGATCCTGGGAAACCAAGTCGTTGGCCCGCCATTTCTGGCTGTCCACATAGAGGCTCTTGAAGATCGGTTCATGGCCTTTGAGGAGATTTTGTGGATCGCACACCAGCATGGGGCTGTCGGGTCGCAAGGCAAAGATGACCGCGGCTCGGCTGGCGCCGGAAAAATGGGTCAACCCATCGCTCAGACCGTTGAGAAGGTCACTGATACAACGACGAAGGAAGGAGTAGGGCGCCTGCTCAATCATGGTAGTGTTGGAAAAAAGGCCGCAAGAAGCCTGTCACGGACATGTCGTTCTGCTCCTGTGGCAGGGGGATTCAGCGTGCAGGGTACAGAGACTGGTCTTGAGCGTCAAGTCGATTTCTTGGAGCGGATGGCGGCCGTCCATGGGCCATGGCGCTGAACCACCGCCGGCACGGTCACGGCAACCACCCGTTGTCCCTTGACCATCATCGATCCCATGCAAACATTGCCACCAGACCATTTTTGCAACTCAAGGAGGCGGTCATGCGTTGTATCTGTACAACCTGTGGGGCGGTGGCTGAGTCGCCGGGCCATCTGTGCAGCCCCTGCGAGGGTTCCTCCACGGGGGACTGCACCGGCAGGGACAAAAAGGGACAAGGACAGGCATGCCATGACCCTGACTTGGCGGTGCGGTATCGGTGCGCCACCTGCGACCGAATGGCCCCTGAGCCGCGACATCTCTGCAGTCCAGTGTTGCTGCGCGAATAACGGTCCACAACAACGGTTCCCGGCGCGGGTTCGCTGCGTGCCGGCGACCGGTTTGGCGGCGCGGGGGCGGGAAAAAAAACTTGGCCAACGGCCCATTCCCGCCTATCATGGCGGCACCCCATCGGGTGCTGCGGTCCGCATCTCGTTTGCGACCCGTGCGGCAAGATTCGTTCGGCACCTGGCAACAGCGCACATGCAGTGGTGATTTCATGGAAGATTTTTTGGCCGAAGAACTGATCAACATCGTCAAGAAAAACACCGCCTCGGATTTCGAAGAGGCCTTTGAGCGCGCCTTTGAGCTGACCAAGGCCTATGCCGGGTCGGCCAACGCCCAGGCCTCGGCCATTCCCTTTGTCTTTGAAAAGCTCTTCGAGCTGTTCGTCACCGGCAAAGCCCGATCCTGAGCCAAGCGGCTCGATTGCATCTCCGGGCGGCAAGTGCGCCGCCGGCAAACGCGGCGACTATTTGGTGCCGAAGATCTTGTCGCCGGCATCGCCCAGACCCGGCAGGATATAGCCATCGGCATTCAAGCGTTCATCCACCGCGGCCACATAAATGTCAACCTCCGGGTGGCTGGCCCGGAGCCTGTCGATCCCTTCGGGTGCTGCCACCAGGAAGATGCCGATGATATCCCGGCAGCCAGCCTGTTTGAGCATGTCGATGGTCGCCACCAGGGTACCGCCGGTGGCCAGCATGGGGTCCAGGATCAAGGCTTGGCGCTGGTCGATGTCCTTGACCAGTTTTTTAAAATAGGTCACCGGCTGCAGCGTCTGTTCGTCACGATACAGGCCGACCACGGATACCTTGGCGTTGGGCAGGGCCTTGAGCACCCCGTCCATCATGCCCAAGCCGGCGCGGAGAATGGGAACGATGGTGATCTTCTTGCCCTTGATGCGGTCCACGGTGGTCGGCCCCGACCAGGTATCAATGGTCACTTTTTCCGTGGGCAGGTTGCGGGTGGCCTCGTAAGCAAGCAGCATGCCGACCTCGGAGGCCAGATCGCGGAAATCCTTGGTGGATATATTTTTCTCGCGCAGAAGGCCCAGTTTGTGACGAACCAGCGGATGAGAAATTTCATGAACAGCCATCGAGTCCTCCTGAAGAAACAGTGAGAAAGGAAGAGGTGAGGGGACGATGCACGCCAAGCCGCCCCCTGCCTCGGTGCTATGTGCGGCCGGTGCCCTCCTCCTGGACGTCTGTGGACAGACGCCGCTGGATCATCTGCAGATCCTGCCAGGCGGCTTGTTTCATCGCCGGCTGCGCGAGGAGAAAGCGGGGATGGAAAGTGACCATGACCGGGATGGGAACGCCATTGGCGTCGTCCTGGCGGGCAGCGTGGAACCGGCCGCGCAGGCGGGAGATCGGCTCGCCGGTCCCGAGCACGGCGTGCGCCGCCTCCTCGCCCATGGCCAGGATGACCCGTGGCTGCACCAGGGCTATTTCCCGGCGCAGGTGAACGGTGCAGGCGTGGAGACTCTCCGGCGGCAGGTCGGCTTTGGGGCAGCATTTGATGGCATTGGTCACAACGATATCGCCGCTACCCAGGCCGATCGCGCGCATCATGTTCCACAACATCACATCCTCCTGGCCGCCAAAGAGGATGGTCGGAGAATATTCCCCCTCTTGCCGCGAATGGCCGCCGATAACCAGCAGGCGGGCAGGGGCGGTGCCGGCGGCAAACACTACGCCCCACCGGTCAGCGGCGAGCGGGCAGAGGCGGCAGACTTCGATGTCACGCCGCAACACCGAGAGTCGGTCGCTTTCTGTTGGCGGCGGTTGGCCTGCCGTCGCCGTGGCGGCGGGTGCCGTTTTCTTGCCCACCGGGGCTGCGGTCGGCGCTGGTGGCCGCATGCGCTTTTTCTGCTCGTTGGGCCGCGCCTGTTTGGCGCGGACAAACGTCCCCAAGCCGGGTGTCAGCGGGTAATGGCTGATGCCCATCTGCTGATGCAGCCGCAGCAAGGTGCGCACCCCCTCTCCCAAGGCCAGGAGGGCGGCGCGGTCGGGCGTGCCGTGACGGTCGGTTGCGGTTTCTTCAGAGGGCACATCCCCTCCCTGTGGCTGGCGCGTGATCTCGCTCGGATCGGCGCGGCCGCCGGGCACCGACATGGTCATTGCTTTTTTTTCGGCGTCTCGAACTCATAAACCGTTTCATTTTTTTTCAGCAGACCGTGCTTTTTGCGCGCCACCTCTTCCAGGTAGGTGTCGTCTGATTGCAACCGCTTGATATCCTCGGAAAGTTCTATGTTCTTGGCCTCGAGTCGGGCATTTTCCTGGGTCAGGGTGACGATTTCCTGTTGCAGCTTGCGGTAATGGAAAAAACCGCGTCCTGGAGCGAACAGTATCCACAGCAGGGAAAAAAATACCACCACCGCGCCTAGAATCCACAGTATCCGTCTGTCGTGCCGCTTGTCGTCCTCTTTGTTACGTATTGCCATGGAACCTCGATGCAATGAACCGCTTTACCTGCCTGAACCATTGAACTTGCCTGCCCTCGCGCTCATGGGTACCTCGCATGCCTCCGGGGCCGTTCGTGGAGTCCGCATTCATTGAGGCAGGGCGGGCGGACGAGCCCCGCTTGCGCCGGTACCGCCCTTGTCCAGCCCAAGCCAGCCGATCAGCAAGATCCCCGATTCATACAGCAGATAGAGCGGCAGCCCCATCAAGCCCATGTTGACCAGATCCGGCGTGGGCGTGAGCAGGGCCGCGAGGATGGCGATCACCAGCACCGCATAACGACGGTTGCGGGCAAAGGCGGCTCGGGAAATCGCTCCCACCTGGGCGCTGAAGATCATGAACACCGGCAGTTCAAATACCAGGCCAAATCCCAGGATGAACAGGGTCACGAAGTTGACGAAACGGCTGATGGAAATGACCGCCTGCAGGTCCTGCGACTGAAAGCTGAGCAAAAACTGAATGCCAAAGGGCAGGGTCACCATATAACAGAAAACAGTGCCGCTGTAAAAAAGGATACAGGTGGCGATGACGAACCATAGGAGTTTCGTGCCGGTGACGCCGAACGGTTTGCCGGCCGCCTTCCACAGGACATGCATGCACAGCGGCATGAGGACATAGAGGGCGGCAAAAAAGCCCAGTTTGACATGGGCCAGGAAAGGGCCGGCCACGGAAAAAAAATAGAGCTTCTCCCCGAGATGCTCCTGAAAGACAGCGAGCAGGCGTCCGGCAAGGAAAAAGGCTGGCAAAGTGACGGCCGCGATAGATATTCCAAGTATTTTCAATGAACTGCGGAGTTCAAGCAGAAAGAGGGCAAACGATTTGAGCGGCTCGGCCATGGGATCGGGAGAAGCAAGCTGGATTGTTGGGAGCTGGGAAAAAAACAGGAAAAAAGTAGCAAAACAGACGGATAAAAGCAATTGAATACCCGTTGCGTTTCCCCGGAGGCCGTGATAAAAGCGGGGGAACCGGCGAGTATCCGCCGGATTTTGAATGACTTTCACTCCAACCCCTTCCACTCTCCCACGTGCATCGTCATGCTTGAATTACGTTTTGTCAGGGAAAACCTGGACCTGGTCCGATCGAAAAGCCTCCTGCGCGGAGTTGACCCCCAACTCATCGACCGCTTTGCCGAAACCGACAGGCGAAGATTAGCCACCTTGGCCGAGGTCGAGGGGCTGAAAAATCAGCGCAACACGGTTTCTAAAACCATTGCCGGTTTCAAGCAGTCGGGCCGCAATGACGAGGCGGAACCGCTGATTGTCGAGATGCGGGCGGTGTCCGATCGAATCAAGGAACTGGATGTCGTCCTTGCCGGAATTGAGGAGGAATTGCAGGATATTGTCATGTCCATCCCCAACCTGTGCGACGATTCGGTGCCTCAGGGACGGGACGAACAGGACAACATCGAGATCAAACGGTGGGGCGAGATTCCCACGTTTGCCTTTCCGCCGCGGCCGCATTGGGAGATTGGCGAGCAACTCGGCATCCTCGACTTTGACACCGCTTCCCGCCTTGCCGGAGCCCGCTTTTCCCTGCTCAAGGGCTTCGGCTCCCGTCTGTCGCGGGCCCTGGTCAATTTCTTCCTTGATCTCCATACCCAACGCCACGGCTATACCGAGGTGCTGCCGCCGTTCATGGTCAATTCCAAAGCCATGACCGGCACCGGCCAGCTGCCCAAGTTCAAGGAAGACCTGTTCAAACTCGAAGGTTGGGATCTGTGGTTGATTCCCACCGCCGAGGTCCCGGTGACCAACATTCACGCCGGCGAAACCATCGACGGCGCGGAGCTGCCGCTGAAGTACACCGCCTACACCCCCTGTTTTCGCTCCGAGGCCGGTTCCTACGGCAAGGACACCCGGGGACTCATCCGCCAGCACCAGTTCGAAAAGGTCGAGCTGGTCAAATTCACCGCCCCGGAAACCTCCTGGGAGGAGTTGGAAAGCTTGCTGGCCGATGCCGAGGCGGCGCTGCAACTGCTGGAGCTGCCCTACCGGGTGATCACCCTTTGTACCGGCGACCTGGGCTTCTCCGCGGCCAAGACCTACGACATCGAGGTTTGGCTGCCGGGGCAGAACTGTTACCGCGAAATTTCTTCCTGCTCCAACTTCCTTGATTTCCAGGCGCGGCGGGCGGGCATCCGCTACCGGGCCAAGGGCGAAAAAAAGAGTCGCCTGGTCCACACCCTCAATGGCTCGGGCCTGGCGGTGGGCCGCACCCTGCTGGCCATTCTCGAGAACTACCAGCAGGCCGACGGCACGGTCCGCCTGCCTTCGGTGCTGGAACCCTACTTCAACACCCGCTTCTAAACGCTGGCCGCCCTGGAGGCTTTCCGGGGCGGCTGTTGCTGTCAACCCGCCAGGCGGGCCGGTTTTTCCAAGGCCAGAGCAACCAGCCGGTCGAGCAGGGCGGCGAAGGGAATACCCGCCTCGGCGGCTGCCTGGGGCAGCAGGCTCGTGGGAGTCATGCCCGGAATGGTATTGGTTTCCAAAAGATACAATTCGTCACCGGCAAGGATCATGTCGGTGCGGCTGTAGCCGCGTAGTTGCAGACTGCGGTGGGCCTCCATGGCATAGGCCTGGGCTTTTTGCCGCACCTCGTCGCTCACCGGAGCCGGACAAATCTCCTTGCTCGCGCCGGGCTGATACTTGGCCTCGTAATCGAAAAACTCGTAGCGGGCGTCGGGGATGATCTCGATCAGCGGCAGGGCGGTCAGCTCGGCGTTGCCCAGCACTCCGGCGGTCAGTTCCCGACCCTTGATGTAGGCCTCGACCATGACCTCGTTGTCGTGGCGCAGGGCCAGACGGAGGGCCGCTGGCAGCTGTTCCTTCTCGCGCACGATCGACATGCCGATGGACGAACCCTGGCGCACCGGCTTGACCACGCAGGGCAGTCCCACCTCGGTGACGATCCGACGGGTGTCGGCGAGATCGCCCGCTTCCACCATCACCCACGGCGCCACCGGCAGACCATGGAGCTTGTACATGGTCTTGGCCAGATGCTTGTCCATGGCCAGGGCGCTGCCGAGCACCCCGGCCCCCTGATAGGGAATGCCGAGCAGATCGAGAAACCCCTGGATGGTCCCATCCTCGCCATGCACGCCATGCAGGAGCAGAAAGGCCACATCAATGTGCGCGGCGTCGGCCGCGATCTTGGCCAGATCGGTCGCCGGGTCGTAGCGCACCACTTCGTATTTGTCGGGATCGAGCGCCTGTTCCACTCCGGCTGCGCCGCGCAGCGACACCTCCCGTTCATCTGATGTTCCGCCGGCAATCAGTGCCAATCGAATCTTCGCCATGGTCAACCTCCTTGAGTGCATAGGGTTCCCTGCCCTGAGAAAACAGTGGACCCTATGGTACCATCATGGCAGAGAAAAACAATCAAAAGGCCGGGCAGGGATGGGCAGCGGGCCATACGCCCGGCATGCACGCAGGTGGCGGTTTTTCGTGGTCAGCCGGGGCCGCCCGCATGGTGAAAATGGCTGAGATTCAATCGTTTGATTTGACAAGGAGCGGCGAAGCGGCTATCTTAACCCGTTTTTAATCCCACTCTTATTAATGGCTCCGGCCAACCACCAAAGGAAGTGATGCAATTATGATCGAAGTAGATGTCAGAGGTGACCTTGAATACGCGATCAGGCAGCTGAAGAAGAAACTGCAGATCGACGGTATCAAACGAGAGCTGAAACGGCGTGAATACTACGAAAAACCCAGCGTTAAAAAACGCCGCAAAGCAGCGGAAGCCCTGCGTAAACTTCGCAAGTTCAACCGGATGAGAAGTCGGGTTTGATCTGCTCGCCCCGCCGGTTCACCCTGCGGGGCGTTTATTTGCACGCTGCCCTTGCTGCCGCTCACCCCCACGCCAGCCAATGACTACAACCAGCACCTGCAGCTGTTCCTGCAGCACCTGACCCTGCAGCGACGGCTTGCCAGGAACACCGTGGCCGCGTATCAGGCCGATCTTGAATTTTTTTTCCGTTTTTTCTCCGACGCCGACGCCATCCTGATCGAGAGGATTGACAAGGAGCATGTGCAGCAGTTTTTTCAGTACTGCCACCAGCGGCGGATCGGTGCCCGTTCCAATGCCCGCCGCTTGGCCGCCCTGCGTGCCTTTTTTCGTTTTCTTCAGGACCGGGGAGTGCTTGCCGGCAATCCCCTCGCCGAAATCGATGCGCCGAAAATCGGCCGCAGCCTGCCCAAGGTGCTGACCATTGCCGAGGTTGACGCCCTGCTCCGCCCCCCCTCGCCCCCGACCCCCCTGGCGATACGCAACCATGCCATGCTCCATTTGCTCTACGCTTCCGGGCTGCGTGTCTCTGAACTGGTCAACCTGCCGGTGAACGGCTGTAACCTGCACACCGGTCATCTGCGCATCCTCGGCAAGGGCAACAAGGAGCGTATCGTCCCCTTTTCAGCCGTAGCCGGAACAATTCTCCGCGACTATATCGAACGGGTCCGGCCGTTGCTGCTGAAGGGGAAGGGCAGCCCGCTGCTCTTCTGCTCCAACCGGGGGGAAGCCATGACCCGTCACCGCTTCTGGCAGATCGTCCGCGAGATCGCCCTGATTGCCGGCATCCGCAAGGCGATCAGCCCGCACGTGCTGCGCCACTCCTTTGCCACCCATCTAGTGGCCGGTGGCGCTGACCTCCGTTCGGTACAGATGATGCTCGGCCACAGCGACATTGCCACCACCCAAATCTATACCCATGTCGATGCCGACCGGCTCAAGTCAACGCATCGACGTTTCCACCCGCGCGGCTGAAGTCGCCCCGACCAGTGGGGCCACACCCGTGGCCGCCGGCATTGCCCTGGCGGGCAGGGTGACGGTGAACACCGTTTGCCCCGGCCGGGACTGAACCGTTATGTCGCCGCCGTGGCCGCGGACAATGCCGTAGGAAACCGCCAGGCCCAGTCCAGTGCCCTCCACCGCCGCCTTGGTGGTGAAAAAGGGTTCGAAAATCCGCTGCAAATGCTCTTCGGCAATGCCGCCTCCGCTGTCCTCGACGCAAATCACCACCTCTCCACCGGCCAGCCGCGTCCGCAGGGTCAGGGTGCCGCCCGCCGTTTCCATGGCGTCGGTGGCATTGAGGATCAGATTGATCAACACTTGACGCATCTGATCTTCCACTGCATGCAGCCGGATGGGCCGCGGTTCGTAGTCCCGTATCACGGTGATTTTTTTCTTGGTCAGGAGATTGTGGTGCAGAGCCATGATCTCCTCGAGAATCCGATGGGGATCAAATTCGACTTTCCGCCCGCTGGAGGGGCGGTTGAATTGCTGCAAATCACGGATCAATTTGCGCATGCGATCGCATTCGCTTTCCGCCAACTGGAGGAGATGGGCATCGTCTTGTTCCAGTTGGGCCCGTTGCTGCACATCGCGCAGGGCAAAGCGGATTCCCAGCAGCGGATTGCCGAATTCATGGGCAATGGAAGCGGCAAGTTTGCCGATGGCCTCCATTTTCTGGATGTGGTGCAACTGCTCGGTGAGCTGCTGCTCTCGGGTGATGTCGCGGCCCATGGCCACGATGTTGGTCAGCTGTCCGCGGCGGTCGAAAATGGGAAAGACCGTGGCGTCAAGAACGATCTTCCGCCCATCCATGGTCTTGCCGGTGAAGGTTCCGACCCAGGTCTCGCCATTGGCGATCTTGTTGCGCACCCGTCCCATCTGCGGTGTTATGTCCAGTGATTTGAAGCTGTCCTGGGCCAGGGTGCCTGCCAGGGTCTGCGCCTCAAAACCGAAGATCTGCTCAAAGATGGAATTGACGTATTCAATGACCCCGTCGGCATTGACCACCAGGATCAGGGCCGGGGCCTGGCGAATGATTCGGGTAAATAGTTGTTTTTCCTGTTCCAGCTTCTGCTGCCGGCTGATGTCGGCAAAAAAGACCACCGCGCCGGTGCACCGTTGCTGCTCGACCACCGGATAGGAACGGAGCGATATCAGCATGATCAAGCCGTCGGAAAGAACCAGCGGCAGTTCATCGGTGAACAGCACCCGGCGTTCTTCGATGGTTGTTTGCACCTGCCTGCCCAGCAGACTGGAGGACGGGGGTTGATCGTGGCTGGCCAGCATGGCCAGAAGATCCCGTCCCAACAGCGATTGCCCCTTGGTACTGGAAAGAATGTCGTTGGCCACCCGGTTGATAAAGGTACACCGCCCCTGGGGATCGACCCCGAAAATCGCTTCCTCGGTGGCATCGAACAGCAGGCGAAGGCGCTGTTCCTGAATACGGAGGTCCCGATAGGCCTGATAGCCACCCTGGCACAACCCGTTGAGGGCCTCGCTGACCAGGTCCAGTTCATCTGAGGTGCGAGGATTGGTGCGGTTGAGCCGCAGCGGCTGCGGCTCCTGCTGCTGGATGTCGATCTGCTGGACATGGTCGGCCATCCGTTCCAGATGGTCGGTGATGTTTTTCTTGAACAACAGAAGGATGAATCCTGCCACGAGAAAGGTTTTGACCGCGTTACTGGCCAGCAAGATAGTGATCCGGCGCAGCAGCCGATGATAAATTGCTTCCAGCGAGGCCATCACGTGGAGCGTGCCGATCTCTTCAAAGCCGTTGCGTACCGGATGGACAAGGGGAAAGGATTGGGTGATGTTGTCCTGGCGCACCGGCATGCCCTTGGACCAGGTGATCCGTTGGTCCATCTCCACCGCCGCATATACGATATCCTGACGCTTGATCAGGCCCTCGAGCTGGAGATTGACCTGCAGATCATCAAGAATCCAGACGCTCTCCTCCAGGGGGCGCAGGCTGGTTTCCTTGATCGAGTCGAAAAAAAGATAGATGCTGCGAACGTCCTGGCGGTAGTCGAGGTACAGCTGGAGGGCGGTGGACAACACGGTCACCAGGGAACTGAGGACAATGACCTGAAAGGTGAGCCGACTGGCAAGACTGTTGCGGTTTTTAAACAGCAAGAAGGCAACCTCCGGTTATGGGGCGGCAAAGGCGGAACAGCGACCGACAGCGCTTATGGTTCGATCTCCAGCACGGGGCCGGCCCGCCACTGCTCGGCCACGAACACCTGAACCCCTTCCCCGGTGGGCAGGCGGCGACGTGCCTCGGCACGCACCAGATTCGGGTCGTTATTGATTTCGCTGAGGTGGGCAAGGACCAGGGCGCGCAACCGTTCATTGATCAAGCAGCCGGCAAACTCCAGCGAATCGTTGTTGGCCAGATGTCCCTGTATGGACAGGACCCGCTGTTTGAGGGGAAAGGGATAGGGGCCCTGTTGGAGCATCTGCAGGTCATGGTTGGCTTCAAGGACCAGGGCCCGGCAGTTGCGCAGGTGATGGCGGATCAGCCGTGTGATGGTTCCAGTGTCGGTGCAATAGCCGAGGGCGCTCCGCCCGTCGCTGACCACAAAGCCCACCGGATCGGCGGTGTCGTGGGACACGGCAAAGGGGTGGATATGGAGGTCATTGATCGTGAAGGATTCGCCGGTGCCGAATTCATGCCGTTCGCGCACCTGGCCGACACGTTGTTCCGCGGCGCGGTGCGTGGCGGCATTGGCGTAGACCGGCAGGTTGAACCGGCGGGATACCACGCCGATCCCCTTGACATGGTCGTCATGCTCGTGGGTGACCACGATGGCAGTGAGGGTTTCCGGCCGCACATCGATGCTGTGCAGGCGGGCAATCAGTTCCTTGCCGGAGAAGCCGTTGTCGATCAGCAACCGGGTCGTGCCGGCCTCGACCAAGGTGCAGTTCCCCTTGCTGCCGCTGCCAAGGACGGAAAATCTCACCGGTCGTCCTGGCCAGAGTGAGAACGATCAGTGCCCTGCACACCTGTATGGCCGAATCCGCCGCAGCCACGGGTTGTCTGGTCAAGCGCCGTTACCAGCCGCCACTCGGTCCGCGCCACCGGTGCCAGGATCAGCTGGGCGATTCGATCCCCCCGCCGCACCGTGTAGGGGTGTTGGCCCAAGTTGATCAGGCCGACCTTGACCTCGCCCCGATAGTCGGCATCGATGGTTCCAGGGGCATTGACCACGGTGATGCCATGCTTGACCGCCAATCCCGAGCGCGGACGGACCTGGATCTCGTAGCCTGGCGGAATGGCCACGGCAAAGCCGCAGGGCACCAGGCCGATGTCGCCCGGTTGCAGCACCATCGGCTGATCGATCGCGGCTCCCACATCCATGCCGGCCGCCAATTCGCTTTCATAGGCGGGGAGTGTCAGCCCTGCCGTCCGCTCCGGATGCAGCCAGGTAAAGGCAACGCGGATCGTTGCCGGCAGTATGTGTTCCATCCTCTGCACCTTTCATCCTCTGCAAAAAAAAAGCCGGCGCCGCTTGCACGGCAACCGGCTCGCACATCAGGCCATCACGCCTGGTCGAATTATTCCTCGCCTTCTGCCAGAGCGGCCTTGCGGCTCAGGCGAATACGGCCGCGGTTGTCGATATCGATCACCTTGACCTTGATGATATCCCCTTCCTTGACCACGTCGGTAACCTTCTTGACCCGGTCGTTGGCCAGTTCGGAGATGTGGACCATGCCGTCGGTCCCGGGCAGGATCTGGACAAAGGCGCCGAATTCCTTGATGGTGCGCACCTCGCCCTCGTAGATCGCGCCGACCTCGGGCACGGCGGTAATCTGCTGAATGCGCTTGATCAGGGCATTGGCCGATTCGCTGCTGTTGCTGAAGATTTTGACCGTGCCGTCGTCCTCGACATCGATCTTGGAGTCGAATTCGGTGGTCATCTCGCGGATCACCTTGCCGCCGGGGCCGATGATGTCACGAATTTTGTCCGGGTGGATCTTGAGGGTCACATACTTGGGCGCATGCTCGGACACCACGGTACGCGGCGAGCTGAGGGCTCCCTCCATCTTCTCCAGGATGTGGATTCTGCCTTTCTTGGCCTGGGCCAGGGCTTGGTTCATGATCCCGCGGTCCACACCCTCGATCTTGATGTCCATCTGCAGGCCGGTGATACCCTGACGGGTGCCGACCACCTTGAAGTCCATGTCGCCCAGATGATCCTCATCGCCGAGAATATCGGTCAGCACCACCACCTGGTCGCCTTCCTTGATCAAGCCCATGGCCACACCGGAAACCGGCGCCTTGACCGGCACGCCGGCGTCCATCAGGGCCAGGCTGCCGCCGCAGACGGTGGCCATGG
Organism: Desulfobulbus propionicus DSM 2032; assembly: GCF_000186885.1. Classification (GTDB taxonomy): domain Bacteria; phylum Desulfobacterota; class Desulfobulbia; order Desulfobulbales; family Desulfobulbaceae; genus Desulfobulbus; species Desulfobulbus propionicus. The sequence continues at coordinate 3,374,118 of NC_014972.1, read as the reverse complement.
AGGATGAACCGTTGGACTCCAACACCTCGGAGACCACCCGCAGGGTGTAGGGGAAACTGTCGTTGGCTGGCAGCACCGCCTCGATGCCACGCCGGGCCAGGGTCCCGTGCCCGATATCCCGACGGCTTGGACCACGCAACGGACGGACTTCGCCGACGCAGAAGGGCGGGAAGTTGTAATGGAGCATGAAGCGGCGGTAGACGTCGCCTCCCAAACCCTCCAGGTGCTGCTCGTCGCGTTCGCTGCCCAGGGTGCAGATGACCAGGGCCTGGGTTTCGCCACGGGTGAACAGGGCCGAGCCGTGGGCCCGAGGCAGGATGCCGACTTCGCAGCTGATCGGTCGCACATCCTCAAAGGAGCGACCGTCCAGACGCATGCCCTTGCCGACAATGCGATCGCGCATCACCTGTTTCTTGTAGCCGCTCAGCAGTTCTGTGACCTCCGAGGGCTGCTGGTACAGCTCGGGATCGATCTGGGCCAGGACCTCTTCTTTCAGCTTGGAATAGCGCGCGGCGCGGGCCATCTTCTCGGCGGTGGTCACCACCTCGTCCATGCCACTGGCGGCGACGGCCTCGACCTTCTCCTTGAGGGCCTGATTGACGGTCGGCGCCACCACCTCGCGTTTGGCCTTGCCGGCCTGCTCGCGGAGATTGATTTGAAGATCGATCAGCGGCTGGATACCGGCATGGGCGAAGAAGATGGCTTCGAGCACCGTGTCTTCGGCCATCTCTGAGGCCTTGCCCTCGACCATGACCACGGCTGAGCGGGTACCGGCCACCACCAGGTTGATCTGCGATTTCTCCAACTGCTTCTTGCTCGGATTGAGCACGTATTGGCCGTCGACATAGCCCACCCGGGCCGCGGCCACCGGACCGGCAAAGGGGATGTCGGACAGCATCAGGGCCATGGAGGCGCCGTTCATGGCCAGGATGTCGGGATCAAACTCCTGATCGGCCGAAAAGACGGTGGCGATCAGCTGGGTCTCGCAGGAATACCCGTCGGGAAAGAGCGGCCGCAGGGGGCGGTCGATCAAGCGGCAGGTCAAAACCTCCTTTTCACTCGGACGGCCGATCTCCCGCCGGAAATAGCTGCCGGGGATACGACCGGCGGCATACATGCGCTCCTGGTATTCGATGGTCAGGGGCAGGAAGCCCATGTCCTTGGATTCGCTTTCGGCCACCACCGTGACCAGTACCTTGGTGTCGCCGCTGGATACCACCACCGAGCCATTGGCCTGCTTGGCCATCTTGCCCGTTTCAAAGGCGATGGTTCGTCCGCCGATTTCTGTTTCAACTGTATGGATCATGAATACTCCTGTTCCGGTCATTCCGGAATGTGCATTGAGGGGAAGCGATGGGACCGGTGCGGCTCAATTCCGTCACAAAGGCACAAAGGATGCAGCGACAATCTCCACCCTTTGCCAAAATTCTCTCTGTGTCCTTTGTGTCTTTATGACTTTCCCGCTGCCGCAGTGCAGCCACATCGTGGGAAAAAGCGGGTGGCGGACAGGCTGTCCGCCACCCGAAAACGATTTTTTACTTGCGGATACCCAACTGCTGGATCAGTGTCCGGTACTTGGTCACATCCTTTTTCTGCAGATACTTGAGCAGGTTACGCCGCTGGCCAACGAGCTTCAACAGACCGCGACGGGAATGGTGATCCTTGGCATGGGTCTTGAAATGCTCGGTGAGATAGAGAATACGCTCGGTCAAGAGGGCAATTTGCACCTCGCAGGAACCGGTGTCGGTCTCATGGGTTTTGAATTTTTCGATGATTTCCTTTTTCTTTTCTGTTGTCTGCGCCATGGCGCACCTCCACATAGTCCTTCTGCTGCCAGAAAAGCACATCCCTCAGCCTCTCTGGAGTCTGGATTCAATTGTCCCTTATCCCGCGTCAGAGGGACGACGCAGGGGAACGACTTTCACTTCTATACTCGACGGCAATTGACCATGGCAAGCTTAAATAGCCCTGGGGGCAACGATGTCAACCGTCTCCTCGATGCCGCGCCGGGCAGCCTGCAGCACCGCCAATCCCTCCTCGGTAAACAGCTCTGCCCCGGACAGGGAATCGCCCACCACAAACGGGCCGCTGGCTGTCCGACGAAGGCCGATCAGATGGGCCCCACAGCCAAGCGACCTGCCAATGTCGGCCGCCAGTACCCGCACATAGGTACCTGGGCTGCAGGTGACTGTCAGATCGAGCTGATGGAGTTGGGCGTCGTAGTGGTCAAGGGTCAGGGAAAGAATTTCGATCGGCTTCGCTTCCTTCTCGATACGCACTCCCTGGCGGGCATAGGCATAGAGGGGTTTGCCCTTGTGCTTGGCCGCCGAATAGGGAGGCGGTGCCTGCAGTTGCGGACCGACGTGTTGTCGCAGGCAGGCGACCAGGCTCGGTCGATCCCATTCCGGCACCGGCGCGGTACGGGTGATCGCGCCTTCTGGATCCTGGGTCTCGGTTTCCACGCCCAACTGTAACCGGGCCTGATAGGTTTTTCGCCCTCCCATGAACGAATCGATGCAGCGGGTGGCGGGGCGGCCCACACAAACAATCAACAGGCCGGTGGCAAAAGGATCAAGGGTGCCGGCATGGCCGACCTTTTTGATGCCGAGCAGCCAGCGAATGCGGCGGACTATGGCGAAGGAGGTGAGGCCTGCGGGTTTGTCCACAAAAAAGACCCCGTCGCTCCATGGCAGGTCGTGACAACCAACCGAAGGTGAACGCCCCATGGATCAGATCTGCATCTCTCGGCAAAGCAGCGGCAGCAGGGCGTCGCGCACCGCATCCAAGTTCTGGCCCTTGACACGGAAGCCGCTGGCATTGCGGTGGCCGCCACCGCCGAAATGATTGGCAATCACCGCCACGTCGCACTGACCCTTGGCCCGGAGACTGACGGACACATGGTTCGGTTCGATTTCCTTGAGAAACACCGCGACCCGCACCGAAGTGACTGCTCGGGGAAAATTGATGAAATATTCGGTGTCAAGCATGGTGGTGTAGGTGCGTTCCAGCATCTTCTGGGTCACTCGGATGATGGCGATGCGATCGCGCTCATGCATCTCCAAGGTGGCCAGCACCTCCTGCATCAACCGCAACCGACCCAGGGTGTAGTTGTCGTACAAATTGGTGGCGACGGTTTCCGGCCGCACACCGCGCCGCACCAGTTCGCTGGCCACCGCAAAGGTGTGGCTGCTGGTGGATTCGTAGCGGAACGAGCCGGTATCGGTGTTGATGGCCGCATACAGGCACTCGGCCGCCCTGGCGGATACCTCCGCGCCCAGGGCCATGGCCAGGTCAAAGATCATCTCGCCGGTGGAGGAACGATGCGGCTCGATCCATGCCCCGTCCCCAAAGCCGTTGTTGCCCTGGTGATGATCGATCACGATCAGGGGCCGGCAGGCGGTCAACTCCCCATGATGGCGGCCCAACCGTTTTTCCTCGCCGCAGTCCAGGCAAATGGTGAGCAGGTCGTCACCGGCCATGGCGGCAAACTCCTTGACCTTGGCCATGTCGGTTTGAATTTGGCCGCAGCCGGGAAGAAAACGGTAGAGGTGGGACACCGGTTCCTCGAGGTAACGCAACACCCGCTTGCCCAATCCTTCCAGGACATCGGCCAGACCGAGCAGCGAGCCTAGGGCGTCGCCGTCGGGATTGAAGTGGGTGGCGAGCAGGACATGTCCCTTGCTGCGGACAGTCGCGACAATAGACGGGTCAGGACTGCTCATGCTTTCGTTCGTCCTCGATCTGGCGGAACAGGCTGTCGATCCGTTCCGCCTCTTCGTTGAGGTTGTCGTAATAAAAGAGCAGCTCGGGAGTATAGCGCAGGTTGAGGGTCTTGGCCAGGTGGCTGCGGAAGAATCCCTTGGCGCGATGCATGCCCTTGAGCGCCGGACCACTGTCCTTGCCGGCCGGGACGGTGAAATAGACCTTGGCCTGCTTGAGATCAGGTGTCACCACCACCCGGGAAACCAGGACCCCGGAAAGCCGTGGATCGGCCACCTGCTGCAGCAACAGGATGGTCAACTCGTTCTTGATCGCCTCGGCCACCCGCTTGGGCCGGGAACTTTCCGGCCGGCCCAGTCCGGGAAGCTTGAAATCGAAATCCATGGACATGATCCAACCGCTTACAGGGTGGCCTCGACTTCATCGAGGACAAAGGCCTCCAGGTTGTCGCCGATCTTGATGTCGTTGAAATGCTCGACCCCGATACCGCATTCAAAGCCGGTCAGCACCTCCTTGACGTCATCCTTGAACCGCCGCAGCGACGAGATGCGACCGGTGTAGATCACCACCCCTTCGCGGAGCACGCGCACCCGGGCGTTGCGTTCGATCTTGCCGGCGATGACCGAACAGCCGGCAATGGTCCCGACCTTGGGTACCTGGAAAGTCTCCCGTACATCGGCGGTGCCGATGACCCGTTCCTCGAAGGTCGGCTCCAACATGCCCACCATGGCCTTCTCGATATCCTCGAGGGCGTGGTAGATGACGTCGTAGGAGCGGACATCCACCCCTTCGCGTTCGGCCAGTTCCTTCACCTTGACCGTGGGGCGGACATTGAAGCCGATAATGATCGCATCCGAGGCCGCAGCCAGATGGATGTCGTTTTCGGTGATCGAGCCGGTACCCTCATGGAGGGAACGCACCCGGATCGCCTTGGTCGACAGGTTTTCCGCCGCCTGGCCAAAGGCCTGGAGCGTGCCCTGAACATCGGCGCGGAGGATGACCCGCAGTTCCTTGACGTCTTGCTCGGCCATCTTCTCGAACAGGTTGTCGAGCGATACCTTGGACGCCGAGGCCAGTTCGGTTTCCCTGGCTTTGAGTTGGCGGGCGTTGGCCACGGACTTGGCCATTTTCTCGTCGGTGAGGACGATGAACTCGTCACCCGCCTGCGGCACGCCGGACAAGCCCTGCACCTCCACCGGAATCGAGGGGCCGGCCTCCTGCACCTGCTCGCCGCGCTCGTTGATCAACATGCGCACCTTGCCGCTGTAGATGCCGGCGACAAAATGATCGCCGGGGCGCAGGGTCCCTTCCTGTACCAGGACCGTGGCCACGGGACCTCGTCCCTTGTGCAGCTGTGCCTCGATGACCGTGCCCTTGGCCTTGCGCGACGGATCGGCCCGCAGTTCAAGGATTTCGGCCTGAAGCTGGATCGATTCGAGCAGTTCCTCGATGCCGACGCCCTTTTTGGCGCTGGTCAGGCAGTAGATGGTCTGGCCGCCCCATTCCTCCGGAATGAGGCCGAAATCGCTCAGTTCGCGTTTGACCCGGTCGGGATCGGCGTTGTCCTTATCGATCTTGTTGACCGCGACCACGATCGGCACCTCGGCCGCCTTGGAGTGGGCGATGGCTTCCTTGGTCTGGTCCATGACCCCGTCATCGGCGGCAACCACCAGCACGACGATGTCGGTGACCTTGGCGCCGCGCGAACGCATCTCGGTGAAGGCCGCATGGCCCGGCGTATCGACAAAGGTCAGATCCCCGGAAGGCGCCTGCACATGGTAGGCGCCGATGTGCTGGGTGATGCCGCCCGCCTCGCCCGCGGCCACATCGGTCTTGCGGATGGCATCGAGGATCGAGGTCTTGCCGTGATCGACATGGCCCATGACCGTGACCACCGGCGGCCGGGGCAGGGCTTCGCCGCCCATTTCGGCTTCCTGTTCCTGCAAAGCCTCAACCTCTAGCTCCTCGGTCATGGCCTGTTCGACCTCGTAGCCGAAATCCGCGGCTACCAGGGCCGCGGTATCGACATCCAGGGCCTGGTTGAGGGTGGCCAGCACGCCCAGGCGCATCAGGGCGGCGATGACCTCGCTGGCCTTGACCCCCATGCGTTTGGCCAAGTCGCCCACGCTGATGGTGGCCACTACCTTGATTCGGCGCTTGATCGCCTTGGTTTCGGCGATCAGCGGCTGCTCGGGCAACTCCTTGCGGCCATCCCTTTTCTTCTTCCCTTTACGGGGACGCATGAATTCCACATCGCCGTCCGGGGCGAATTCAACCCGGGCCTTGCCGCCTTTCTTGCCGGCCTTGGCTCCCTTTCTGCCCAGTTCTTCCTCGTCGCCGCCAATGGCCACCACCCGCTTGCCCTTCTTCTTGCCCTTGACGTCGGCCCGTCCGTCTTCTTTGGGAACGGGAATCTCGGTCGGCGCATCCCCGGCAACCGGCCGCGGCGGGCGAACCGGACGTTTGCCGGCAACGGGTTTGGTTCGTTTCTCCGGAACCGGGATCACGACCCGGCCAACTACCTTGGCCAACTGCCGGGGTTTCCTGCTCTCGTCGTCGGCCGGCTTCTCCTGCGCCTGGATGACTTGTGGCGGAACCACTTCGTCCACCGGGGGGGCAAAGGGCGTTGCCTCGACTTTCGCGGGTTCGGACGTCTCGTCCGGTGTTTCCGCCTGGGCGACAGGTTCGGATTGCGGTGCCTGTTCTGACGGCTGCTCGACGTTCATCTCCGCGAACTTGGCTGCCTGCGGCTCTTCCACGGGTGGCTCGACCGGTTCCTCAACAGCCGGCGCCTCTTGGGGCTTCTCCTTGGCCGCTTGTTCCTCCTGCTGCAGGCGGGCCTCGAGCGCCTGGATCTCGGCTTCCAGGGCAAGGGCTTCCGCTTCTTCCTGCCGCTTGGCCGCCTCTTCTTTGTCGGCCTTGGACCGGCGACGGATAACGGTTTTCGTTTTGGCGGCGCCTTGCTCAGCTCGGCTCCTGAGCTCGATGCGCCCTTCCGCTGTTCCGCCCACAGCTTCGCCTTTCAGTTTTTTTCGAATATCCGCAGCCATATCTTCGTCTACACTTGAACTATGACTCGCGATGGGATAGCCCATCGCGATCAACTTATCCGCCAGTTCCTTGCTTTTGAGTCCTGCTTCCTTCGCGAGATCATAAATACGAACCTTGCTCATCAAACGCTCCCTTCCTCAATAACCCGCCACGCAGGGGTTCAGTCCGCTTTCAGGACTTTTTTGCTTTTCGCCAACCGCTCACGGCAGACGTCTTGATCGCAGCAGTATACGCCTTTACCGGGCATGCCGCCCTGCTGATCCTCAACCAGCCTGCCTCCGATCACCACGAACCGCAGGAGGCCGGCGCGAGGCCCTTTTCGGCCGCAGCCGCGGCAGGTTCGTTGCGGAACATGCCCCCGGTTCATCCGCCTTGCTCGATGGACTGGTCTTCTTGAGGCGTTACCGGTTCCTGGTCCGTCAGCTCCTGGACATCAGGGGCCGGTTGAGCCGTTTTTTCCTTCGATGGTTGCATCGCGGCCGCCGCCTTTTGCATGCCTTGGGCCTTGTCCTGATCGATCCGCGCCAGGGCCATCAGTTGTTCGATGTCCATGGCCGCCAGCAGCGGTGCCGAGGTGATGCCGGCGGCAAAGAGCCGATCGGCCAGATTTTCGTCGACGCCGTCCACCGCCAGCAGGCTGCGGTATTCCGTGTTGTCCATGTTGGCGTAGCGCGACTGGCTTTTGACATCAATCTTCCAGCCCAGCAGGCGGGAAGCCAGACGAACATTCTGCCCCTGACGGCCGATGGCCAGGGAGAGCTGATCGTCGGGCACCACCACCAGCAGCGCCTTGCGTTCGTCCTCGACGATCACCATGGATACCTCGGCCGGGGCCAGGGCGTTGCACACATACCGTGCCGGATCCGGACTCCAGGGCACGATGTCAATGCGTTCGCCTTGAAGTTCCTGCACCACGTTCTGCACCCGCGATCCCTTGAGGCCCACGCAGGCGCCCACCGGATCGACGTCCGATTCGATGGAGGAAACCGCGATTTTGGCCCGAAATCCGGGCTCCCGGCTGGCGCCCATGATCTTGACAATGCCCTCGGCGATTTCCGGCACCTCCATTTCAAACAGCTTGATGAGGAATTCGTTGCAGGTCCGGCTGAGAATCAGCTGCGAATCGCGGAACTTCCCCTCACGGGTATCACGGCGGACCTCCTGGAGATAGGCGCGGATTCTGTCGCCCTGTTTATAGGAGCGCTTGGGGATCTGACCTTCCCGGGGCAGGACGGCATCGGTGCGGCCCAGATTGATGATCATGTCGCCCCGCTCGAACCGCTGGACGATGCCGTTGACAATGGTGCCTTCGCGATCGCGGAACATCTCGTAGATAACATCGCGCTCGGCATCGCGCATGCGGTGGATGATCACCTGTTTGGCCGACTGAGCGGCAATGCGGCCAAGATCGGCGATGTTGTCCATCTTTTCGCCAAGGTCATCGTCCAACTCGATCTCCGGATCGAGACGGCGTGCTTCCTCGAGCGAAATTTCAGTCTCCTCGTCGTAGACCTCGTCGACCACCGTGCGGTACTGGAACACTTCGACTTCGCCCAAGTCCTCGTTGAACTGAACCTCGATCTCCCTGCGGGTACCATATTTTTTGCGAACTGCGGAACGAACGGCCTCTTCAATCGCATCGATCAGCAAGGCGCGATCAATCCCTTTGTCCCTGCAGATCTGATCGACAATTCGTTTAAGATTTTCTGCTCCAACCATCGTCTACTCCAAGCTCGGGCACGCTGTGTTGTCTCTGGTCCCGTTGCGTAATGATTCCCGCCCCAAGGCAGTTCGTTTCAAACGCTACAGGGTTAACCGTGCCTTTGATATATTTTCCCAATCTATGCGGACAGTTTCACTGTCCAGCGCCAGGAGGACGGTGTCGCCCTCCATGCCGAGCAGGGTGCCGGTCAGCACCTTCTGCTCTCCCAAGGGTTCCCGCAACTTGACCCGGATCAACCGATCGATGAAGCGGTGGAAATCCTCTTTCTTTCTCAACGGGCGTTCCAGCCCCGGCGAGGACACCTCGAGGTGGTAGGCGTGGTCAATGAGGTCTTCCACCTCGAGATAGGCGCTGATCTCGCGACTCACGTCGGCGCAGTCGTCGATGGTGATGCCCCCTTCCTTGTCGATGAAGAAACGGAGCACCCATCCATGGCCTTCGCGTCGGAACTGCACCTCTACCAATTCCATCCCCATGTCGGCCAGAAGAGGTTCGGCAAACCCCTGGATGGTTGTGAGCAATCGATCCGTGGTGTCGTTCAATGTTGTGGATCCGTTACAGGTGATATTTCAGGGGAAAAGCGCTGCAGCTCCCCTTCGTTGATGTATGCGGTTTCCGGGAAAAGGCAATAAAAAAAGCGGGCAGAGCCCACTTTCACGTATGCCGGTCCATCCGGCAGCCGAGCCTGTCAGGATCAGCCAATCCCTGACGTTCGGCCAACTTCGCTATGGAGCGGGCAACGGGGTTCGAACCCGCGACCCCAAGCTTGGGAAGCTTGTGCTCTGCCAACTGAGCTACACCCGCTCTGCTGATCCTTAGGAAGTTAGTTAAAATAGAGTATCAGGGGCCAATTGTCAAGCAACAACAAAATGATGCTTCACAATTTTATTGATCGTCCAGAGAGGGGGAAACCACGGGGCTGGAAGACAATTTACAAAATATCAATGGGTTGAACGGGTGTTGCCGGGTACTCTGACAAAGCCGGTCCTGGTTTGCTTCGCTGATTTTCTTGATTTTCCACTAAATACGGTTGCGGCCCAAGGCGTTTTCTTTACAGGCCGGGCATGTTGTGTATAATTCCGGCCATGGACATCATCACCACCCATATCGGCGCCGACTTCGACAGCTTGGCGGCCATGGTCGCCGCCAAGAAGCTCTATCCCCGGGCCGAGTTGGTGTTTCCCGGGTCGCAGGAAAAATGTGTGCGCGATTACCTGGCTCAGGAATTCCGCAACATTTACGAGTTCAAAAAAATCAAACATATCGACCTGTCACGGGTCCAGCGCCTGATCGTGGTCGACACCCGGCAGGCGGAACGGATCGGCGGTTTGGCGGAATGCCTGACCAATCCGCACCTGACCGTGCATCTGTATGATCATCATCCGGATGGTCCCGGTGATTTGCGCGGCAGCGTGGAGGAGGTGCGGCGGCTCGGTTCGACCACCACCCTCTTCGTCCGCCTCTTTCAGGAGCGGGGTATTGTCCCCAGCCGTGACGAGGCCACGCTGATGGCCCTGGGCATCTACGAGGATACCGGCAGTTTTCTCCATTCCTCCACCTGTCCCGAGGACCTGAGCGCCGCCGCCTGGCTGCTGAGCCAGGGGGCCAACCTCGATGTGGTCACCCAGTTCGTCTCGCGCGAACTTTCGGCCGAACAGATCGGTCTCATCGGCCGGTTGCAGCAGGAGGCCCATTCCTACGTCATTCGCGGTGTGACCGTGGTGATCAGCACCCTGACCGAGGCCGATTATATCAACGATTTCGCGGTGATCGTCCAGCGGTTGATGGTGATGGAGAACATCGACGTCCTCTTTGCCCTGATCAGCATGGGTGAGCGGACCTACCTCATCGCCCGCAGCCGCATCCCCGAGGTCAATGTCGGCACCGTGGCTCGCGAATTCGGCGGCGGTGGCCATGCCGCGGCCGCCTCGGCCACCATCCGCGATCTGACCCTTGCCGAGGCCGAGGAGCAGTTGGTCGGTCTACTCCACCGCCACATCCGGCCCAAGGCCGTGGCCGGCGAGTTGATGAGCGCCCCGGTTATCGCCGTCACCCCGGATGTCAGCATCGATCAGGCCAACCGGTTGATGACCCGCTACAACGTGACCGTACTGCCAGTGGTACGGACCAACAACGGCCAGGAGAACGGGCCGCAACCCACGGGACTGCTGGGGATGATTTCGCGCATGGTGGCGGAAAAGGCTATTTTCCATCAGTTGGGCAGCCTGCCTGTCGCCGATTACATGACCACCGAGATCGCCACCCTGCCGGAAAGCGGCACCCTGGCGGACATCCAGCGGCTGATCGTGGAAAACCGCCAGCGGCTCATCCCGGTGGTGCGCGGCGAGCAGATTGTCGGGGTGATCACCCGCACCGATTTGCTGGGGCTCTTGGTCAACGATCCCGCCAATCTCTCACCCGAACTGCTCCGCGAGGACGAGCGCCCATCGGTGGAGCGGACCCGCAATCTGGGCAGCATCATGGCCCAGGTTCTGCCCCGGGAGATCACCGTCCTGCTGCGTGAAATCGGCGAGACTGCGGCCGTCCTCGGCTGCAACGCCTATGTGGCCGGCGGTTTTGTTCGCGATCTGCTTCTGCACGTCAGGAACACCGACATCGACATCGTCATCGAGGGCGACGGCATCCGTTTCGCCAAGACCCTGGCCGAGCAGCGTCACGGTGTCGTCCATCCGCATGAAAAATTCGGTACCGCCACGGTGATCTTTCCCGACCAGTCACGCGTTGATGTGGCCACGGCCCGGCTCGAATATTACGAGCATCCGGCGGCCCTGCCCACGGTGGAGCACAGCTCGATCAAGCTCGATCTCTACCGCCGCGACTTCACCATCAATGCCATGGCCATCCACCTCAACCCGGAGCGGTTCGGCACCCTGGTCGATTATTTCAACTGCCAGAACGACCTCAAGGAACGGCGCATCCAGGTGCTGCACAATCTGAGTTTTGTCGAGGACCCCACCCGCATCTTCCGCGCCATCCGTTTCGAGGGGCGGCTCGATTTCACCATCACCCGCCACGCCGAGAAGCTGATCAAGAACACGGTGCAGATGAATCTGTTCGAGAAGGTCGAGGAGCCGCGCTTCTTCCACGAGCTGAAACTGATCCTCTCCGAGGATGACCCGATTCCGGCCTTGCGGCGCATGGCCCAATTCAAGCTCTTTCCCTTTCTCTGGCCGGACCTGCGCCCGAACCTCAAGGTCGACCGCCGTTTTCTCCACACCCTCACCCAGGCCAACCAGGCGATTTCCTGGTTCAAGCTGCTCTACCTGCCCGACCGGGTGGAGACCTGGATGGTCTATCTGCTGGCGATCATGAGCCGGTCGCGCACCAAGGAGCTGATCAGCTTCTGCCATCGGTTCGATCTTCCGCCCAAGCAGCGCAAGAAGCTGATCCAGCAGAAAACCGATGCGGAACGGATCGCCCAGGAGATGCAAAAGCGACCCTTTCTCAAGCCCAGCGAAACCTACTGGCTGCTGGGAGAACTCGACATCGAGGGCTTGCTCTACCTGATGACCATTGCCCGCAAGCGCTACATCCAGCAGGCCGTGTCCCTTTATGTGACCACCCTGCGCAAGGTTGTTCCCCTGGTCGGCGGTGACGAGCTCAAGACCATGGGCTATATCCCCGGCCCCCAGTTCCGCGCCATCCATAACCACCTGATCGAAATGCAGCTTGACGGCGAGATCACCAGCCACGACCAGGCTCTGGCCTTCATCCGCAGCACCCATCCCATTCTGCCCCGTCGTCCTTGACCGGATCTCATTTTCCTCTCGCTTTTCCGCGGTTCGACCTTATGATTTTGCACACAAGAGAGGCTGGAAACCACAGCCAGACCCCAACAACCGTAAAAAACATCCGCCGATGCCCATGAATTTCGATTTCAACAGCTTCATGCAGCAGCTGATCATCCAGGCCCCACCGTTGCTTTTTGCCTTGACCGTGCACGAACTGGCGCATGGCTACGTGGCGTTTCGCCTGGGCGATCCCACGGCCAAGAACGAAGGCCGCCTGACCCTCAACCCGCTCAAACACCTCGATCCGCTCGGGGTGCTCGCCTTCATCATCATGAAGATCGGCTGGGCCAAACCGGTGCCGGTCAATCCCTGGTATTTTCGCAATCCTCGCCAGGACATGCTCAAGGTGGCCCTGGCCGGCCCCGGGGCCAATGTGGTGCTCGCCATTGCCAGTGCTTCCCTGGCGCATCTGTTCGTCCAGTTCCGCTTTCTTCCCTTTGCCGTTCTCCAACCCCTGGTGGCCATGCTCGCGGCCAGCGTGTGGATCAACATCATGCTGGCAGTGTTCAACTGCATCCCCATCCCGCCGCTCGACGGCTCCAAGGTGCTGATGGGGTTGCTGCCGCCGGAGGCGGCCCGCAGCTATGCCAAACTCGAACCCTTTGGTTTCTTTATTCTTCTTGGGTTGTTTTACACCGGGGTGATCGGCTGGCTGATCATGCCGATTATCCGCATGTCCAATGCTCTTCTCTTAGGATAAAAAAAAGCGGGACCGGAACTGTTCCGGACCCGCTTGCACAAAGCGTTGCCTGTTGTCACTCAGAAGGCATAGGTCAAACCGAAGGTCAGCAGGTGGGCCCCGGCTTCGTCGATGGTGCCCTTCACCGTCCCATTGTTCACCGAGCGGCTCTCCTTGTCGTCATAGAGATAGGCGACGCCCAGTTCCATGTCCTTGTTCACCTTGTAGCGAACGCCCGCCGAATAGAGCAGGGCGTCGGAATCAGGCAGCTCAAAACCGAGGGTCGCTTCCGGCACCGGATTTTCGTCAATGGCAAATCCGGCCATGAGGATGAAGTCGTTCTTCAAGTCGTAGGTGACGCTCAAGCGCCAGGCATTGGTATCCGACCAGTGTTTGGCCTTGGCGTCATCAAAGGCTGCCGCGAACACCGGGTTGGCAAAGGGGGCCGGGTAGGTGAAGTCCAGATAGGCGTAATCGGACCAATAGGTCTGATCGTATTCCAGTTCAACCGTCAATTGATCAAAAAAGGTGTAGGACACGGCCACCGCCAGAATTGCCGGCAGGGGGATCTCCACGCCGGTGTCTCCGCTGTATCTGCCTGACAGCACATTGGTGTTCAGGTCGGCGTGTCCTTCGATGCCCAGGTCGACCTCGGATCGGTAGGTGACGCTGATGTTCATGTCCTCCGTGGGCCGGGCGGTCACCGCCAGGTTGTATCCGGCTTCCAGGGCGTCACCATCCATGTCGCGGATGGCGGTGCTGCCGTAATGGTCGATGATACCGTTGCTTTTCACCTTGCCGTCCACATAGATGGCGCGGACGCCGGCGCCAACGGCAAGCCGGTCGCTGAACTTGTAGGAGAGGGTGGGGTTGAATTCAAAAACCTTGAGGCTGAATTCCTCGGCAAAGGTCCGGGGATACGGATCCTGCCATCGTTTGGATAACCCGGCCGGGGCGGTGACGGAAAAGCCGACGCGAAAATTGTTGTAGTCAGGGGAAACGGCAAAGAAGGTGGGCATGAAAAAATTTTCCGCCTCGGAACTGCCATTCAACGATGAACTGCGGCTGTCGGCATAGGCAACCGAGTTCAAATGGATCCAGGTGGCGTCCGCCTCCAGATAGGCCCGATCCTCAAGCCAGGACATGTTGGCGGGATTGTAATAGGCGGCGTCGGCCCCGGGTGTGTAGGCAACATAACTGCCGGCCCGGGCGGTGGAATTCACCGACTGTTCCGGGATGCGATAGCCGGAGGCAAGGGCCGATCCGGTGGCGGTCAGCAGGATCAGTCCCACGGCTGCCGGTAATTTGTTCATGGTTCCCCCTTTGTTAGTGTGTTGTTGGGCGAAAGGTTAGACGTGCATGTTGTCGGCTGAATAGAGATAGCGCTTGATCTTGTGGGTGGCCGTCTTGACAAAGGGTTCCCGTCGTTCGAGCACCCGTGACAGCCGGGAGGAGGTGGACAACTGCTCGTTGAGGGCAGTGCGCATCTCCTCGAGCAGGCCGGCGATATACTGATGGCGCTGGGTGCGGTTTTGGCCGGAGGTCTTGCTGTCGATAAATTCGTAATCCGGATAGACCCATGCCTCGAGCATGCCTCGATTTTCCACCACCAGGGATTCCACCACGAAAGGGTAGGCGTTGACCTTGTGTTCGATCGCCTCGGGATAGACGTTTTCGCCGTTGGACAAGACGATGACCGATTTGGAACGACCCTTGATGAGCAGGTTGCCGGCGTCGTCAAGACGTCCCAGGTCTCCGGTCTTCAGCCAGCCATCCTCGGTGAAGGAGTCCTTGGTGGCTTCCGGATCGTTGAGATAGCCCTGCATGACATTCGGCCCCCGGGCCACGATCTCGCCGATTCCTGTTTCAGGATGGGGATCGTCGATGCGAATCTCCACATTGGGCACGGGCTTGCCAGTGGATCCCAGACAGATGGTGGTGTCGCCATGGGGGCCGCCGGCCAGCAAGGGCGCGGCCTCGGTCAGGCCGTAGCCGACAATGAAAGGAAAGCTGGCATCGCGCAGAAACAATTCCACCTCTGGGTTGAGAGCCGCGCCGCCGATACCCATCACCTCCAGGCGGTTGCCGAAAAAGGCGAGCAACTTGGCGCCGATCTTGCGGTAAATCATCTTGCGGCTCATGCTGAAGCGGCAGAAAAAAGTGAGCATCTTGCTTTTTTCCACGGCCGGGGCCACCCGCTTCTTGAAGATTTTTTCAATGATCAGGGGGACTACCAGCATCACATGGGGTTGTTCCCGTTCGCAGATCTTCTGCAGCACGGCGGGGGTCGGTGTCTTGCCGGCATAGACGATGCGGCATCCCTTCAAGAGCGGCAGGAGGAAGCCGACCGTGAACTCGTAGGTGTGGGAAATGGGCAGCACTGAAAGAAACACCCAGCCGGGAACGATCTGGATGACCCCGCTGGCCGAGTGGGCATTGGCGCAGAGGTTGGCGTGGCTGAGCATCACCGCCTTGGAAAAACCAGACGTCCCGGAGGTATAGAGGATGGAGGCCAGGTCGTCCTTGTTGACCGGGGGAAAGTCGAGCTGTTCGTCGCGGGCCTGTTCGCCGTAGGTGGCGAGGGCCTCGGCGAGGAAGCCACTGAAGGTCTGAAGCGAGATCAGGCCGGTATCGTCACGGTAATCATCCAGGGTGATCACGTGTTTCAGCTGTTTCTTGAGGTCGTAGATCTTCTCGATCTGCCGCTGGGTGAGGAAGATGATATCGCACTGCATTTCCCCCAGGATATGGTGGACATCCGCCTCGGGCAGGTCGGGAAAGATGGGGACGGTGCTGGCGCCGAGACGGACAACGGCCAAATAGACCGTTCCCCAGTTGTGGGAATTCTCTCCCAAAAGAGCCACCCGGCCTCCCGGCTTGACTCCCAGGTCGCGAAGATGGGCGGCGATGGCCAGGATGCGCTCATGAAACGCCTTGTAGGTCAGCGGTTCCTCCAGCGCCATGCCGATGGCCGGCAGGTTGCGGTATTTCCGGCAGCTGATATCCACCAAGTCATTGAGGGTGGTCGCATTTTCCTGAATGACCGGCAGGTTCGACAACACCGTCGCGCTGTCGTTTCCTTGCTGGTCATCCTTGCCGTGATCAGCTGTTTCTGCTTGCATTTGCATTCTTTCCTCCCGGTCCCAGTACCCCTTGATGACGTAACGTTGGGCTGTTTACCATAAGAATCTCCGATTTTCAAAGAAAACGGGCAATTCGCTTGACAGGGCGCAAGGAGAAATATTAAATTTTCAACATTTCTAATTTGCAATCAACCCTTTGCCTTTTTCTTGCCATGCGACGACACTCTCTTCTCCCCTTCGCCTTCCTGCTGTGCACCATTTTCCTGCTTCCGCCGACAGCGGATGTTCTTGGGGCGCAACAGCCCACGGTTGCGAAGGGAAAATCAGGAACAGCGAAAAAAGTGAGTGCTGCCGCGGCGGTGAAGACCGCAAAAAAGCCGGCAACCGCTTCTTTGTCCAAGGCTGCCGCCACCAAGTCCGCACGGCCAACAATCGCCGCGAAGAAGCAGGGGAGCCGCACGGCCGCGCAATCGGCAGCGGCGAAAAAAAGCGTTGCCAAGCAGAAGACGGTTGGCAAGGTCGCCTCGAGCTCCTCTGCCCGCACGGCAGCGGTCACCAAACAGACGAAAACCAAGGTCAAGACGGGCAAGCGAACGGCCCCCGGCTCATCGACCGCCGCGCGTAAACGGACCGTGGCGAAGCAGGCTGTCGTGTCGCGCGCCCAGGAGCGTGCTTCCAGGGTGCCGGTATCGATCAGCCCGGTGGCGGCCGGTGATCTGGCACCGATCGAGAAACAGATCAGCGCCCGAAGCGTCATGGTGATGGACGCGGAAAGCGGGGAAAGTCTTTTTGAAAAAATGGCGGATAATCCACGTCAGCCGGCTTCGACCATCAAGATCGTGACCGCGATGATTGCCTTGAAATCGTTGCGCAACGACGATGTGATCAATGTCAGCCGCAGGGCCGCCGACATGCCGAGTTCGAAAATCTTCCTTGATCCCAACAGAAATTATCAGGCCAATGATCTGATCAACGCCGTGTTGCTGGCCTCGGCCAATGACGCCAGTGTGGCCTTGGCGGAGAAAATAGCCGGCAGCGAGGACAAATTTGCCACGCTCATGACGCTCAGCGCCAAGATGTGGGGGGCGAAAAATACCATCTGCCGCACCGCTTCGGGGTTGACTGCCGATGGTCAGCAGTCGACGGCGCGGGATCTGGCCAATCTTTTCCGCTTTGCCATGCAGCACGATGAATTCTCCCGGAGAATGCGCGAGCGGTCCATCTGCACCTCCTACGGCAAGACCTTGCGCAATCACAACAAGGCCCTCTGGCGGCTTGATGGCGCGGTGGGTGGCAAAACCGGATACACGATCGCTGCCCGCCAGACCTACGTCGGTCAATTTTCCCGCGAAGGGCAAACCATTGTCGTGGCCATCATGGGCAGCGAATCCATGTGGGCGGATTTGGAAAAGCTGGTTGACTATGGATTCCGCCGAAAGAAACAAGAGCAATTGGCGCAGGTCAGCCTGACAAAATCCTGAATTCCCCCACCGTTCGTTGGGGCAAACCCGGCCCAACAAAAAAAGCCTGCATTGCTGCAGGCTTTTTTTGTTGGGCGTCGAGTCACGTGGCGCGCTATTCGGGCGCTATCTGTTTTCTCACCAAATCAAGCAACACATCCCGTTTGAAGGGTTTTTCCAAGGTGGCGATGTCGCCGAGATAACCGGCCATGGTCAGGTAACGTTCCGCCTTGATGGCGCCACCGCCGGAGATGGCCAGGATTTTCAGGGTGGGATAGTCGCGGACAAGTTCCATGATAAACTTAAGCCCGTCTTTCACCGGCATGATCATGTCGGTGATCACCAAGTCAAAGGCCTCTCGCGCGACCAAGGCTAACCCTTCCTCGCCGTTCTCGGCGGTCTGCACCGCATACCCCTCCTGCTCCAGCATTTGGGTGAGCATGGTGCGAATTTGCGCCTCGTCGTCAACCACCAGTATCCGCTTCAAGGAATGTCCACTCTCGATTTAGGGAAGGTTTGTTGTCTTCACCCGCATCCTACAAGGGACCCCCTTGTGATTCAACAGCTTTTTTTTCGCTGTTTTTATTTTTCCCGGCGGCACAGGCGGCCGAAACCGCCGGGAATGGTTCCCGACGACCAAAAGGCCCGGCCCTGTTTGAAATCGACAAACCATTGCCCGCCCGGTTTTCTGGTGGCATCGACAAACACGAACGGCTGTTCACTGGAAAAACACCGGTGCACATACTGGTTATTGGCCAGCTTCTCCGGTTCGAGCAGTGACAGGGCCTCGGCCATGGTCGGTAGCCGCCAATCGCTGTAGCCGGCAAACCTCTCAGCATTGAGGCGGGCCACTTCCCGGCGTATGGACCGGTGGCTCATGATATCCAGACCACCGCGTTGCCACATCAAGCCGGTGGTCAAGTCGGTCACGGTCAAGCCATCGTTGTTGTCGACCAGGATATGGGCAAACCCTCCGCTTGGGTTACGCTCCTGATCGGCAAAACTGTAACGCGCCACCATGGCCGCCACCTCCTCCTCGCTCATTTCCGCCGGTGTGTCCGGAAGATGGATGGTGCTGGGAGCCGTCACCGCTTCCCGCAAAGGAAGTCCGGTTGCACCCATGTCCGCTCCTTGCGGCTCTTCCAGTGGAATGATCTTGGATTCGTCATCGGTGTCGACCACGTTGGCCAGCAACCACGTCTTCAACTGCTCGTTGATCGGATGGGTCCGCTCGAACAGGGCCACCTTGCCTTGCTCCCTGACGCATTGCCGGACCATTTCCGGCGGCGCGAGAATTTCCGCGACCACGCGGGCATGTTTGATGCCGCGTTCCATCAGGCAGAGTTTGGGCTCCTCGTCCCAGGCATCGATAAAAAAGTAGTAGATGCGTTCCTTTTTGCTTCGCACCCGTTCCTTCCCGCCCCAACTCTCAAAGGTGCCAAAGGTGTATTCTGGGGTCATTTCCCAGTCGATGGCCGGAATGCCGGTGATCATTAATTTGCTGAATAGACCCATACGATCCTCCGCTGTGGTTTGAAAAAGGATGAGAAGCAAGTATGATGGATTCGTCTTGAACCCTGATTGCATTATAATGATAATAATTATTCATTCAAGGTGGAAATGCTTTTTACAGTGAAAGCCGGCTCCCCGCTGCCACTCGGGAGCAGCGTCACCCCCCAGGGAATCAATTTTGCCCTCTTTTCCCGCCATGCCGAAGCCGTCACCCTGGTGGTCGCCGACGATCAGCAACGACAGGCATGGGTCGATGTGCCCCTGGATCCCGCCATTCACAAAACCGGCGATATCTGGCATATCTTGCTGTGTGACGCGCCGCTGGACCTGCGCTACGGCTACCGTCTTCAAGGCCCCTACGACCCGCAGGGTTCGGGGCACGCCTTCGACGCCCGACGCATTCTCCTTGATCCCTATGCCAAGGAGATCCATTCGCCGGATTGGGGCCGACCCCGCACCTGCCTCGGGACCGAACCCTGCTGTCTGCTCGATTCGCGGCCCTACGATTGGGAGGGCGACCGACCGCTCAACATCCCGTTGCGCGATTCCATCATCTATGAGCTCCATGTGCGCGGCTTCACCCGCCATCCCTCGGCCAAGGTGGGCCATCCGGGCACGTTCAAAGGGGTCAGCGAAAAGATCAGCTACCTCAAACGGCTAGGCGTCACGGCGGTGGAACTGATGCCGGTCACCGAGTTCAACGAGAATGAAACCACCTTCACCAACCCCTGGACCGGCGAGCGGCTGAAAAATTTTTGGGGTTACAGCCCGCTCTCCTTTTTTGCCCCCAAATGCGGCTACAGCAGTGACCTGGAGGCGCCGCTGAGCGAATTCCGCGACATGGTCAAGGCCTTGCACCGAGCGGGCATCGAGGTCATTCTCGACATCGTCTACAACCACACCGCCGAGGGCGGCAGCGACGGCCCGACCACCAGCTTTCGCGGCATCGACAACACTATCTATTATCTGCTCGACCCCTGGACCCGCGCCTATCTCAACTTTTCCGGCTGCGGCAACACCTGCAACTGCAACCATCCCATAGTCCGCAACCTGATCATGGACGCCCTGCGTTGGTGGGTGATCGACATGCATGTCGACGGCTTCCGTTTCGATCTGGCCTCCATTCTCGGCCGGGATCCGACCGGCCAGGTGCTGCCCAACCCGCCCATGGTGGAGATGATCGCCGAGGACCCGGTGCTGGCCCACACCAAGATCATCGCCGAAGCCTGGGACGCGGCCGGTCTTTACCAGGTGGGCAGCTTTTCCCCTCACCACCGGTGGGCCGAATGGAATGGCCGCTTCCGTGACGACGTCCGCGCCTTTATGTGCGGCCATGGCGGCATGGTGCCGGCGCTGGCCACCCGCATCGCCGGCAGCTCGGATCTCTACCAGCGCCATAACCGCCGCCCCTGCAACTCGATCAATTTCATCACCAGCCACGACGGCTTCACCCTGGCCGACTTGGTCAGCTACAACGAAAAGCACAATCTGGTCAACGGCGAGGATAACCGCGACGGCGACAACCACAACCTCAGCTGGAACAGTGGCGTCGAAGGGCCAACCACAAACAGGACAGTCCACGGCCTGCGTTCCCGTCGGCTGCGCACCATGGCGGTCATCCTTCTCCTTTCCCAGGGGGTGCCGATGCTGGTGGCCGGCGACGAGTTCGGCCGCAGCCAGCAGGGCAACAACAACGCCTGGTGCCAGGACAATGCCATTGGCTGGATCGATTGGTCCCTGGCTGAAAAGAATCGACGACAATTGCGGTTTTTCCGCAAGCTGATCCAGTTGCGCAAGGGCCATCACATTTTTCGCCGCGAGGATTTTTTCCAGTTCGGCAACTATGGGCCGGACGACGACGCCTGCTCGCTGGAAATCCTGTGGCAAAGCCTGCATCCAGGGGAACAGGACTGGTCCCATGAATGCCGGACCCTGGCCTTTCTCCTCAACGGCTGCGTACTGGCCCCCGAGGACGATGACTTCTTCGTCATGCTCAACGGTCAGCCTGCTGCTGCGGCCGCCTTTACCGTGCCCGCTCCCACCCGCGGCAGAACCTGGCGGCGGATCGTCGATACCGGTCGCCCCGGGCCGCTGGACATCGTTGACCTGGAGTGTGCGGATACGGTACAGTGCGGCCAAACCGTTTCTGTGGCCAACATGGGCTGCGTGGTCCTGCAGTCGCAACCAGCGAGGTAAGACAATGATTAAACTCCTGATGCTCGGCGATTCCCTGGTGGAGTGGGGGGATTGGGGCAAACATCTGCCCGAGGTCGCCGTGATCAACCGAGGCATTGCCGGTGAAATGACCGAAGAGCTGTCCAGCCGCCTGATGGATGAAATCGAGGCCTGCCCGGAACCGGATGCAGTTCTCGTTCAGTCGGGCACCAACAATCTCTTGATGGGCTACATGGTGTTTCCGGCCATTCTCACCACCATGCTCCAACGGCTGCGACTGTGCTATCCCAACGCGCCCATCATCCTCTGTTCCTTGATGCCCATGCCGATCGTGGCGGCCCACGAGCTCGAGCAGGTCAATCGGGAACTGGCGCAAGCAGCGGCGGCCACGGACAACTGCATCTTCCTCGATGTGGTCGCACCGTTTCGGGAACAATGCTTGCCCATCACCCACCCCGGCTTTCTCAACGACCAGGTTCACCTCAGCACCCGGGGCTATCAGGTCTGGGCCGGAGCCATCAGCCGTTGTCTGGGTGAACTGTTCCCCGATGCATCCCTCGGTTGACAGCGGTCCGCTCAATTCTTATTACAACCTCTTGACGCCAGGATCGGCGCGGCTGGCTCCGCCCCTTGATCCTGGTCGACAGACCGTTCACATCCTGCCTTCTCAATTGGAGATTCGTCCATGTTTGCATTACGTAAAGTCCTGGTTTCCACCGCCCTCTCATTGACCCTGATCGCTCCGGCGGCCGCCCTCGCCGAAGAGAAACCGGCCTCTCCGTCCGCCCCGCCCGCTGCCAGCAGCTCGCTGGACGGAGTCGCGCTGCAGGGCAAGGTGCTGGAAACCATGAACAGCAATGGCTACACCTACCTGCAGGTCGATGCGGCCCAGGGAAAAATATGGGTGGCCATTCCCGAGACCTCCGTCAAAACCGGCCAGACCGTCAACTGCAAGCCGGGCATGACCATGCACAATTTTACCTCCAAGACCCTGAACCGCTCTTTTGAGGCCATCGTCTTCTCGCCCGGTTTGGAGAAGGAGGCCCAGGAAGGAGGACAACCCGCTGCCGATGCCAAGACCGATGCCAAGGGAACGGGTTTTGACGCGGCCCTCCAGGCCGAGGGCCGTGGCGCTCAGGGCGGGCAGGGTGGCGACGCGGGCGCGGGGGATCTGGGGCCCTCGACCGGCAGCGCCGGCGCCGTGGTTCCGTCCGCGCATGTCAACGTCAACAAGGCCACCGGTCCGAATAGTTTTTCGGTGGGCGAGTGTTTCGAGCAAGGCAAGGAACTGCACGGCAAAACCGTGCGTGTTCGTGGTAAGGTGATGAAAATCTCGCGCATGATCATGGGCAAGAATTGGCTGCACATTCAGGACGGCACCGGCAATCCGCTGAAAAACCAGCATGACCTGGTGGTCACCACCATGGAGGACCCCGGCGAGGACAGTGTGGTCACCGTCGAGGGAACCCTGGCCAGCGAGCGTGATTTTGGCGCGGGCTACAAGTACGATGTGATCATCGAGGACGCCAAGGTCGAAAAATAACCGTCCTCATGCGCGGCACCAAGATTCACCCCGCCGAGATCGGTTTTGATTTCGATGGGGTCATCGCCGACACGGTCGAGGCTTTCATCCGCATCGCCTGCGAACAGCATGGGCTGTGCGGCATCCGTCCCGAGGACATTACCCACTTCGCGGTGGAGCACTGTCTGGACATGGATGAAACCATTGCCGAGTCGATTTTTCTGCAGATTCTTCATGATTCGGTGGGATGCGGCTTGCTGCCCATGCCTGGAGCGGTCGGGGTGCTCGGCGAGTTGAGCCGCCACGCACCGGTCACCATCGTCACCGCCCGCTCGGCGGCGGAACCGGTGCACCACTGGCTGCACACCGTTTTTCCCGCCCGGGTCTGGGCGCAGATCCGGGTGGTGGCCATGGGGGATCACGATGACAAGGCCCGCCACATCAAAGCACTGGGGCTGACGGCCTTTGTCGATGATCGGGCGGAAACTTGTGTGCAGCTCAATCGCGTGGGGATTCGCTCGATCGTTTTCGCCCAGCCCTGGAACCGCGACCGCCACAGTCTGCCCTCGGTGCGCAACTGGGACGAGATCCGCGGCTTGTGCCTCTAATCTTCTCCGGAAAATTCGCCATGCAATGCCCCTCCTGCGGCGCACCGCTGCACGTCTACAGAAACCCTGCCCCCACGGTGGACATCATCATTGAAACCGAGGGCGGCATCGTGCTCATCGAGCGGAAAAACCCTCCCCACGGCTGGGCCCTGCCCGGGGGGTTCGTCGATTACGGCGAGTCCTTCGAGGATGCCGCCCGGCGGGAGGCCGCCGAGGAAACCGGGCTGACGGTGACGTTGCAGCGGCAGCTGCACACCTATTCCGATCCGAAACGGGATGCCCGCCAGCACACCGCCTCCACGGTGTTCATCGCCACTGCCAGCGGTCAGCCGGTAGCGGCCGACGATGCCCGGCGGGCCGGGGTGTTTGTTGAAGCCGAATTGCCGGAGCTGGCCTTTGATCATGCGCGCATCCTGCGCGACTATTTCGCCTTTAAGGCCAGCGGCAGGTTGCCGGAGCTGTAGATAGAGGGCGACAGACTTTATTTGTCCCCGGATGGCGCCACCTGCAAGGTGCCCAGGTGCAGCGAGGGCGGAACAGCGGTATCGTCGGCGGGGCTGACTGTCGGTTCTTGGTCGGGCGGAGGAGGATTGGCCGGTTCCGCTGGGGCTGGTTCGTCAGTCGCAGGTACCTGCTCGCTGCCCTCCGGAAGGGGGGGAGAAGAGTCCTGTGGAGGCGTCGGAGCATCGACAGGCTCGGCCAGCGGCTGAATCCGAATCTGCTGCGCCGTGGGTGGAGGTGCGGGCGGAGAACTGTTCTGGTCTGTCCACGCTCTCCACAGCAAGGCCAAGAGGATCAACAGAATCACCGCGGCAACCGGCAGAACAATGCGTGAAGACGGCCAGCGCCGTTGTGAAGCTGCCGGTTGCTCGAGAGGAACCGGTTCGGGTTCATTGATGGGCCCAGGCGCTTCCGTTGTCGTGTCCTCCTCAACGGCGGGACCGGCGGTTGGGGGCGGGGGGTTCGACACCGTGCCCTTGGCGCCGATCTTGGCGGCCAGCGCTTCAGTTTCCGCCAGTGCCCTTTTTTCCTCAGCCACGCCTGGCACATCAATGGCGATCGTTTCCATTTCGTTGTACAGGGCCACGGCGCGATCATGCCGGCCTTCGTCCAGGAAGCTTCTCGCCTGTTGCCGAAGGTGACCCACCTGGGTCAGCATGCCGTTGAGCTCCCGTTCCAGGGCGGTTTTTTCCTCCGGCCCCATTTCGTCCACCAGTTGCCTGCACAGGAAACGGGCTTCGAAGATGCGTTTTTCCTTGATTCGGGAGCGGATCAGGGCGACCGGGTCGTCCACCGGCAGCAAGGGTTCGGATGTGTTGTGCACAGCCATTTTTCTCCCCCCGTCAGAACAGGGCCTTGAGGACCGCATAGGTGACGAGCCCCGCGCCCACGGAGCCGTACAACAGCAGTCAGGGAATACAGTCGCCGCCTGAACGGCGCACAAGCACCGCCAAGGTGACCAATCCGGCCGCGAGGGCCACGCCGATCAGCAGCAGTTCCTTCATGCCTCCTCCCTGCGGGGGCAGAGGCTACCCCCGAATCTTGGCGTCCTTGCGCTTGCGCAGGCGAATGGCCTTGGGGGTGATTTCCACCAGTTCGTCATCATTGATGTACGATATGCAGTCTTCCAGGCTCATGTCAACCGGCGGGGTGAGGATCACCGCTTCGTCCGAACCCGAGGCGCGCATGTTGGTCAACTTCTTGCCTTTGGCCGGGTTGACGATCAGGTCGGCCGGTCGGCAGTGCTCGCCGATGATCATCCCCGGATAGACATCGACCCCCGGGCCGAGGAACAACCGGCCGCGATCCTGGAGATTGAACAGGGCATAGGCCACGGTGGTGCAGGGTTCCTTGACGATCATCACCCCGTTGATCCGGTTTTGGATCTCGCCGGCATGGGGCCCCCATTCGGCAAAGATGTAGTTCATCACCCCCATGCCGCGGGTATCGGTCATGAACACCGAGCGGTAGCCAAGCAGTCCCCGGGTGGGCACCTTGAACTTCATCCGGGTCATTTCCTTGTCCACCTGCATGTCGAGCAGCACGCCCTTGAGCTTGCCCAATTTTTCGATGACCACGCCCTGGAACTGCTCGTCTACGTCGACCGACAGCTCTTCATAGGGTTCCATCAACTGACCGTCGATTTCGCGCATGATCACCTGCGGCCGGGTTACCTGGAATTCATACTCCTCCCGTCGCATCTTTTCAATGAGGATGGACAGATGCAGCTCGCCGCGGCCGGAGACCCGGTAACCGATGCCCTCGGTCAGGGGTTCGACCTGCAGGGCCACATCGGCCAGGGTCTCGCGGGACAGACGCTCCTCCAGGTGGCGGGAGGTGACGTATTTGCCGTCCTGACCGGCAAAAGGGGAGTCGTTGGGGATGAAATTCATCGAGATGGTCGGCGGGTCGATCTCGATCAGCGGCAGGGGACGGGGATCGGCGGGATCGGTGAAGGTGACGCCGACCGTTACATCCTCCATGCCGGCCACGGCGATGATATCGCCCACCGAGGCACTGTCCACCGGCACCTTCTGATCGCCGCAGTAGCCGAAGATCTTGTTGATGCGCACCGGGGCGATCGAGCCGTCGAGGCGGGCCACCGCCAGCGGGGTCCGCAGGGTGAGGCTGCCGTTGACGATCTTGCCGATGCCCAGGCGGCCGAGGTAGGGCGAGTAGTCGATGGTGTTGATCTGCAGCTGCAACGGCGCGTTCGGGCTGCCCGAGGGCGGTGGCACGTGCTTGATGATCATCTCCGATACCGCGCGCATGCCGGTTTCCGGCGTAACCTCGGTATCCGGCTCGGCAATGGCGTAGCCGGCCTTGGCCGAGGCGTAGACCACCGGAAAATCGAGGATGTGATCCGGAGCGTCGAGGCGGTCCAGCAGGCCGAAAACCTGATCCACCGCCCAGTCGCAGCGCGCCGCTGGCTTGTCGATCTTGTTGATCACCACCAGGATGGGCAGGCCGGCGGCCAGGGCCTTCTTGACCACGAAAAAGGTCTGGGGCATGGGACCTTCCTGGGCATCGACCAGCAGGACCGCGCCGTCGGCCATGCGCAGCACCCGTTCCACCTGGCCGCCGAAGTCGGCATGGCCCGGGGTGTCGATGATGTTGATCTGGTAGTCGCCATAGGTGTAGGAACCGTTTTTCGAGGCAATGGTGATGCCCCGCTCGCGTTCCAGATCCATGGAGTCCATCAACCGTTCCGCCACCTGCTGATTGTCGCGGAACATGCCGCTGTGGCGGAACAACTGATCGACAAGGGTTGTTTTTCCATGGTCAACATGGGCGATAATGGCGACGTTACGAATAAACTGCTGATCCATACTGCTCCCGCCCCTGGATGGGGCATGTGTGGTGATGATTAAACAAGACGAGTTGCCGGAAAGCTTGGGACAATAGGCGATAGCGGTAAGCGCCGCGCGAACACCGGCAGGGTGATCGGCACGGATTGGCCGGTCTTCGGGCGAGCTGAGATAAAAAAGAGGTTATATCTACAGGAAGAAGAACAAAAAGACAAGGAGATTGATGGTCGGACCGGTCACCATCCCGAAAAAACCGCTCGGCGGGCCGCTGCCGAGCGCCGCAGGACCGGTATGTTTTCATCGACATAGTCGATCACCCGGGCGCGTTTGCCCACGGCGGGCCGCATGATCCGGCCAACCACCTGCAGCAACCTGCCCTCGAATTTGATCGGGGTGGCCAGGATCAGGGTGGACAGGCCTGGGCAGTCAAACCCCTCGCCGATCAGCTGCAGGGTGGCCACCAGCACCGCCACCTTGCCGGCCTGAACATCGGCCACCAAGTCGGCCCGTGTTTCCGGAGGAGACTGGCCGGTCAGCACCGGCGCAATCACGCCGCCAGCCTGGAGCAGATCGGCCAGGGCCTGGCAGTGCGCCACGCGATCGGAAACCACCAGGATCGTGCCCCGATGGCCGTGGCGGATCAGGGCAAGGATGTCGTCGACAATCAATCGGTTGCGCTGAAGGTTGCCGGCCAAGGCCTTGATCAGTTTTGGATATTCGCCCTGATAGCCGTAGAGGAATCCGGTCGGCCGCTGCTCAAGCTCCGGTCGGACCACCGCGCCGCTGGCGGCCAGCATGCGCCCGTCCACCGCATGCACCCGGTCGCCCATATAGATGTGGATCAACCGGGTCATGCCGTCTTCCCGCCGGAAAGCCGTGGCCGAGAGGCCCAGCATGTAGCGGCAATCAAAGGCCGACACCACATCGGTGAACAGACTGGCAGGAACCCGGTGGCACTCGTCGACCACTAGCTGACCGAACTGCCCGGGCAGGGTGTGCAGATGTTTTTTCGCGGTATTGACAATGGCCACGGTGATGGGGCGGATGTCGAATACCCCGTCTCCGGCCTGGCCGGCCTCGACACCGAGAAACTGTTCTATCCGTTGCTGCCACTGGCGCAGCAGCTCCTTGTTGTGCACCAGAATCAGGGCCGGCTGCCTGCGGCGGGCCATCACCGCCAGGGCCATGACCGTCTTGCCGGAGCCGGTGCCGGCCTCGAGCACGCCGAACGAGTGGTCCAGGATAGTCGCCACCGCCTGCTCCTGGTAGGGACGGAGCGTTCCCCGGAAAGCCAGGTCGATTTCGTCCAGGGTGCGGCGGTGGTCGACGACTTCGGGTGTTTCACCGCTTACCCGGCGGCAGATCCGTACCGCCTGGTTGCCGAAACCGCGCGGAAAGCAGATGCCGTCGTCCTGTTGACGGAAGAAAAAGAGTTTGGGTTTGAGCTGTTTGCCGATCCAGCGGCCAAACTGTTTCGCCGCCTGGTATTTGGGGTTGTCGATGGTCAATTCCGCCTTGAGGGCGGCGAGCAGCGCGGGGGAGGCCCCGGCGAGGCGGCATTCCCGGTCCACGGTAAGTTGCAGCGGCACAAGGGAAGGGCGGGCGTCTGCGGTCATGGACGGGCAGGAGGTGGCGGGAACTCGGACTTTTTCTTGTTGTCCGCCTTGACAGGGGCGTGAAAATAGAGCATTTTGATACGTTTCCTTTCGAATCGAATCCAGGTGGCCGAGGTCCAGCAATGCCACTTTTTCCTTTTCAGCCAATCCGCTCACGCGTCGCCGCTTTCCTTGCACATAGGCACAACCGGCGGCCAAGCCGACAATCTTTCTTGTTTTCCCGCCATGGTCAATAAAAAAACGCTTTCCCTCATCGGCCTGCTGGTCGCGCTGTGCCTTCTGCCCCTGGCAGCCAGGGGCGCGGCCGGCGGACCCCAAACCAAAAATATCGTCATCACCCTGCCCGCGGAAACCGTGCTGACCTCCCTGCAAAAGGTGCTGCCGTTGGACATCCCGTCGCAGAGCCGGCAGCTGCAGGGCGACATCATTCTGGAATCCCTGGACCGCCTGGCGATTCATGACAACATCATCACCGTGCGCGGCGTGCTCTCCGGCAGGAATCTGATGGTGACCACCCGTCTGGCCGGTCAGGATATCCAACTCAGGGTCGGCGAGGTCCATCTGCCCATGACCTGCGACCTGCAGACCCGGTTTGATCCGGGCAAGAAAAAATTGTACGTCACTCCCCGCTTCACCGACACGGCCCAGAACGGCGGCAACCCCGAGGACGGGCTCGCCCCCCTGCTCGGTGCCCTGGGCGGGCGGGAATATATGGTCGATCTCGATGCCTTGGAGATGATCAACCTCCGGGTCGGTTCCAAGTCCATCCCCATTGCCATGGATCCGGTGAAGATCGCGGGAGTGAACAATGCCTTGGTCTTTCACCTGCTTCCCCGGGTCGGCACCCCTCGGTAGCCCCGGCCCTTCCTTCGCACACGAGGTCCGCCATGCCTGACAACTGTCTGTTCTGCAAAATTGTCCGGGGAGAAATCCCGGCCAGCAAACTCTATGAAGACGACGAGGTGCTTGCCTTCCGCGACATCGCTCCCCAGGCGCCGGTTCATTTTCTGGTGATCCCGAAAAAGCACCTCAGCGGCCCGTCGGCGGTGACCGGGGAAGACGAACGCATCGTCGGTAAACTGATGCGGATCGGCAACGAGATCGCCGTCAAGGAAGGGGTGCCGCACTATCGGGTGGTGTTCAACAACGGCTCGCAGGCGGGACAGACTGTGTTTCATCTGCACATGCACATCCTCGGCGGCCGCAACATGGCCTGGCCGCCAGGCTGATGGAAGGGGCGTTCCGCGGTTAGACCGCTAGGGTTTGCCCAGCATTTCTTCCAGCAGGGCCGCCAGGCTCTGCACCGAGTACGGTTTTTTCACCCTGCCGACAAATCCGTACTCGGTATAGCGCCGCATCACCGGGTCCTGGGAATCGGCGCTGGATACCACGATCCTGGCCGTGGGGTCCCGTGCGAGAATCTCCTGCGCCATGTCCATCCCACCCATGCCTTCGGCAACCTGAAGATCGGTCATGACCAGGTCGTAGGGTTGGCCGTTGGCCAGCGACTGGCTGTACAGTTCCAGCCCTTCTTCGCCAGAGGCGGCGAGATCGCAGGCTGCGCCCAGATAATGAAACATGCCGCCGATCACCTCGCGGATGACCTCCTCGTCATCCATCGCCAGGATGCGGCCGCGATGACGGCGGTCATGCGGTCCGCTCCCTCCGTTCTCCCCGGTTCTTGCGGCCAGGGGCTGCTCCTCGGTCATGACCAGGGCAACAAGGGCAAGACGCAGCTCGTTCAAGACCTCTTTCGCCTCCGCTTCGCTCTCATGTTTGGCATGGGCAAAGAGCGACTGCGCCCGTTGGGCCCATCCGGCAAGCCCGCACTGCAACAGGGTGCCCTTGAGGGTGTGGGCCGCCAATCCCAATTCCTGAAAATCGCCATCGCGCAGGGACCGGTCGCAACTGGCCAGCAGGCTGGTCACGCTTCGACGCGACGTTTGCACCAGCCGTTCCACCTGTTCCAGGGAAAAATTGGCCGTGGCGTGTAGATAGGAGCGGACCAGTTCTACGCTAGCCGGCGCGGTGGGGGCCGCCTGCGCTTCGGGTTCCTCGGCCGGGGCGGGTGGATGATCGCCGTCCGGGACGAGCCATCTGCCCGCATCCACTCCGTTGATGGCCATCAAGGCATCGGCGAGCTGTTCCGGTTGAAAGGGTTTGGTCACATACTCATCCATGCCGGCTGCCAGGCACCTCTCCTGATCACCGCCCATGGCATGGGCGGTCATGGCGATGATGGGCAGGTGGGCGCCGCGCAGTCGCTTGTCCAAGGCCTGGTGCAGAGCGTCCGTCAGTTCCAGGGGCGGTGGCTGTCCCTGTTCGATGGCCCGGATGATGCGGGTGGCGGTGAGTCCATCCATGACCGGCATCTGCACATCCATCAGCACCACGTCAACCGCCTCCGCTTCCGCCAGTGTCCGCAGGCCGGCGAGGCCCTGTTCCGCGGTCAGCACCCGATGATCCCGTTCCAGAACCATTCGCGCCAGGTCACGGTTGATCTCGTTGTCATCCACCACCAGAAGGCGGAGGCCGGTTATGCGCCGCGCCGCCAAACGGTCGTTGGGCAACGCGGTCATCGCCGCCTCTTCTCCCTGTTCCAGGCAGACGGTGAAATGAAAGGTGCTGCCGACTCCGGGTTCGCTCTCCACCCACATGCGGCCGCCCATCATTTCGGTCAGTTGCCTGCTGATCGTCAGGCCCAGGCCGGTGCCGCCGTACTTGCGGACCGAGGAGCCGTCAGCCTGTTCAAAGGTGTTGAAGATCCGCTCCTGCTGTTCCTTGGGGATACCGATGCCGCTGTCGCGGACGCGGCAATGGAGCAGGCAGCCTTGCTGGGGCGGGCCATCGGACACCGGCTCGATGCTGACCGTCACCCCGCCGGTCTCGGTAAACTTGATGGCATTGCCCACGAGATTGAAAAAGATCTGTCGCAGGCGCAGATCGTCGCCGATGATCACCGCCGGCAGGTCAGGGGAGATGCTGTACTCCAGGGTCAGGCCTTTCTCAGCGGCGGGGACCTTCAAGGCCGAGATCATGGTTTCCATGAGCTGCCCGAGGACGAACGGTTTTTTGCTGAGCAGCAGCTGGCCGGCCTCGATCTTGGAGAAATCGAGAATATCGTTGAGGATGCCAAGCAGGCTGTCGGCCGAATCCTTCACGGTCTGCAGTAATTTACGCTGGCCGGGTTCCGGCCGATTGTCCAGGGCCAGCCGGGTCATGCCGATGATGGCGTTCATCGGCGTGCGAATCTCATGGCTCATGTTGGCAAGAAAAAGGCTCTTGGCCTGGTTGGCGGCCTCGGCGGCCTCCTTGGCCGCGAGCAGGTCGCGGGTCCGCTGCTCCACCTGTTCCTCGAGATAGAGGTCGCGCTGCTGGATCTGGGCGATCATGGTATTGAAGCCGGTGGACAGCAGCCCCAATTCGTCCGTGCTGCGGACCGGCGAACGGACGGTGTAATCCTGGTCGCGGGAGATCACGCCCATCACCTGGGAAAGCGTGCTGATGGGTTCGATGATGACTTGCAGCAGCCGCCGGGAAAACAGCATCGCCATGCCGAGCCCCAACAGCAGCATGACGACCATCAAGCCGGCCAACCGCAGGAGATTACGGTTGATTTCCTCCAGGCTGACCATCAGGAAAACCGCGCCAATCGCTTCCTGTTCCAGGGTGACCGGCTGCAAGATTTCCGCGTGGCGGCCATGGAACCGGAACGCCCCCAAGGCCAGCCCCGAGGGGATGCCCTCTGGGGGGCCGGGAATGACGGCTTGATCGGCGCGCGCATATTCGGCGTACAGTTCCCCCTTGGCGTTCAATATCCGTCCGGCCACGATGTTGGGCTTGGCGGCCAGGGAGCGGAGGATGATCTGGAGGGCCTCGCGATCCTCGAAGGCGATGCCGGCACTGCTGTTTTCCGCGATGACCATGGCCAGGGTTTGCACCTCATCGGCCAGTTGTTTGCGGACCAGATACCACTGGGTGGCAAAGGATGCCAGCATGACCAGCACCAGGGCGATGGTGCAGGAGAGGAGCACGATCACGTAGAGTTTGTTGCGGATGGCGAGCTGAAAAAATCTGTTTTTCATTCGAGACTACAAAACTTCGAGGGCCAGGGTGAGCAGCGACGAGCTGAATCGCAGTCCGTTCATTCTGGCCTTGGTGTTGTTGATGATAAAGGAGAGTCGTCCCTCCTTGTTCTTGAATTCGATGGTGCCGCCGGCAGCGGCGAATCCTTCCATGTCGCTGACCGTGACAATGGGGTGGCCCGCAGTCAGGCGGAGCACTTTCTGCAGGTCGGCCTGTTCCGATTTGCTGACGAACACAAGTCGGCATTGCCCGATGGCGGCGCTGGAGGCGGTGCGGCGGATTTCAATGTTGTTGCCGTTAATCTGCTTTTCCGCCAGGCCGTCGAGCGATTGGCCAAAGGGATCCGTGCCGAGGACGCAGAGGGTGAAGGGGCCGGGGGTATTCTCTGCGGGCAGGGGCCAAGCGGTGAATTTGGCGAAATTGAGTAAGAAGGCGGCCTTGACCTTGTACTCAAGTTCCGGGGAATCCGCCTTGGAGAGGCTGGTTCCCAGGAAGAGGAACAGCGCCGTCAACAGGGCGGTTATGAAGGGCTTGGCGTGCATGGCGAGTGGGCGCTAGAACCGCCAGGTGACCTTGCCGTACACGCCGCGTTCGATCTCGGTGGCCGGGGTCTGGTATTCGGACAGATAGCGGACCTGGCCGTCGTCCAACAGATTCTGGCCGGCAAGCATCACTTCCAGTTCCCGGAACGGAGTCCAGATCAGGTTGGCGTCCAGCAGGGTGTAGGCATCCAGGAGACGCGAGTCGCCTAACAAATTGGTGCTGTTTCTGCCGGAAATCGTGTCGACGTGGCGGAGCCAGAGGTTGAGCCGCCAATTCTCGGCCAGGGCGATGGAGGAGCGCAGCGAAACCTGATGTCGCGGGCTGGCCTTTGTCACCCAGTCGCTGCCGGCCTGGCTGCCGACGGCGGCGTCGGTGGTCAGATCCATTTCCAGGTGGGAGTAGGCCAAGGCAAAGGACAGCCAGGAACGAGGCTTCCAGTCGGCCGCCAGCTCGACGCCCCGGCCCGAGCCGCTCTGGGCGTTGACAAAAACGCTGTCGATATCAAGCCCCGACTGCACGGGCTGGGCGGTATAGATCTCGTCGTAGTCGTTGTAGAACAGGGCCAGGTCAAAGGAAAGGGTATCTGTTGCCTGCCAGCGGTGTCCGGCTTCGTAGGCGGTGACGATTTCGGAGTCAAAATCCGGATTGCCGGTAAAGTTGATATCGCCAATGCCGATCGGGGTGGTGCCGAGAGAGGCCGGATATCTGCCCATGAGCACCCGGCCGTGCTGCTCGACGATGGCCGGGGTGCGCACCGCCCGCGCTACGGAGGTCCAGAGGGAATGACGATCCGCGGGTTTCCACAGTATTCGGGCGCTGGGCTGCCATTCGCTACCGGTATAGTCGTTGTGTTCGTACTTGGAACCCAGGGTCAGCCACAGCCTGTCGGCCACGAGGTTGATCTCGTCCTGGAGAAAGGCGCTGTGGAGCTCGTCGCTTCGATCCGGCAGATACACCTGGAAGGTTTCGTCAAAGTCACCGGTGATCGACCGGTAGCCGGCGCCCATGGTCAGGTTTTGGCGCCCGCCGAGCGCTGTCTCGTACTGGAGATCGAGGTCGATGGTGTCGAAGGCCAGATTGAACACCGCGTCGCTGCGTTTGTTGAAATCATAATAGGCCTTGAAGGTCAGCGCCCGATCGTTGCCCAGTTCCTGGCGCCAGCGTCCCAGCAGATTCCCGCCCTTGGCGTCCAGCGCGTCATCCCGGATCGACGGCAGGGGCGAGTCGCCGGTCCAGTGGGGAAAGACCCACTGATCGCCGCCGTTGTCATACAGATCGCCCTGCAGGGTCCATTCCTTGTTGCCCGCCGGTTCGCCGTCCAGGCGAAAGCCGGTTTGCAGGGGCTTCCAGGTGTCGTTGGCGTCTTCGCCGTTTTCCTTGAGGGCGTTGCTCATGCTGCGGTCATAGGTCAGATACAGACGGCCGCTGATGGTGTCGCTGAGCGCGCCGCCGTAACGGGCCGCCGTGGACATGGCCCCGCCGTTGCCGGCACTGGCGCGGACCAGGGTCCCCTTGGTTTCCGTGGCGTTTTTGGTGATGATGTTGATGACCCCATTGACCGCGTTGGCGCCCCACAACGTGCCGCCCGGTCCGCGGATGACCTCGATGCGGTCGATATCCTCGAGCAGCGTGTTCTGCGCGTCCCAAAACACGCCGCTGTAGGCCGGAGAATACACGGAACGGCCGTCCATCAGCACCAGCAGCTTGTTGGAGGTGTACCCGGCGAACCCCCGCGAGGACACCGACCATTTGGAGGCGCTGATCTTGGCCACCTGAATGCCCGGGGCCATGGCCAGGGCATCGGCGATGGTGGTCACGCCGGAGCGGCGGATGTCTTCCTGGGTGATGACGAACACCGCCGCCGCCGCGTCCGACAAACGCTGCTCTTTCTTGGCAACAGAGGTCACGGTGATATTCATCAGCTGGGAGAGATCCAGCTCCAGATACTCGTTGGTCTCGGAAGCGGCCACCGCCGCCTGGAAACAACCGGAGCACACCAGTGCCGCCGCCGTTGCCTTTTTCTTTGAAAAAAACATAATAATCCGCCTGTGGACGGTTTCCCCCCATGCGGGGTAGGGAAAGCGGGGCCAAAGTGAAAACACAGCAATGCCGCAACCCCGCGTGATCCACGGGGGGAGGGCGATCTGTTTGTCGGGTCTGCAACGAGTGTAGCACACCCCGATCCTGGGGGACAACGGAAAGACGGATCGCGGAAGGAAAAATGAGATTCATTCCTCGTTGCCGATCATGCCGACCGGCAACGATCCGGCGCTGCATCGTGATCACGGTGGCGACTGCCCCGGCAGCCGGTACCAGGAGGGGCGTGCCGTTGGGAAAAACCGATCAGCTCGGCAGCATGCCGTAGAGGTAATTGATGACATCGGTGCGGGTGACGATGCCGATCACCTTTTCGCCTTGAACCACCGGCAGGTGGCCGATGTTCTTCTGCACCATCAGGTCCGCCGCCTCGCTGGCCAGGGCCTCGGGGGCGATGGTGGTCACCTTGCGGTTCATGAAGGCCTTGACCGGGCTGTTCCACTGCTTGGTCAGGCGCAGCTTCTTCAGGTCCCACAACACCACAATGCCTTGCAGGCGGTCATCCTCCTCGACCACCACCCCGCGGATCTTTTCCTCCTCCATGATGCGGCGGATCTCGTGCATCGGCGCATCCGGCGGCACGGTGGTCACCGGGAAGGACATCATGTCCGCCACCAGGGCACCGCCACGTTGCACCTCGTGCAGGGCGGCGATGATTTTTTGCCGGATCACCCCGGCGGTCAGTTGTTTGTCGGTGATAGTGGCCGATCCCGCGCCCGGGTGGCCGCCGCCGCCGAACCGCTGGAGGATGGTGTTGACGTTGATCTCCGGAGCACTGCTGCGGCCGATCACGAAAAATCCGCCGCCCTCGTTGACAAAGATGACGAACACCGCGTCGGCATTGACGATTTTGGCGTACAGCTGCACCACCATGGCCAGTTCGACATGCCGGCTGATGTGGACCACGCCGATGCCCACCCGCTTACCCTTGATCTCGTGCTGCTCGGCATCGCGCATCAGCCGAAA
Source organism: Desulfobulbus propionicus DSM 2032 (assembly GCF_000186885.1). Lineage (GTDB taxonomy): Bacteria > Desulfobacterota > Desulfobulbia > Desulfobulbales > Desulfobulbaceae > Desulfobulbus > Desulfobulbus propionicus. The sequence goes on along the minus strand of NC_014972.1, from coordinate 3,338,157 downwards.
CAGCACCTTTTTCTGCACCTCGCCGTAGGCCATGTTGAGAAAATCGACCGCGATGTTGAGATCCGCCCCCTGTTCGAGGAGAAAGGCGGCGGCGCGCGCGTCTTCCGGGGTGGTGGAGCTGAAGGTCAGCTGGCCGGTATCCTCGTAGAGGCCGAGAAGAAAGAGGGTGGCCTGCAGGGGGGTAAGGTCGATCTGTTGCGCCTTGATCTCCCGAACCAGCAGGGTGATGGTGGCGCCAATCTTTTCCACGCACTGCCAGTGGGGATTGAGGTCGCCAATGCCCAGATGATGATCCCAGAGCAGCAATTCGACGTCATCGCGGTCGCGGAGCTGGTCCACCCGGTCCAGCCGCCGCCATTGGTTGGTGTCGGCGACGATCAGGCGGGTGACGTCTTCCAGTTTGACCTCGCCGGCGAGAATGAGGTCAAAGGAGGTCTTGTGCAGGGAGAGAAAGCGGTGGACATTGGGGTTGACGTTCTTTGGACACACCGCCACGGTGCCGGGATAGAGCAGGGTGGCGGCGATGATCGAGGCCAGGCCGTCGAAATCGGTGTTGCGATGGGTGGTGGCGATATGCATGAAATTCCGAGTTGCTCAAGCTGAATAAAAATACAGCGGCTCCAGATTGGCTGAGGCCGCTTGCGAAGACAAACAGTCGTGGTTCGATGCACCGGACGTATCGTGTTCCAGCATATAAGACAGGCGGGAACTGTCAACGAAAGAATGGTGCCCTCCATTTGCCCTGTTTTCCCCTTCTTTCGGACACCTTGTACCACTCAGGAATTATTCCTGTTGCACTCGGGGGCGTCCGGTGCTTAACTGCCCCTCACTATTCCTCAACCATTCAAGGGACCATGAACGGGCTTTACGATTGCAACGAATTCAAGGACAATTGCGGTTTCGGCCTGATCGCCCACGTCAAGGGCGAGGCCAGTCACCGATTGGTGCGGACCGGCATCGAGGCGCTGACCCGCATGACCCACCGGGGCGGGATTGCCGCCGACGGCCGCACCGGCGACGGCTGCGGCTTGCTCGTGCAGAAACCCGATGGTTTTCTCCGTCGCGCGGCCCAGGCCTGCGGCGCCGGCGAGTTGACACCGCTCTACGGCATCGGCAGCCTGATGTTCAGCCAGGACGAGGAGCGGGCGGCGACGGCCCGGCGCATCCTGGAGGAGGAGCTGGCGGACCAGGGGTTGCGGGTGGCCGGCTGGCGGCAGGTGCCCACCAATCCTGCCTGCCTGGGCCCCATTGCCCTGGCCTCCCTGCCGCAATTTTTCCAGGTGTTTGTCAACAGCGACAACCAGCGTCGCGAGCAGCTGACCGCAGGGTTGTTCATTGCCCGCCGACGGACGGAAAAGCGGTTGGCCCACGATCCGGATTTCTATGTCGCCAGCCTCAGTGAAGGCACCCTGGTCTACAAGGGGCTGATGATGCCCGCCGACCTGCCCGGCTTCTTCCCCGACCTGGCCGATCCGGAACTGACCAGCGCCATCTGCGTTTTCCACCAGCGCTTCTCCACCAACACCATGCCGCGCTGGCCCCTGGCTCAACCCTTCCGCCTGCTGGCCCACAACGGCGAGATCAACACCATCACCGGCAACCGCAACTGGGCCGAGGCCCGCACAGGCAAGTTTCAAACCCCGCTGCTGCCGGACATCGAGGCCATCGCTCCCCTGGTCAACCGCACCGGCTCGGACTCCTCCAGCTTGGATAACATGCTTGAGGTGCTGGTGGCCGGCGGCATGGACCTGCACCGGGCGATCCGCATGCTCATTCCGCCCGCCTGGCAGAACGTCGAGCATCTCGACGCCGACCTGCGCGCCTTTTACGAGTTCAACTCCATGCACACCGAGGCATGGGACGGCCCGGCCGGCTTGGTGCTCACCGATGGCCGCCATGCGGTCTGCGCCCTGGACCGCAACGGCCTACGGCCCTCGCGCTGGGTGCTGACCCGCGACCACCTGCTGACCGTGGCCTCGGAGGTGGGCGTCTCCAACGACGATGCCGGCGAGGTGGTGGCCAAGGGCCGGCTTGGCCCGGGCCAGATCCTCTCGGTCGATACCGCCACCGGGACCCTGCGCCACACCAGCGAGGTGGACGAGCTGCTCAAAACGCGCCATCCCTACAAGCAGTGGCTCAAGGACAACACCCTGCGCCTCGAGGGTACCCTGGAGCAGGATCGGCCTATCCATGAACTGGAGGGGGAGCGGCTGACGATGGCGATGAAGATGTACCAGGTCAGCTTCGAGGAGCGCGACCAGTTGTTGCGCCCCCTGGCCGAAACCGGCCAGGAGGCCACCGGCTCCATGGGCGACGACACCCCCATGGCCGTGCTCTCCCGCCAGCAGCGGCCGCTGTACGACTTTTTCCGTCAGCAGTTCGCCCAGGTGACCAACCCGCCCATCGACCCGCTGCGCGAAGCAGTGGTGATGTCGTTGGAGACCACCATCGGCCCGGAGCAGCAGTCGATTTTCGAGGAGTCCGAGCAGCACGCCAGCCGGGTGATCCTGACCTCGCCGGTGCTGTCCACCGAAAAGTACCGGGCCCTGCTCCATCTCGACCGCTGGGGCTACCGGTTGTGCCGGCTGCCGCTCGGCTACGATCTGGAAAAGCAGGATCTGCGCGCGGCCATCGAGGCCCTGTGCAGCCAAGCCGCAGAAGCGGTGCGCAGCGGCTGCGTGTTGCTGCTGCTCACTGATCAGGACTGCGCCCCGCCGCTGTTGCCCATCCATGCCCTGCTGGCCATTGGCGCGGTTCACCATCACCTGTGCGTGCAGGGCCTGCGCTGCAACGCCAACCTCATCGTTTCCACGGCCACGGCCCGCGATGCCCACCAGATCGCCTGCCTGATCGGGTTCGGGGCTACCGCGGTCTACCCGTACCTCGGCTATGCGGTGCTCGCCGATCTCTGCCGCTGCGGTGAAGTCGATCTGCAGCCAAACCAGGCCCTGAAGAACTATCGCAAGGGCATCAAAAAGGGGCTCTTGAAGATCCTCTCCAAGATGGGCATTGCCACCGTGGCCTCCTACCGGGGCGCCCAGCTGTTTGAAATTATCGGTCTGGATGCGGAGGTGGTGGAACGCTGTTTCCCCGGCACCCCCAGCCGCATCGGCGGCGCTGGATTTGCCGACCTTGAGGCGGATCAGCAGGCCCTGGCCCGGGAGGCCACCAGCCGGCAACGGCCCATCCGGCCGGGCGGACTGCTCAAGTACATGCACGGCCAGGAGTACCATGCCTTCAACCCGGATGTGGTCCTGGGGTTGCAATCGGCGGTCACCAGCGGCGACTATGGCCAATGGCGCCGCTGCGCCGAGCTGATCAACCACCGCCCACCCGCCACCCTGCGCGATCTGCTCGCCCTGCGCCGCGATGTGCAGCCGATCCCCATCGACCAGGTCGAACCGGTCGAGGCCATTGTCCGCCGCTTCGACACCGCCGCCATGTCGCTCGGGGCGCTGTCGCCCGAGGCCCACGAGGCCCTGGCCGAGGCGATGAACGCGCTTGGCGGCCGCTCCAACAGCGGCGAGGGCGGCGAGGACCCGGCCCGCTACGGCACCAGCAAGGTCTCGAAGATCAAGCAGATCGCCTCGGGCCGTTTTGGGGTCACGCCCCACTACCTGGTCAACGCCGAGGAGCTGCAGATCAAAATCGCCCAGGGGGCCAAGCCCGGCGAGGGCGGCCAGCTGCCGGGGAGCAAGGTCAACGACCTGATAGCCCGGTTGCGCTACGCGGTCCCAGGCGTCACCCTGATCTCGCCGCCGCCGCACCACGACATCTACTCCATCGAGGACCTGGCCCAACTGATCTTCGACCTCAAGCAGGTCAATCCGGAGGCCCTGGTGTCGGTGAAGTTGGTCTCCCGGCCCGGTATCGGCACCATTGCCGCCGGGGTGGCCAAGGCCTACGCCGACCTGATCACGGTTTCCGGCTACGACGGCGGCACCGCCGCCAGCCCCATCTCTTCCATCCGCCATGCCGGTTCGCCCTGGGAGCTGGGGTTGGCCGAGGTGCACCAGACCCTGCAGGCCAATGACCTGCGCGACAAGATCCGGGTCCAGACCGACGGCGGCCTCAAGACCGGACTCGATGTGATCAAGGCGGCCCTGCTCGGTGCCGAGAGCTTCGGCTTTGGCACTGCGCCCATGATCAGCTTGGGCTGCAAGTACCTGCGCATCTGTCATCTCAATAACTGCGCCACCGGCGTGGCCACCCAGCGCGACGACCTGCGGCGCGACCATTACCGGGGCACGGTGGACAAGGTGCTCAACTATTTCCGCTTTCTCGCGGAGGAAACCCGGGAGTGGATGGCCCTGCTCGGTGTGCGCCGCCTGGAGGATCTGGTCGGCCGGGTGGACCTGCTCGAACCCGTGGCCGGCCTTACCCCACGGCAGCGACAGCTCGATCTTACGCCGCTGATCCACACCGATGCGTTGCTGGCGTCCAAGCCCCGCCACTGCGCCGTGCGCCGCAACCAGCCCTTTGACAAGGGGGTGCTGGCCGAGCAGATGGTGGCCGACATCCTGCCGGCCATCGAGGCGCGTAGCGGCGGCACCTTTGCCTACACCCTGGCCAACAGCGACCGTTCCATCGGCGCCCGCTTGAGTGGCGAGATCGCCAAACGCTGGGGCAACCAAGGGATGAACGAAGCGCCGGTCAAGCTCAAACTGACCGGTATCGCCGGCCAGAGCTTCGGCGCCTGGAATGTCGGCGGGCTGGAGCTCTCCCTGAGCGGCGACGCCAACGACTACGTGGGCAAGGGCATGGCCGGCGGCAAGATCGTGCTCCGGCCGCCGCACCGCTCGACCTTCAAGAGCGAAGTCACCAGCATCATGGGCAACACCTGCCTCTACGGTGCCACTGGCGGCCGGCTGTTTGCCGCAGGTCGGGCCGGCGAGCGGTTCGCGGTGCGCAACTCCGGCGCCCATGCGGTGGTCGAGGGTGTGGGCGATCACGGCTGCGAATACATGACCGGCGGCCTGGTCACGGTACTCGGCCCCACCGGCAGCAACTTCGGCGCCGGCATGACCGGCGGCTTTGCCTATGTGCTCGATCTCGACAACAGCTTTGTCGACCGGTACAACCATGAACTGGTGGAGATTCAGCGGGTCCACTCCGGCTACATGGAGGAGTACCGCAACCATCTCCACCGGGTGATCGAGGAATTCTGCCGCGAGACCAACAGCGACTGGGGCTGGCGGCTGTTGGACGACTTCCCCGACTTCATCGGCCGGTTCTGGCTGGTCAAGCCCAAGGCCGCCGATCTCTCCAGCCTGCTCGACCGGCTGCGTCAGCGCGGCGAATAATTTTTTTTACTCCACGGCCATCCCATGAGCACACGACTCGACAACGTCTTCCAGTTCCTCGAAGTTGAACGGAAACTGCCACCCAAGGTCAGCATCGTCACGCGCAAAACCGCCTTTCGCGAAATCTACGAGCCGGTAGCCGAACCCCATCTCCAGCACCAGGCGTACCGCTGCCTCGCCTGCGGCAACCCCTACTGCGAGTGGAAGTGCCCCGTGCACAACTACATCCCCAATTGGCTCAAGTTGATGGCCGAGGGCAACCTCGCGGCGGCGGTGGAACTCTGCCACCAGACCAACTCCCTGCCCGAGATCTGCGGCCGGGTCTGTCCCCAGGACCGGTTGTGCGAGGGGGCCTGTACCCTGAACGACGGTTTCGGCGCGGTGACCATCGGCAATATCGAGAAGTACATCACCGACCAGGCCCTGGCCCGGGGCTGGCAGCCGGACCTGAGCGGTGTGGAGTGGAGCGGCAAGCGGGTGGCGGTGATCGGGGCCGGGCCGGCGGGGCTGGGGTGCGCCGACGTGCTGGTACGCAATGGGGTCCGGCCGGTGGTTTTTGACCGCTATCCGGAGATTGGCGGCCTGCTCACCTTCGGCATTCCCGAGTTCAAGCTGGAAAAATCGGTGCTGGCCCGGCGGCGGCAGTTATTCACCGCCATGGGCATGGAATTCCGCCTGGGGACGGAGATCGGCAAAGATATTGCCATTGAGCAACTGCTCGACGAGTTCGACGCCGTCTTTCTCGGCATGGGCACCTACCAGTTCATGAAGGGCGGCTTTCCCGGCGAGGATTTGCCCGGTGTCCACGATGCCCTGCCCTTTCTCATTGGTAACGTCAGTCACCATCGCGGCTATGAGGGGCTGGCGCCCTTTGTCGATACGGCGGGCTTGCGGGTGGTGGTCCTGGGCGGCGGCGACACGGCCATGGACTGCTGCCGCACCGCCATCCGCCAAGGCGCGGCCAGCGTCACCTGCGCCTACCGCCGCGACGAGGCCAACATGCCCGGCTCCAAACGCGAGGTTGTCAACGCCCGCGAGGAGGGGGTGCAGTTCCTCTTCAACCAGCAGCCGGTGGGCATTCTCGGCGAGCATCGGGTCGAGGGGGTGGAACTGGTGACCACCGAGCTGGGGGAACCGGACGCCAGCGGTCGCCGACGGCCGGTGGTCGTGGCCAGCAGTCAGGTGACGGTGACCGCGGATATTGTCCTCATCGCCTTTGGCTTTCGCCCCAGCCCGCCCGCCTGGTTGCGGGATCTCGGGGTGGCGGTGGACGAACGCGGACGGGTGAAGGCCAGGGAAACGGGGGACTATCCCCTGCAGACCGCCCATCCCAAGATCTTTGCCGGCGGCGACATGGTGCGCGGTTCCGACCTGGTGGTCACCGCCATCTGGCAGGGCCGCCTGGCGGCCAAGGGCATCCTTGCCTGGCTTGGCCTTGCCTGAACCGGACGGTCCCTACAGCTCCACCTGTGTCCCCAACTCCACCACCCGATCCGGCGGCAGCTTGAAGAACGAGGTGGCGTTCCAGGCGTTGCGCGACATGAAGATGAACAGCTTTTTGCGCCATTGGGCCATGGGCGCCGGTCCGGTGGCAAACAGGGTTTCACGTCCCAGGAAGAACGAGGTGGTATAGATATCGATCGCTACCCCTTTTCGGCTTACCAGATCGAGAATCTCCGGCATGTTCGGCGACTCCATGAACCCGTATTGGGCCTTGACCCGATAGAATCCCTGCCCCAGCGCCTCCACCTGTACCCGTTCGCTCGCCGCTATCTTGGGTGTCTCCGCCGAAAGAATGGACAGGAGCAGCACCCGTTCGTGCAGGGCCTCGTTGTGCTTGAGATGGTGCAGCAGGGTATGGGGAATGCCCTCGGGGGTGATCGACATGAACACGGCCGTGCCCGCGGTTCGCTGTGGACTGTATTCGGCCAAATCCTTGAGAAAGACATCGGTGGGCAAGCGCATCAGTGCATAGTGCTTGGCCAGCAGGATGCGGCCGTCGCGCCAGGTGATCATCGATACCAAGACCAGGGAGGCGATGCAGACGGTGATCCAGCCGCCATCCTTGATCTTGAGGATATTGGCCCCCAGGAACGAGGAATCGAAAAGGAGAAACAGCCCGACCAGGGCGACGCTCCGCCACAGTGTCCAGTGCCAACGGAAGCGAAGAATGTGGAAATACATGATCGAGGTAATGGTCATGGTGGCGGTGACCGCGAACCCGTAGGCGGCGGCCAGCCGGGACGATTCCTTGAATGTCAGCACCAGGGTCAGGCAGGCGAGCATCACCAACCAGTTCACGGTGGGAATGTAGATCTGTCCCCTGGCTTGCTCCGAGGTATGGATGATGCGCATGCGTGGGGTGAACCCCAGTTGCATCGCCTGCTGGGTGAGTGAATAGACGCCCGAGATCATGGCTTGGGAGGCGATGACCGCCGCCACCGTGGCCAGGCCGACCAGGGGATAGAGCACCGCTTTCGGCGCCAGGGCGTAAAAGGGATTGACCTCGGCGATAGCGGGATCGTGGAGCAGCAACGCCCCTTGGCCGTAATAGTTGAGCACCAGGCCGGGCAGGACGATGCCGCACCAGGTGATCCGGATGGGTAGGCGGCCGAAATGGCCCATGTCGGCGTAGAGGGCTTCGCCGCCGGTGATGCACAGCACCACCGAGGCCAGGGAGATGAATCCGTGCATCCGGTGTATGGCAAAATACTCATAGGCATAGACCGGGTTGAGGGCCAAGAGCACATCGGGCTGGCGGAAGATGGCGATCAGGCCGAGTGCGCCGAGGCTGCCGAACCAGAGGATCATGATGGGGCCGAAGACCTTGCCGATCACCGCCGTGCCGTACCGTTGGGCGCAGAACAGGGCCAACAGGATGAGGCAGGTGAGCGGCACCACGTAGGGGGCGGCGGCGTCGGTGGCCATGGTGAGCCCCTCCATGGCCGAGAGCACGGAGATGGCCGGGGTGATGACGCCGTCACCGTACAGCAGCGAGGCGCCGGCCGCGGCGAGCACCGCCAGGACCGCCCACCAGCGTTTGCGTTGCCCCAGCGGCGTGCGCAAGGCGGCCAGCAGGGAAAAGGTGCCGCCCTCGCCCTTGTTGTCGGCCCGAAGCACGAAAATGACGTACTTGAGGCTGATCACGACCATCAGCGACCAGAACACCAGCGACAGGATGCCGAGAATGTTGGCGGTGGTGGGTTCCACGCCGTGGCTGCCGGAAAAGCATTCCTTGATGGTGTACAGGGGACTGGTGCCGATGTCCCCGTAGATGACGCCAAGGGCGGCCAGAGCCAGGGAGGCGAGCGGCGCCTGCTGGGGATGGTGATTGTTGTCGGTCTGGGAGACGGTTGTCGAGTGCGCAGTACGGGGCATGGGATGACGGACCTCCTGGTTCCTGTTGTGCAAGCCCCTGGACGCTGACCGGAGGCTCTCATTGCGCTTGCGAGGTGAGCTGACGGACTCAGGCTGAGAGATGCCTTACGCGCAGTGCGCGATTCGCCCCAACAAATTGGTTCCCCCGCTTCCGTTTGCCGCGGAATTCAGCAATGTCTGGCAAATTTTTTTGACAGCAACACGGTCCCCGCACTGTTGCCCGCATCATGCCGCGAGCGATACCTGCTAAGCCGGCCGCGCATTTTTGCCTCCGTCAAAACGGAGGCCGTCTGTCCAGCGCAGGTATCTCCTTGTCCCCGCTGGTCATCTCCAACAGAACAATATCCACCCGGCGGTTCATCGCCCGTCCTGCTTCCGTGTCGTTGGTGGTGACGGGGCGGTATTCGCCGTAGCCGGTCACCGACAGTTTCTCAGGGGCGAACCCCTGTCGCTCGATGAAATAGCGGGCCAGACTGGTGGCCCGGGCCGAGGACAGCTCCCAGTTGGACGGAAAGGCCGGAGAGCGGATCGGTTGGTTGTCGGTGTGTCCCTCGAAGCTGAGCGGATTGGCAAACGGTTGCAGAATCCGGGCGATTTCCGCCAGGAGCGCAAAAGCGGCGGGCTTGATCCCGGCGCTGCCCGAATCGAAAAAGCCTGCCTCCCGGAGACTGATGACCAGCCCGCGGGTGGTCACCGAGATACTTTTCGAGGGTTACCAGCAGGTGCTTGAATTCGCGATGGGTGGCCCGGACTTTGCCACTGTTGCCAGCTTGTCCCGACGATCCGGCGGGTGGAGGAGGCTGCGGCTGCACGCTTGGGATGGGGGCCATGTCCGTGGTGGGCAGGACGGCCGGTTTGCCGGCTTGGATACCGGTGCTGATGCCGAAGGCGTTGCGATAGGAATCGGCCACCTCCTCGACTTTCTTCTTGTCGACCTGCGACATGGCGTACAAGGTGACGAACACCGCGAACAGCAGGGTGATGAAGTTGCCGTAGGACACCAGCCACCGTTCATGATTGGGTGGTTTTTCCGGTGCTTTTTTTCGCGCCATTTACTTTGCCTCCTCTTCGGCGACCGCGCTCGGTTTGTCGTCGCCTTCTCCGCCCAGGTAGGAACGCAACCGTTCCTCAATGAAGCGCGGGTTTTCGCCATTCTGGATGGCCACGACCCCGGCGATGATCATCTCCTTGCGCACCATTTCATCCTTGATGCGCAGCTTGATCTTGGTCGCCGCCGGCAGGCAGAGGATGTTGGCGGTGATCAGGCCGTAAATGGTGGCCACGAAGGCCACGGCGATACCGGCGCCGAGCTTGGACGTGTCGGAGAGGTTGCTCATGACGTGAATCAGGCCGAGTACCGCGCCGATGATGCCGATGGTTGGGGCATACCCGCCGGCGGCCTCGAAAAATTCGGCGCTCATCTTGGCCTGCTCTTCGGTTGCGCTCATATCGATCTCCAGCAGCTCCCTGATCTCCTTGGGATCGATCCCGTCGACCGACAGGGAAATGGCCTTTTTCATGAACCGATCCTTGTGGCTCTTGGCATCCTGCTCCAGGGCGATGATGCCGTTTTTCCGGGCCTTGGCGGCGAACGCGCAGATGTCGGCGATGATGTCGTCGTTCTTGGGCGAACCAGCGAGGAGTTTTTTGACATCCTTGAAGGCTCTGAGCACCGTGGGCAGGGGAAAACTGACAAAGGCGGCGCCAAAGGTGCCGCCGAGTACGATCAGGGCTGCGGTCGGCTGCACCAGGGCATTGAGATGCAGGCCTTCCAGGGCGGCGCCGCCGACGACGGCACCCAGGCCCAGAACAAGGCCAATGAGGGTTGCGATATCCATAGAATTGCTTGAGCCGAGGGGAAACGGATGGTCACCTGTTTTTCGCAGGAGAGCCAGAGGAGCATATTGTATGGGGATGGCGAAAGATTAGAAAGGAAAAAAGCGGGGGACAGTGAATTTTGCCGTAAAAAATAAATAAGCAATAATTTCAAAATATTGATTGCTAAAAATAGGGAAAGAAGGAGAAAGAGTTCGTGCTTTTAACGTTGGATTGCGTTGTCTGTGCATCGCCGCCGGCCAGCCGGACAATCCGGAGGCGAAAGGCGATGATGCGGTCAATGATTTCGTCCGGCTGTTCACGCACCAGAATCCGATCGCCGTTGATCAGCTCGATGGTGGTATCGGGCTTTTCTTCGATGCTCTTGATCAGATCCTGATTGAGATAGAGTTCACTCCCATTGAGACGGGTGAGCTTGATCATGGCGGCAGCACCAAGGGGAAGGGTTGCGGAGGCATTGCCTGGACAGCCCAGGGAGAAGGCGGGCGCCCGCGAGGTGCGTGGGCGCCCGCCACGTTCGGTGGTCTACACGACCTCGAACTTGATCAGGGTTTCGTCGGCCTCCACCGCCTGACCCTTGGCGACCAGGACCTCGGCAATGATGCCGTCCACCGGCGAGGCCACGCCGCTTTCCATTTTCATCGACTCGAGAATGACCAGGTTCTGGCCGCGGAAGACACGCTCGCCTTTCTGGGCCAGCACATCCACCACCAGACCCGGCATCGGGCAGAGCAGGACGTTGTTGAGCGACTTGTCGGCCTTCTCGGGCATGTAGGTCATCATGGCCCATTCCTTGGGGGTATAGACCTCGAACAGACGAGAGAGCCCGTTGAAGGAGACAAACATGAACGATTCGTCGAACTGGATCCGGAACCGGTACACCTGACCGTTGATCACCAGTTTGAGGCGGCGGCGGAAAAACTCGAAATACGGAATTTCCACCTGGTAAAGGTTGCCGTCCACCCGCATGGTGCAGGTTTCGCCGCTGATCGGCGGATTTTCCAGGGCGACGTTGAAATGATCGTCCTCGCAGCGCACCATGTACTGGGGAAAACGGCCCATCTTCCGTTTGCCGCCGATGCTGGAAACCATGTGGCTCATGGATTCGCGCACCGCGACCTCGCGGGTGTGATAGATCAGGGTCGCGACCAGGGCGGCCAGCCGCAGGTAGTGGACAGCCGGCGAACGTTTGGATTTGCCGCCGTCGAAGTGCTGTTCGATGAAACCGGTGTGCAGGTTGCCTTCGGCAAATTCGGGCAGACAGAGCACGCTGGTGACAAAATCGATATTGGTCGACACGCCCTCGATGTGATAGCCGTTGAGGGCCTCGATCAGGCTGCGGCGAGCATCTTCGCGGGTCTTGCCGTGGCAGATGAGCTTGGCGAGCATCGAATCGTAGTAGACGTCGACCTTGCCGCCGATGTTGACCCCGGAATCCACCCGGATGCCGGTTCCGCGCGGGGCTGCGTAGCGGGTGATCATGCCGGTGGAGGGGATGAAGCCCCGGCTCGGATCTTCGGCGCAGATCCGCGCTTCGATGGCCCAGCCGTTGAACCGCACCCCTTTCTGATCAAAGGGCAGGGGCTCGCCGCTGGCGATGCGCAGCTGCCATTCCACCAGATCAAGGCCGGTGACCATCTCGGTGACCGGATGCTCCACCTGCAGGCGGGTGTTCATCTCCAGGAAATAGAACTGCTGATGGGCATCAAGGACAAACTCCACGGTGCCGGCATTGACATAGTTGGCCTGGCGGGCGAGATCGCAGGCCGCCTTGCCCATCCGCTCGCGCAGGTCCGGTGACACGGCCGGTGACGGCGATTCCTCGATCACCTTCTGGTAGCGCCGTTGGATCGAACATTCGCGCTCGCCCAGATGGATGACGTTGCCGAAACTGTCGGCGAGAACCTGGATTTCGATATGGCGCGGCTGCTCGATGTAGCGCTCGACAAACACCCGGGTGTCGTTGAAGGCCTTCTGGGTTTCCTTGCGGCTGGCCTCCAGGGCCTCCTTCATATCCTCGGGCGCACGCACGATGCGCATCCCCTTGCCGCCGCCGCCGGCCGCCGGTTTGAGCAGAATCGGATAGCCGATCTCGGCCGCGATGGCAATGGCTTCCTTCTCGTCCTTGATCGCCTCGATATGGCCGGGAATGACCGGTACACCGGCATTCTTGGCCAATTCCTTGGAGGTGATCTTGTCGCCCATGACATCGATGGCCTCCACCGACGGGCCAATGAGCACCAGCCCGGCGTCCTTGATGGCCTGGGCGAAATCGGCCTTTTCCGAGAGAAAGCCATAGCCGGGATGGATGGCCTGGGCGCCGGTCTTCTTGGCCGCGGCAATGATCTTGTCGATATCGAGATAGGACTTTTGCGACGGCGACTCGCCGATATGCACCGCCTCGTCGGCCAGGTGCCGGTGCAGACTGCGGCTGTCGGCGTCGGAGTAGACGGCCACGGTGCTGATGCCCAGACGGTTGCAGGTACGGATGATGCGAATGGCGATTTCGCCACGGTTGGCGATTAGAATTTTCTCGAACATGGCGTACCTCACAGGGGAATATTTCCGTGTTTGCGATCCGGGCCCTTGGTCTTCTTGCTGTCGAGCATCTGCAAGGTCCGGATCAGGTGCGTGCGGGTATCCCGGGGGAAGATAACGTCGTCGATGTACCCGCGCTGAGCGGCCAGGAAGGGGTTGGCAAAGGTACGGCGGTATTCTTCCATCTTTTCGTTGAGCACGGCTTCCGGGTCGGTGGACGAGTAGATCTCCTTGCGGTGGATGACCTCGGCCGCGCCCTTGGGTCCCATGACCGCGATCTCGGCCGTGGGCCAGGCATAGTTGACATCGCAGTGGATGTGCTTGGAATTCATCACCAGGTAGGCGCCGCCGTAGGCCTTGCGGACGATCACCGAAATGCGCGGCACCGTGGCCTCGGTGAAGGCGTAGAGCAGTTTGGCCCCGTGGCGAATGATGCCGCCGTGCTCCTGGTCCGGCCCGGGCATGAAGCCGGGTACATCCACCAGGGCGATCAGCGGGATGTTGAAGCAGTCGCAGAACCGGACAAAACGGCCCGCCTTGAACGAGGCGTCGTTGTCGAGCACGCCGGCGAGCACCGCCGGCTGATTGGCCACCAGGCCCACGGTCTGCCCACCCAGGCGGCCGAAACCGCAGATGATGTTGCGGGCGAATCCGGCATGAACCTCCATGAACTCCGCCCCGTCGAGGATGGAGAGGATGAGCACGTTCATGTCATAGGTCTGGTTGGAGTTGCTCGGAATGAGGAAGTCCAGGGCCGGGTCGGTGCGGTCCGGGGCGTCGCTGAGGTCGAGGATTGGCGCCCGCAGCCGGTTGTTGGAGGGCAGGTAGCTGATCAGCCGTCGAACCTCGCGCAGGGCGAGCACGTCGTTGTGCACCGTGAAGTGGGCCACGCCGCTCTTGCTGGCATGGACGCGGGCCCCACCCAGATCCTCGGAGGTGATGTCCTGATGGGTGACCGTCTTGACCACGCTGGGGCCGGTGACGAACATGTAGGAGGAATCCTCGACCATGAACACGAAATCGGTGATCGACGGGCTGTACACCGCGCCGCCGGCGCAGGGTCCCATGATGCAGGAGATCTGCGGCACCACGCCGCTGGCCCGGACGTTGCGGTGGAAGATTTCGCCGTAGGCGGCCAGGGCGTCCACGCCTTCCTGGATGCGCGCCCCGCCCGAATCGTTGAGGCCGATGATCGGCGCGCCCACCTTGACCGCCAGATCCATGACCTTGCAGATTTTCTGGGCATGCGCCTCGCCCAACGATCCGCCGAGGATGGTGAAATCCTGACTGAAGACGAAGACCTCGCGGCCGTCGATGGACCCGTGGCCGGTGATGACACCGTCGCCAAGGAAACTTTTTTCGCCCCCCAGACTGGAGCCCCGGCCGATCTTGAGCACATCGAATTCCTCGAAAGTGCCGTCGTCGAGCAGCAGGTCAAGCCGTTCCCGAGCCGTCAGTTTGCCTTTGCGGTGCTGCTCCGCCAGTTGCTGTTCTCCGCCGGCGGAAACGGATTCCGCCCGCAGCCGTTCCAGAGTTTCCAAGGTTGCCTGGTATTGCGTATCCATATGATCCCATCACCTGGTGACGGAACCTGTCCGGGACCCAGAAGAGGGCGCGGCCAGATTCGCGGTTAGTGGTCGAGTTGTGCTGCACGGCGTCGTATGCGGCGGAGGCCGCCGTCTGCCGGTTGTGTCGAATGGAGCAGCCGTCGGTTTTGCTGCCCGAGAAAGGCGGCGGCTGAATGGAAGGGACGATTGTCCGGGGACCAATCGCCCGCTTATCACAAAAGGTCTAATTTATCACAGAGCGCGTGATTTCGTCTGCAAAAAAAAACGGGCACCGGGAATCATTCCCGTGTGCCCGCGATCGGTTCGCGCCGTGGAGCGCGTCGACGACCTGTTGCTTAGCCCATGAGAAAACTCCACAGGATACCGGCGCAGACCGCCGAACCGATAACCCCCGAGGAGTTGCAGGCCATGGCATGCATCAACAGGAAATTGGTGGGATCGGCCTTTTGCCCCATCATGTGCACCTCGCGGGCCGAGCCGGGCACGGCCGACACGCCGGCGGCACCGAGCAGGGGGTTGATCTTTTCCTTGAGAAAGAGGTTCATGAACTTGGCAAAAAGCAGGCCGGAGGCGGTGGCGATACTGAAGGCAACGGCGCCGAGCGCGAAGATGCCCACCGACTTGGGGTTGAGGAACACATCGCCCTGGGTGGAGGCGCCCACGGTCAGGCCGACCAGGATGGTGGCGGTATCGATGATGGCGGTGCGGGCGGTGTTGGCCAGACGGTCGACCACGCCGCTCTCCTTCATGATGTTGCCAAAGAAAAAGGGGCCGAGCAGGGGGATGGAGGCCGGGGCGAGAAAGGTGCAGAGAATCAGGCCGGCCACCGGAAAAATCACCAGTTCCCGCCGCGAGACCTCGCGCATGTCGGGCATGCGGATGAGCATCTCTTTCTTGGAGATCAGCAGTTTCATGATCGGCGGCTGGATGATCGGGATCAGGGCCATGTAGGAGTAGGCGGCAATGGCCACCGGGCCGATCAGATGCGGCGCCAGCTTGGCGGTGAGGAAGATCGAGGTCGGCCCGTCGGCGCCGCCGATAATGCCGATGGACGAGGCTTCCTGCGGCGTGAATCCCAGGGCCAGGGCGCTGAGGTAGGTGAAGAAGATGCCCATCTGGGCGGCGGCGCCCAGCAGCATCAGTTTCGGGTTGGCCAGGAGAAAGGAAAAATCGGTCATCGCCCCGAGGCCGAGGAAGATGATCGACGGATAGACGCCGCTGGTCACCCCGAAATAGAGGTAGTGGAGCACGCTGTTGGCCTCGTAGATGCCGATGCCGAATCCCTTGAAGAAGGGGATATTGCCGAGAATGACCCCAAAGCCGATGGGCAGGAGCAAGAGCGGTTCGTATTTTTTGGCGATGGCCAGATAGACGAAACATGAGCCGACCACGATCATGATCAGGTTGCGGTAATCGGCCAGGCCAAAGCCGGTGTTGTGCAGAAATTGGAGAAAAAGGTCCATGGTTCAATCCCCCCGATGGATATCCAGGTTGTCGAGTTTATGCCACAAAGCGGAACATGCCATCGCCAAGCGGCTGCAGTTTGCCACCGTCTACCAGGCAGCGAATCGACAGGTGCGGATGTGGGAGATGGTATTTTTTGGCCAGGGCATACAGGTCGGCCAAGGCGAATTCCGGGTCCAGTTCCTCGATCAGGGGCTGGTATCGGGACACGGTCAGAGCGAGATCGTTGGGACAATCGGGCAGAGGCGGCGTTTTCGGCTTTTCCTCCGGGACGACTTCCACGGTCACCTTGGGAGGACGGTCAAGCAAGGCGACGAGTTTGTGCAGTTGCGAGATGACAAAGGAGAGGGTGGCCAGCCCGGTGAACACTATGCAGGCGCCAGTAGCGGCGACTGCCCAGCCGTTGTGGTGGGAAATAGCTTCGAACCCAAACAATGGAGACCTCCTTGCAGCAGAGAGAGTATTCTGAACCCCGACGGATCACCGGGGGAATGATACTACTGGTGAGGATTTCCCCCTCTACTTACACGAATTACCGCTAAAGTCAAATTGTTAGTGGAGCATCCCGCCATGTGTGGTCACGGCGCGGCCGGAAAATTCCGGTGGTGCGGCCCATGGCGCCGCGGGAAAAAACGGCACGCCGGCTCGTGGTCATGCCGCGTGGCTGGGCAGGCGATTTGACACCGGCGCGGTCCGGCTGCCGGCGGGGAAAAAGCATCGTTTTCTGATGGACTCCAATGGGATAAACATGGTCAACTGGTGCGGGAAGTGGTACTGTCCCGCAACCTTGCGGAATGCCTGTTCACGTTCGGGAGAGACGGAACCGGACGTCATCCCCATCCGGTCGCCTCCGCCACGGGCGGATGCGGTCGGGCAACCATCAACGCAGTCAAGGAGTGAGGTATGCAGCTGTTTGCCCGCGACATCATGACCAAGAATTACGACACCATCTACATGGACGAACCGGTCGAAAAGGCCATTAAAAAAATTCTCAACGCCAAGGTGCGGCCCACCGGCCACAAGACGGTCAGCCTGATGGTGGTCGACTATGACAATGGACTCGTTGGCACGGTCAGCATGTATTATATCCTCTACCATCTCCGCCCCTCCTATCTCAACTACGGCATCGACGGCAGCGAGCTGAACTGGGCGGGGGACCTGGACGAGTACATCCGCGCGGTCAAGGAGAAAAAGGTGGTCCAGGTCATGAACGACAACGTGCTCAGCGTTCCGCCGGATGAACCGGTGATGTCGATCCTGGACCGGATCATCAAGAACCAGCTGCGCCGCATCTCAGTGGTGGACAACGGCCGGCTCATCGGCGTGATTTACATGTCCGATATCTTCTATCACCTGTTCAGCGAATAAAAAAGCCGGTGCCCAGGCGAGGACACCGGCTGCGAAGCGCGCGCAAGCGGGACCTCAGAAATTGAACACCTTGGCCTCGGCGGCCATGTCAATCAGATGGGGGCCGCCATCCAGGGCCATGTTCGGGTGGAATCTGGCCTCGTCAAGGTGGCGGTTCTTGGCGCAGGGGGTGCAGACGCCCACCGGCACCTCGTTTTCGACCAGGTAGGGCAGGTAATCGTTGACACAGTCGCCAGTGTCGGTCTTGCGACTGCCGTCGCGATCCTTCACCGCCCAATCGACGCCGCTGTCGATGAAAAAGAGATTGACCGTGTGTCCCTTGGAGTGGGCGATCTTGGCGAACTGAAAACAGCGGGTCGCCTTCTCGAAATCATTGTCGCGCAGAACAAACAAAAAATTGGCCATACCTTCCTCCTGCCGAGTGCAAGTGTTCATGAAAGAGCCGCGCTGCCCGCGCCGGGCGCATCGCGCCCGTGCTTCGGACCAGGCGCAGCCGTGCAACCGATGTCATCGCGGGATGACGACCACTACGGCCGCAGGCCCCAGCCGGCATTCATCGGCGGGGCCCCCAGCGCCCCCGCGTTCTGTCCCTGTGTGAGTGTCAACCATCATGCGGCAGCCGCCCCCGTTCCTTCCTCCGCCCTGGCTGCGCAATCCGCATCTGCAAACGCTGTGGCCCAAGCTGCTGCGCAAGCGGCCCGCCCTGCGTTTGCGGCGGGAGCGGATCGAGCTGGCCGACGGCGACTTCATTGATCTGGCCTGGACATCGGGCCGCGGGCCCACGGTGCTGATGCTGCATGGGCTGGAGGGCACCCTCCGTTCCCACTATGCCCTGCCGGTGATGGCCAGCCTGCTGCAAGCCGGATTCCAGCCGGTGTTCATGCATTTGCGCGGTTGCAGCGGCGAACCCAACCGGCTGCCGCGCACCTACCATTCCGGCGCGATCGAGGATTTGGCCGAAGTGCTCGCCGTTCTTCGCTCCACCAACCGACCGGTGGCGGCGGCGATCGGCTTTTCCCTGGGCGGCAACCTGCTGCTCCGCTATCTGGGAACCGCTGGGCCAGCCTCGTTGCTGCAAGCGGCCATGGCCGTCTCGGTCCCCTTTGTCCTGGGCGATGCGGCCCGGAGGCTCGAACAGGGCGGGTCGCGGATCTATCAGCACTACCTCCTGGACCGGCTGAAACGATCCTACCGGAGAAAATTCGCCCAGACCTCCTCGCCGCTGCGGGTGGATCTGGATCGCATCCACACCCTGCGGGAATACGATCAGCAGGTGACCGCGCCGCTCAACGGTTTTGCCGGCGCCGACGACTACTACCGCCGTTGCAGTTCGTTTGGCGTCCTGGATCGCATCACCACCCCGACCCTGATCCTGCACAGCGTGGACGATCCCTTCATGTACCCGCACAGCGTGCCGGAGGCCGATCAGGTCGGCCCTGGAGTACGGCTGGCGATCCAACCCCATGGCGGCCACGTGGGCTTTGTCGACGGACGTTTTCCGTGGCGGACCGGCTGGTTGATCGACCGGCTGGCAATCGCCTTTTTCCGCGAACAGCTGTTGATGGAGCCGCCGGACCAGTTTCGGTGACAGAGCGGCGAAACCCAGGCGCGGTACAGAGGACACGACCAGGGGAGACGCGTGTACCGTCTCCCCGGTGAGAGGAAAAGCAGCGTATTCTCATCCGCTTGCAAGTTGTCATGTATCCTGCAGGAAAAAAGGCCTTATCTCGCAGGCGAAGGCGAATTAGAGCTGTTTGTCTTCGGGATAGTTGGAGTTGAAGGTATAGGAGGCCACCGTGCCGTCGGCATCGAAGCGGACCACTAGGTCACGGCTGAGGGTGTCGCTGACACCATACTTGTAGGTGCCGTAACTCCAGGTCTGGCGGCCGTCCTCGACCCCGGTCCGCCACGGAGGGCCGAACATTTGCTCGATTTGGGCACGGGTGGTCTGGTGGAGCTTGATGTGCGGCACCATGTGGACATTGAAATCCTTGCCGGCGCTGACGCAGCCCGCAAGCATCAGGCCGCAGAGCAACGGCAGCAGGCGCCGCCGCAGGGGGTATTGCAGTCGCATGGGAAGAGTGTTCTCCGGAGTGTGCGTTGGTGGTGGCTGGGGGTGGGTCAACCGTCGACTTGTTCTTTGTTGACCAGGGCCTTTTCTGCGGCCAGTTCGACTTTTTCGATGAGCTCGCGGACATCGATGGGCTTGAGGCAGTAGTCGAAAGCCCCGCTTTCCATGCCCTCGATGCCTGATTTGACCGAGGCGTGTCCGGTGAGGATGATCACCTCGATCAGCGGCCAGCGTTCCTTGATCTTGCGCAGGCACTGGATACCATCCATCCCCGGCATGTTCATGTCCATGATCACCACATCGATGGCATGGGCGTCCAATGTTTCCAAGGCATCGAGGCAACATTCAGAGACACTGAGACGGATGCCCATCCGTGACAGATGTTTCTGCATGACCTCCTTGAAGTCGGATTCATCGTCAACCAGCAGCAGGTGGATCTTGAGCGCTGCTTCGAGTTTGAAGGCTTGTTCACTGGCCATGATTCAACATATCCCCAATCTCTTGAATGAATTTGTCGCGGAAGAACCGCTGGGCGCCGGGGTCAGCCATGACCATGTCCAACTGACGGGTGTGGACGGTGAGATGCCCGAGCACCTTGAGCCGGTCGATAACGAAGCGTTCGCTCTCCCGTTCCACCCGGGCGGTTAAGGCATCGCCGATTCTGTCAATCCGGTAGTCAAATGTTTCCAACACCTCGGCCAGCAATTCAATCCGCCGAATTCGTTGCTCATCGCTGGCCGCTCCGCCTTTGAAACGAAAGGTGATGTAGCGGTCAACCGGCCGATCACCCAGCATTGCCTCGATCATGGCGTAGTGATATCCCAGACGCACGCTGAGATTACAATAATTTTTCGAAATAAGAAAATAATTCTTCTCCCGTAGGGCGGAAGAGCGGCCTGGATTGAGGCCGTTGTTCATGGCTGATTGCATCAGGAAGGAAACCATGGTCCGGAATCGGGCCGCCGGCGGTCCCTCCCAGGCCACGGCATGCATTCCCTCCCAGATCGCCAGCATGGGAGCCGAGGCAATGTCGGTGATGGCGATCTCCTTCCGGTGGATATCATACCCAGGATGGAATCCCCCGCCGAGATCGATCACCCACCACTCCAGGGGGAGGGTGTCGCCCAGTCGTTTGGCGGCCCCTTTGTCGAAGTGATACCGTCTGCCGAACTCGAACATTTCGATCACCGATTTCTCATGGCAGAATCGGGTGATGTCATGCAGGGTCCGGCAGTTGGCGGCATGGAAGTCATCGGCAGCCGGGTCGGTCAGGTTGAGCGGCGTGATCAGCTTGAGGACCTCGATCAACGTTCGCTGAATCGGGCTGCCCGCCATGGGGTTGGGGCGTGCAACGGTCTCCACCAGCAGTTCCTCGATGCGGCCCCGATAGACCGCCCGGTTGCCTGCATCCACGGTGACGATTTGGCCGTTGACCAGCTTTTCCGTGGCCCCCGGTAGCGCGAGCAGGGACGGCAGACCGAATTCACGGGAAATGGTGGCCAGATGGCCGGCCTCGCTTCCGGTCTCGGCCACGAGGGCCACGGCACGCTTGAGCAGCGGGGCCCATTCGGGCAAGGGGTGCTTGATCACAAGGACAGCCCGTTTGGGAAACTGATGCATGTCCGCCGGTGAGCGGACAATGAACACCGGGCCGCTGCCGCTGCCGCCGCAGCCGGTCACGCCACCGTGGAGCAGCAGCTGTTCGTCATCGGGCAACTGCCGGCTGGCGGTTGCGGTATCGAAGGAGGGAACGGAGATCGGCCGGCTCTGGAGGACAAAGATGGTCCCCGTCGCGTCGATGGACCACTCAATGTCCTGCGGTGCGCCGAAATGGCGTTCCAGCCGCATGCCGATATCAGCCAGGGCCACGGCCTGGGCTTCGGTCAGCAAACCGTTGCCCGCCTCTCCGGGCAAGCAAAGCGCATAGGGAGGGGTACGGTCGAGCCGGAAATGGCGGGTGGGACAGGTCCCCTCGACAATGCCCTTGCCGGCACCTGGGGCGGCAAACAGGTCTAAGGTGTTGCCGCGACCGCCGATGGAGCGAGTGTAACAGATGCCGCTGGTCACGGCCTCCACCATGGCCAGACAGCCGACGCACATTTCGGTTTCCTCATGGATGAACCCTTTGGCCAGCCGGTAGGAAATGGCCCGAGAGGAATACTTCGAGGCCAAAACCGATTTGTAGGCAGCCACCAGGGCATCTCGGTCCACTGAAAGCTCGGTGTGGTAGAGGCCGGCAAAGGAAGCCTGCCCCAGATCCTCTCCCAGGGCACTGGAGCGGACGGCCAGGCGCAGGCGCGGATTGGGCGTGGCCAAGCGGTCAAATCCCTCCAGGAGCAAGGTCTCCACCTCTGGGGGCAGGGGGCAGGCACGGATCATCTCCTGAATGGTTGTGCTTTTCCGGTCCAAATCCTCGAGATCGGCGATATCCATTTGCTGGATGATGTGATTGATCTTGGGATAGAGCTGGTTGCGCTGGAAGAAGAGCCGGGATGCCACGACGGTCAGGGCGAAGCCGGGAGGGATGCGGATGCCTGGGAGCGACCCGATTTCCCCCAGATTGGCCATTTTCTCGCCAGTCAAATCCGCCTGGGTGCGGTCGATCCTGTCCAAGGGCAGCATGAGTTCCCCCTTGGCGCGGCCCCTATTTCCTTCCAGCAGGGTTTCGATGTGTTGCTGCAAACGCAGGAACACACGATCGAGTTCGCCGTAGCGTCCGTCGGCTATCTTTTTGAGGTTATGAATTATTTTGTAGACATTGACCGTCACCAGGGTACAGCGGGCACGAATAAAGGTCATGGACAGGGTGCGGCCGTCGCGGAGGACCTTTTCCATTTCCGCCATGGCTTCCAGGGCATTGGCATTGGCGACGAGGAGCTCGCGGAAAGAGCGGTAGCGGGAAAGAAACAACCGGTGCAGTTCTTCCGGACTCAGCCGAGGCGAGGTGGCTGAGCCACGGCGGAAGCGACGCACTATGGAGAAAAATCGGTCAACAATCGTCATGGCGGAGAATAAAAAAGGCTGCGGTGGAAAGCGTTTCCTCCCGCAGCCTTTGTCGTCATGGATCGCTCAGGCAATCAATGCTCAAGCTTGATGCCCGCGCCTTCGAACAGATAGAGCAGGCCGAAACCGTACCACATGGTGTAGATGACGTAGAAGGCCAGGGCGGCGATGAGCAGGAAGATTTCCTCTTTCACCGGTTTGGCTTCCACCTTGTAATAGTTGTAAGCCGGTTCGACCGCCTTGGACATGCAGTTCTTGACAAACTTGGCCTGGGCGAACTGACCGGCCTTGGTCATGTCCTTCTCCATGGCGGTCAGGGCCTGGTACCAGGAGTAGATGGTCTGGCGTTCATCCACCCCGTATTTCTCGACCAGTGCCTGCCCGTTGTTCTTGTACATGGCATCGGCATCGTTGAGCATGATGGTAATCATGGAGCCGAAATCGCCGCTGACCTTGACTTTGTCACCCTCTGCGACCGCAGTGATGCTATTGGCGGCGAACAACTTGGCGGTGATGACTGCCTCTTCCGGAGATTTCATCTTCAGCGAGGTGGTGAACTGCTGACCGTTGTATTGTTCCGCTTTTGTTATCTGTTCCGGGATGTAATACGCGGAACCCTTGGACAGCTGGTTGAAAAAATTGTCGAGATAATCGAGGCCGTTAACCTTTTCGCCATGGGCTCCGGGAAACAGCGGCATGAAAATAGCCACCAGGATCGCGAAGAACGATGCCAGCAGGAGAAACCCGCGGGTCTTGAGTTGTGCTGAAGTTGCCATGATTAATGCGCCTCCCCTGATTTCAGGACCTTGAGATTAGTGAAAAAGCACCAGAAGACCCACACCGCGAAGGTGGAGATGATGATGAAGAAGCCGATATTGCCGATCATGTTGACAATATTGAGGAACTCCTTGCTCAATTGCACGTAGCCCATCTTCATCAGTTTTTCCGGCAGGGCGCAGACCCGGTTAAGGAAACCGGCGGTAACGGTGATCGCGTAGAAACCGCGGATGGTGGTGCCGGGAACGACCTTGGTGACGATGGAGCCAATCTGGATACCGATCAGCGAGCCGAGCAGCATGCCCATGGCCAGGGTGTAGAAGATGAAGCCGTACACCGCGTACTGGCTGATGGCGGCATACCCGGCGGTGAACACGATCTGGAAGATGTCCGTGCCGACGGTGGTCATCGAGGAAACGCCCAGACCATAGACAAAGATCGGGAAGGTGAGGAAGCCGCCGCCGACACCCATGATGGAGGCTGCCATGCCGACGATGAAACCGGCGATGACCAGGAAAATGGCCGACAACCGCCGGCCACCGGGGGTGACGTTCTCGTCGAAGGTCAGCATCGGCGGTATGTTGATGGCCTGCAGCCGTTTGCCCATGTTGGGGATCTCTTCGGCGATCTTGGTGGCACCCTCCTCGATGACCGCTTTCTTGGAGCGGGATTTGAGGTAATCGCTCATCGCGTAGAAGGCGAGGAAGCCCAGGATGACGACATAGATCGAGGTGATGAACATATCGCTCAGCACCGGGTTGGCGTCATAGATGGTGCGGTTGATGTAGCCGCCCAGGGTCGAGCCGGCAATGGCGCCGATGAGGAAGGTGACGGCCAGCGATACCGAGATGTTGCCCATCTTGCGGTGCAGGACCGAACCCATGATCGCCTTGGCGAAGATGTGGAACAGGTCGGTACCGACCGCGAGGATACCTTTGACGCCGGCGCTCATCAGGGCCGGGGCAATGATGAAGCCGCCGCCGGCACCGATACAGCCGGTGATCAGACCGGCGCACACGCCGACCAGCACCGAGGCGCCAAAGATGAGATTGGTGTAGTGGGAAGGACCATAGGCTGTTTTGCCGCCGATAAAGGAGGGCAGGGCCTGGCCAACGGCATCGGCAAAGGCGTATCCGCCGAGGAAAACGGGAATGAGCAGCAGGCCCAGGACCAGCAGCCGCTTGCGGCTTTTGAGGATGTTGCTCGACATTTCCAATTCCCACCGGGCGTGGGCCTTGGCCCCGGCCACCATGAATTGGTTCAGATCACGAAAAAACTTCATTTTTTTCTCCTTTGGTTGTCGATAAAAAACGCGCTTTTTGGGTTTATACGAAGCCCGCCGTTCAGAACGGACGGGCCATGTCTTTCTTGATCTGGGCCATTTCGATCTTGGCCTGCTGTTCCCGTTTCCGCTCGTAGGCGGCATTGAGTTTTTCAAACAGCGGATCGAGTTCCATGGGTTTCATCAAATAATCAAACGCGCCGTACTTGATGCCATTGATGCCCGATTCCACCGAGGCATGGCCGGTCAGCATCACCACTTCGGTCATCGGGGTTATCCGCTTGATCTCGCGCAAGGTTTCGATGCCGTCCTTGCCCGGCATCTTGACGTCGAGCAGGACAACGTCATAGTTTTTCTTCGTTATCATCTCCAGGGCAGTGTCACCATCGGGGGCGCTGTCACATTCGAGATCGCGTTTGCTCAGTCTTTTGACCGTCATTTCACGGAATTCCTCTTCGTCGTCAACAATCAGAACGGTATACAGTGACATGGCTTTTCTCCTGTGGAAGTGGGTTGTTTGTGGTTATCCAGGGGCAGGGGCGAGGCTCCCGGCCCGTTGTTGATTGAATGTCGAGCGCAAGGCCGATGAGCTCGTTCGGCCGGTGCGCGCGGTTGCCAATCAAGGGGGAACAGATGCTCGTTTTCCTCTCCTTGGGGGAGCAGAAAAAGCAAGGGGGATGATGATGCGCGGTGCAATGGTACAGGCGGACCGGGCGGACGGCGGCGGGGTGGGGGATGTCCCCGCAACCAGTGCCGAATCTGCCTGTCGTGGTGGCACCACGCATCAGCATCCAATGCATCAGCGAAGCCAGGCGGGAGGAACGTGCACGCCTCCCCGCTCTCTCCGTGGCGGAGATCTTTGCCTGGCGGTGTGCGGGAGGCTGGTTCACGGTCGGCCTCCTGCTAACTCGCTGAGAAACGTGTCAAGCTCGATGTTCCGGTCGGTGGTCAACGTGAAGAGCGGGATTGACCCGTTGACTATCTTGCGGATGGTCGTTTCTGGGCCTTGGTTGGTCGAATCTTCCTGCAACAGGATGATCACATCCGGACAAAAGGTGATGATCTTTAATTCGATATTGTTGTCAAATCGGACAAAATCAAAGATGTAGGATGTTCGCTTGCGCAATTTGTAGAGCGCCCAGATGACTTCGGTGGTCACCGCGTGGGGCACGGTCTCGTCGGTGAGGACGAACAGGATTTTCCTGCTGTTTTTTCCCTGCAACAGCCTGTCGGGGATGGGAATGTTGTGACGGACGAGATGATGGATCAGGTCATGGGAGTGAATCAGCTTCTTGCCGTTGACCTCGAACACCGGAATGACCCCCTTGTCGATCCACTTGCCGAATCGCTCATCCGAAACAGAGCAGATCACTGCCGCCTGTTCCAGATCAAGATATTCAAGATCGTTATGGGGTTCTGGTCGGGTTCCGTTGGTCATGGCTTCTCCCTGTCGCCGCAGGACTGATGGACACGATTGCTGCTGCCCTTGCTATTGCAGATTGGAGGCCAGGTAGAGATACGTGGCGAGATAAAATTGATTTATGTTTAAAATCAAATGGTTGCTCTGTTTGGCCAACGGTATGCCGGCAAAGCGCGGCCAGCAGGGAAGGAAGCGAACAACGGAGAGGTGTATAATTACGGTGACGAACGATCCGGGATTTGGTGCAATATTTTGTTTTTATTGAATATTGCTTGTGTATAAATTTGGTGACGCGTGGGATGGGATTTGAGGAGGGTGTGTAAAAACGGTGAGGGCCGGGGTGTGGGAGTGGAAGCCTTCCCGCACCCCGGTCAGAGGTGGGAGCGCCGGGATTCAGCCCCGAATGGGCAGTTTGAGGGTGAACTGCGCGCCGCCCTGCGGCCGATTTTCGGCGATGATTTCCCCACCGAGTTTATGGGCGATGTCGCTGCAGATCGACAGTCCCAGTCCGGTTCCCTTGCCGGGTTCCTTGGTGGTGAAAAACGGTTCCCAGATCTTGGCCAGGACCTCGGGTTTGATGCCCGGACCGTTATCGGCGATTTGTATGGAAACCTCTTTGGGGCTGCGGCTGGTGGTGATGTCGATTTGACCGCCGGAACCGACCGCATCCAGTGAGTTCTCGATCAGGTTCAGCAGGGCCTGCTGAACCTGGGAACCGTCAGTTCTGATCACCGGCAGCGCGTCGTCAAAATGGAGATTGAGGGTGATGTTGTTGCTGTTGGCCTCGCTTTCCAGAAAGGAAATGGTTTCCCGAATCAGCTCATTGATCTGCACATCGTATTCGGCACTGATCTTGCGCGAAAAGCCAAGGAGGCGGTGGGTGATGGTGCCGGCCCGATTGACGTGTTGTTTGATCTTGCCCACCGATTGGCGGTATTCATCCAGATTGGCGATCTGTTCCGGGTTTTCCTCCTGGAGCAATTCGTCGATCCAGCCGGCCTGCATTTGGATCAACTGCAGGGGGTTGTTGATTTCATGGGCGATGCCAGCGGCCAATCGGCCGATATTGGCCATTTTTTCAATATGGGCCATCTGCTGGTCAAGCGCTGTTTGTTCCCGGTCCGCCCGCTGCATCCGTTCAACGATGAAGCGGCTGATGCCGCTGGCGATGAAGAGAAAGAGGGCGGCGGTGGCGGCGACAATGAAGATGATGCGATTGCGGTACTTGTAATAGACGCCCAGGGAGTCGGTGATCTTGGTCTTGATGACCAGCAGCCACATGTTGCCGTTGAGCCACTGGCTGGCGTAGAGATATTCGTCGTCCGAGGAAATTTCCGTCCCCGGGTGGTGTTTGAGCATTTTGATCTCCAGGGCGTTCAGTTTATCCATTTTTTGCAGGCTCGGGGTCTGGAATTCGCCGTTGGAATTGAGGATGAAGGCATCGCCGTTGGGACCGATCTGCGCGCTGTAGAGCAGCGAATTGAAGATGCCGGAGTTAATGGTCGCCCGGAGTACATACGTCTTGAGGGGATTGGTGAGGGCGATGACAAAGTGGGGATAGTTGCGGAAGCCGCTGAACACGTCGCTGACATAGGTACCGCGCACCAATACCTCGCTGAACCAGGGGATATCCTTGTAATCCTTGCCCTGCACCTTCTCCTGATAGGGCCCGACGTAGGCGAGCTGTTTGCCGTTGGTGTCGATCAGCTGCAGGTCGACGATGGCTCCTTCCTGCCCCTCCTTGGAGATGGCGAGGAAAAGGTTTTTGAGGTTCTCCTGATTCTCGAGATAATCCAGCGGATAAAGATTCATCAGCGTGGAGAGGAAATTGACCTGACTGTTGAGAAAGGTGTTGATCACATCGGTACGATGCTCCGCCACCTGCCGGGCCGTGACCTCGATGTCGTTGATCGACAATTGCTTGAAGTTATAGATGGAACCCGAAGCGATGATGATAATGGGGATGATGCCGCTGGTAAAAAAACCGGCGGAAAGCAGTCGTTTCAAACGAAGATAATCTTTGAGCTTTTCACGCATAACAGTACTCGGTGGTTGAGATTTGAGGGCAGGTGACCTCTCGGACGTTCGGGTGGTCATCTCTTGTCGAGGGACTATGCTGTTGCTCCATCTGATCAGGCAAAGCACACCGACAGGAAATCCGGCATTATTTTCGTTTGTTTTTCATCCGGATGCCGATGGCCAGGCCGATGATGATGGAGCCGATTATAATGATGAGGAGGATCAGGTTCTGCATGGCTGTTCCGTGCGGTTAAGGTTGCGGAGGTGCCGCTTGCGCGATTAAAGGCGGGCCCTCATTGTTCCAGGGGAGGCGTTGTCAGCTTGTAGTTGCCGGCCACGAAGTTTTCCGCCACCCATTCCACGCTTTTTTCCGTGGTCATGAGCATGTCGAGCTGGCGGGTAAAAATCAGCAATCGCCCAAGGATATCCATCCGGCTTTCAATATAGGATTTGGGATACTTCTGCAGCCGGGCATCGACCTTGTCGGCCTTGACGTTGACCTTGAACCCCTCCCGATCGAGGATCAGGGAGATGGCCCGGACCCGCCTGTTCTTGCGAACGTCGTCGGCCGCTCCCCCCTTGAAGGTGAAGGTGATATAATTTTTGTTGATGGTCTCGCCACAGTAGGCGTCGATGACGCTGTAATGATAGCCCACCCGCGAGCTGAAGTTGAGGTATTTGTCGGCGATGATGGCGTAACTGCGGTCACCGAAACGTTCGCCCACGTGTCCGGGGGCCAAGGTCTGTTCGCGCATCACCGACAGCAGACCGGAGAGGTTGACCGGCCGCGGTTCCAGGCCGTGCACGTTTTTGTTGAGCATGCCCTGCAACAGCGCCGAAAATGGCACAGAGGCGATCTCCTCGACCTTGACCGCGTTCCATTTCGCCGTCGCCTCTGCCTTCAGACCATTGCCGAGATCGATCAGGTGGATGTCCATAGGCAGGGGCGCATCCAACTTGATCGACCATCCATGGAACTTCGATGCCAAATCACTTATTTGAAACATCTCCTTGTACGAAAATTCGTGGCAGAAGCGGGCAAGGTCGTGCAGGGTGGTGCACCCTGCGGCGGTGAATTCCGGGGCAGCCGGGTTGACCAGATGGAGCGGAATGACATGTTGGGCAATCCGCTGCAGCTGTTCATAGACCGGGGTACCCTTCATGTGGGCGTCATCCTTCTTGATCGCGGCCAGCAGTTCATGAACCGTGCCTGCATAGACCCGCCCGGTAAAGGCGTCAACGGTCAGCACCGTCCCCTGGGCGATTCGTTCCAGGATCGGTTGGGCGCAGATAATGGTGGGGACATTGAATTCTCGAGCCAAGGCCGCCATGTGGCCGCTGACGCTGCCGGCTTCGACGATGATGGCGCTGCAGTGGCGCATCACCACCACATATTCCGGGGATGAATGGCGGGCAAGCAACACCCCTCCTTGCGGGAAATTGACCAGGTCTTCCACCGTCTGGATCGGAAAGGCCGGTCCGGTGCCGACTCCCTGCGAGGCAATTTCAGCATTGTCGATGATCAGGGAATACCCCTCCAGGGGGGGGGCCTTGAGCAGACAGAAATTTTTCGGGCTTTGAATCTTCAGCGGCCGCGATTGGAGAATGAGGAGGTTGCCGTCCGGAGCCAGTGCCCATTCAACATCCTGGGGACATTTGTAATGTTTTTCCAGGGCAACGCCATAGCCAGCCAGCTGACGGATCTGCGCCTCGCTGAGACAGGCAGCCTGCTGCTGTTCGGCGGGGACGGGCCGCTCGTCGACACCACCTGTTTGGTTGAGCACCAACTGCACCGGCTTGAGTGAAATATTTTTTTCCAGCAGGGTCAGAGCGTCGTCCTTGGACACGGTATAAACGTCCGGCGTTACCACCCCGTCCACCGCATAGGGACCCAAGCCCCAGACGGCGTTGATCAAGATATGCTCGTTGGTGATGTCATAGGGATGGCGGGTGTACAGGACACCGCTGGCCCGCGAGTCGACCATCTTGAGGCAGGCCACGGCCATGGCCAGATCCTCGTCATACACCCCTTTGGAAGTGCGATAGGAAATGGAGCGGGCGGAGTAAAGACTGGCGATGATCGATTTGTAGGCCTCGCAGATCTCGTCCCGGGTTACCCCCAGCAGGGTGAGGTACTGGCCGGCATAGGAAATGTCGCCGTCTTCACCTACCGCGCTGCTGCGCATCGCCACCAGGACCTCCTGGTCATTTCCCCAGAGCCGGGTGCAGGCGGCGTGAATCTCTGCTTCCAGTTCCGGCGGGAGGGGTTTGGAACGGACCAGTTGCAGCGTCTCGGCGCTGAGGCTGTTCAGTAAGTCAAATTCATTGATATAAATCAGGTTTTTCTGTTTGATAATCTCTTCTTTGAGGTCGTTGTGCTCAAAGAAGAGGTGAAAACCTTTGGTGGTGATGGCAAATCCCTCGGGCACCGGGATATTGAGGCAGTTTTTGATCTCCCCCAGATTGGCGTTCTTGCCGCCGGCCCAGTCGCTGTCCTTGAGGTGGATCTGGTCATAGGGCATGACCGCGTGAGGGGCATGATCCACTTTGCGCTCATTGACGATGGTCTTGATCTGTTCGTTGATCCGCTCCAACGCGTTGTAGAGCTCGCGGTAAGCGCCGCCGGACATGACATTGAGGCATTTGACCATCTGAAAGGCGTGTTTGAGGGCCTTGTTGACCTGGTTGTTGATGTAGGACAGGCCGAAGATCGTCTCGCCTTTGAGTTTTTCATCCATGTCCGACAGGACGGTGAGCAGCTCGGAGTTGGCCACCAGCAATTCCTTGAACAGCGTGTAGCGGAAGCGGAACAGGGCGTTCATTCCCACAGGGCTGACGGGGAGCGTCAAGCCGCTCCTGGCGCGGAAATCCTTGAAGAGCTGTCTGAGATTACCAAGAATGGTGGACATGGTCTTTCTCCGCAATCAAGATTGGTTCGGCATGTGGATAAACCATTGGCGGCCCGTGCCGCCGTGTCTGAACGGCAAAACCGGTTTTCCGTATGGATCGAAAGATTGATTTTTCCCTGTCCGGCGATCCTTCAGCCCGGCACCACACATAGCCCCTCGCGCGACCCAGAATGCGCCAGCGGTCAGTAGCCGCTGCCGACGGTCAGATTGCTTTTGGTCCGCCGCACATAGGTCTCCTTGAGCGCACCTTTCCAGAGATAGGACACCCAGGTCCCTTCCATGGTCGCCTGTTGCAGGGCTTTGTAGATGGGTTCCGCTTTCTCCTGGAGATATTCTCCGGCGAGATACGGGTGGACGATCAGTTTGCCGTTCGGCTCCATAATGAACGCATACGGGGTATAGGTATCGGCTCTGTAGCTGGTTGCCTCCTTGCCGCTGTTGATGGCCGCCACCATGTCATCGACATTCTTTTTGATGGTTGCCTTGTCAGCGGCCAGGGCCCCGACGGCAAGCAAGAAGTACGTCGCCATGGATAGCATGCTTAAAACCTTTCTCATTGTTCCTCCACTTCCGAGTCACCGGTGCACGCCGGATAGCATGACTCCACTGTTAACGGACGAGCCGCCCTCGATGGAACGGCGGCCACCAACCATGCACGGTCACGCCGTGCAGAGGTACTGCTCCTGCAGCAGTGAATCAATGTCCTTGGTGAGCTTATTCATGTAATAGCCGACCAAGGCGCTGTTGTTCATGATCATGTCGAGTTGCCGCGTGTGGAGGGTCAGGTACCCCAGGATTTTCAGGCGGCTGAGCATGTAATCCATGTCATGGCCCTCCATGCGGGCGTCAAGGTTGTCGCCGTTGACCATGGCGCGGAAGCCGTAGCGCTCGAGGATCTCGCGAATGAAATGGACCCGGCCCAGACAGCGCTCGAAATCGGCGGCACCGCCCTTGAACTTGAAGCCAAGATAGTTTTCCGCCGAGCGCTCGCTGACCATGGCCTCCATGGTGGAAAAGTGATATCCCAGGCGGGAACTGAGGGTGCAGTAGTTTCTGGACACCATGAAATAATTGCGATCGGCGTACTTGGATTTGATGCCCGGAACCAGGGCGGTGTTCATGGTCGAACGGAACATGATCGAGGTCATGCCCTTGCCGTCCATGGCCGGCGGGCCATCCCAGGGAATGGCGGCAAAGCCCTCCCAGAAGGCAAGCATCGGGATGGAGGCGATGTCCTCCAACTTAACGTATTTGCTGTGGATTTCGTGGGTGAAACCGTCATCCAGGTTGAGTATCCACCAATTCATCGGCACCCGGTAGTACAGCTGTTTGCTGGAGCGTTCGGAAAAACTGTGATCCTTGCCGAAATTGAACATTTCATACACCGACTTTTCGTGGATGAAACGGGTGATGTCGTGGAAGGTTTGACAATTCTGGGGCACGAAATCGCGTGATTCCGGATCGAGAAGATGCAAGGGGATGATATGGCGGCTGACTTCCTTGAGCGATTCGTACACCGGACTGCCCAGCATCAGTTTTGGTTCTGGCCTCGTCCATTCGAGCAGAGGGGCGATGTTTCCCAGATAGACTTGGCCAAGATCGGCTGCCACGGTGACCGCATCGCCATTGTGCATCTTGGCCATGGCCCCGCTGACCCCAAAGACTGCGGGAATGCCGAATTCCCTGGCCACGTTGGCCAGATGGCCGGCAAATCCACCCTGCTCGGAGACCACCGCAGCGGCTCGGGCCACTAGCGGCGCCCAGGTGGGCAGCGCCTGTTCCACCACCAGGACCGCGCCTTCGGGAAACTGAAGGATATCGACCTTCTTGGCCACCTTGAACACCTTGCCGCAGGCCACGCCGGGACTGGCGTTGATTCCCCCCTCAACCAGCAGGGACGATTCGAACCGCTTGAGATCCAGGTCAGGGCCAGGCAGGATGGATTCCATCTGCTGCAGGGGGCGGGATTGGAGGATGTACACCTTGCCGTCGGTGTCGATGGCCCATTCGATATCCTGGGGTGTTTCATAGTACTGCTCGATCCGAACCGCATGATCGGCGAGCAACTGCACCTGTTCGTCGGTCAGTGAGGGCATGGTCCGTTGTTCGTCCCCGGTCGCGGTGCGGATACACCCCTCCTCCTCGAATGAGTCGATCCGGTAGCCTTTTTCCCGCACGTCCCGGCGGAGGATGGTCAGGGCGTCGTCCCGGGCAACCACGAACAAGTCGCACAAGGCATCGCCGTCAACCACTGCCTTGGGCAGGCCCCAGACCGAGTTGATGTAGATGGCGTCATCCTTGGTGTCCAAAGGGTTGCGGGTGTAGATCACCCCGCCGGCAACGGCGTCGATCATCGCCAGGCAGCCGACGCACATGGCGATATCCTCGTCACGGAAACCTCGGCTGAGTTTGTAGGCGATGGCCTGGACGCTGTACTTGGAGGCCATGACCTGCTTGTAATAGTAGAAGAACTGAGAGAAACCAACGTTGAGCTCGCTACGGTACTGGCCGGCAAAGGAGGTGTTTTCCGCATCCTCGCCAAAGGCGCTGCTGCGGACCGCCATCCGGATATCCTGACCGTTGTTGGCGGTCTTCATCCGGGTGTAGGCCTCGACCACAGCCAGATAAATAGGTTCCGGCACCTCGGCCGACATGATCAGCTGCCGGATCTGGGAACTGACCAGATCAAGATTGCGGTCTTCGTCGGAACCGGCCACCTGAAAAAGCCGGTCGATTTCGCGTTGCAGACCGTCAGCCTGCATGAACATCTCGTGGGCGGCGGCGGTGATCACAAAGCCGCTGGGCACATGCATGTGCAGCCGGTTTTTAATGTCGCCCAGGTTGGCCATCTTGCCGCCGACCAGATCGGTCATGTCGCTGTTGACTGCTTCAAGAGGGATGACGAGACGGGTATCGGAGATCTGCTTCTTCGAGCCAAGCAGGGCATCGATCCGTTTCTGGATAGCAAGAAAACTGTCGCGCAAGGCCGTGTATTTGCCCGGGGCGATGTTTTCCATGTCATTGATCATCCGGAAAACATTGACCGAAATCGAGGTGCAGTGGGTTTGGACGAACGACATGCTGAACGGCTCGTTGCCCTGCAGTGCCCGTTCAATTTCGGCCATGGCCTCCAATATTCTGGTGTTGGCGGCCAGCAACAGTTTGAAGCTGTGATACCGGGACTTGAACGTCAACCGGAGCGCCTCCACCTCTTCGGCTTCCAGTACCGGGTCGCTTTCCTCCTGATGGAAGAAAAAAAATTTTTTAGAAAACGCGGCCAGTTTTTTCAGCATGAATCGCCTTTATCGGCAGCACTGATGAAAGTGGCGGACCTTAAGCTCGCATCGGCTTCTCTTGGCCCGTTTCACGCTGCTGCTTTTCGTTGAGTTTTTTCCGGGTGTAGGCATCTTCGATCTTATAGAGCAGTTCGTCGATGTTGATCGGTTTCATCAGGTAGTCGAAGGTCCCCAGCCGCATCAGTTCGATGGCGTTGTCGACACTGGTGTTGCCGGTGAG
Organism: Desulfobulbus propionicus DSM 2032; assembly: GCF_000186885.1. Taxonomy (GTDB): domain Bacteria; phylum Desulfobacterota; class Desulfobulbia; order Desulfobulbales; family Desulfobulbaceae; genus Desulfobulbus; species Desulfobulbus propionicus. The sequence continues at coordinate 3,303,705 of NC_014972.1, read as the reverse complement.
CATGATCACCTCGATCAGTGGGTTGATCTTCTTGATTTCTACAAAGGTATCCGATCCATGCAGGCCAGGCATTTCCTGGTCGAGCACCACCACCTCGGGCGGATCGCTGCTGACCACAGTGAGCGCTTCCTCACCGCTGGCGGCCGTGAGCACGACAAAACCGCGCACGGTCAGCTGGCGGGCCGTGGCCTCACGGAAAATATCCTCGTCGTCAACCAGTAAAACTTTAAATCCTCTTTGTTTTTTTTCCATAATGGTGCGTTTACTTGTCGTGTTGCTTGATCGTTTTCTTGGCCTGCTCGTTGACCGGGAGCAGGATGGTAAAGGAACTGCCTGTTCCCGGGATACTGTTGACCTTGATCGTGCCACCAAGGTATTTGACGATGCTTGCCGCAATGCTCAAGCCCAGGCCGGTTCCCTTGCCCCCGCCCTTGGTGGTGAAAAACGGGTTGAAAATCCGCTGGAGGTTCTCCGGCGGGATCCCCTTGCCGGTATCGGCGATGGTGACCAACACCATGCCATCCTTGGCCTCGGTGGCTATGGTGATGGTCCCCTTGTCGGCAATGGCGTCACCGGCATTGATCAGAATGTTGGCGAACACCTGCCGCAACGGCTCTGGTTCAGCTAAGATGTGGGGCAGATCGGGGGCAAGCTGGCACTGCACGTCGAAGTGTTTGGGCTTGAATTCGACTTTTTTCAGTCGGGTCACCACCTCTTCGACCAAGGCGTTGACATCGCATGCCACCGTGCAGGGAACCCGGCTCTTGCCCATGTCCTGGAGTTTGCGGGTAATGCCCTTGGCTCGGGTGGCAGCCGCGTCGATGACCGAGAGCTCCTTGCAGATGGCCTCCGGGCTGTGATCGAGTTCGAACTCGGGGTTCAGCATATCGCGGATCACGCCGCTGGTGGCCATGATGATCGCCAGGGGGTTGTTGATCTCGTGGGCCACGCCTGCGGCCAGTTCGCCGATGGATGCGAGCTTGGAGGCATGGGCAAGCATCTCCTGCAGCTGCTGCCCTTTTTCCGCCATGCGCCGTGCGCGGCGGACCAGTTTCTTGATGGTGAAAAAAATGATGACCGAAACAATCAGGCTAACGCCAATCAGGCCGATGGTCAGCACCAGTCGTGCTCGGATCATGCCGGCCTGGGCCACCGCCACCGGCTGCATGGCCAGCAGGGCCCAAGGCGTTTCCTTGAGCCAGGAATAGGCCACCAGCATGTTCTGATCGTTGAGCACCAACTCTTCCACCCCGGAAGCGGCGGTTACCGGCGGCAGATAGTCGCTGCTCCCAGGAAGTTGGCTGCGGCCGGGATCGACCACCTGGTACTGCCCTTGACGGTTGACCAGGGTCGACTCCACCCCCTTGCCTTGGCTGATGGCGCGCAGGTACAGGTAGAGCTTGTCTGGATCCAAGGAGGCGCGCATCACATAGGTGCGGCCGTCGAAAACCTGCTTGGTGGCGATGGTGAAATGGGGAACATTGCGAAATCCCGTATAGATGTCGCTGATCAGATAGCTCTTGTTTTCCTTGAGCAGCCTCTGGTACCAGTCCTCCTTGCTGTAATCCTTGCCAAGCAGCGAGGCAAAGGGCCCAGCGTAGCCGATCTGGATGCCGTTGGGATTTAAAAAACCGACATCGACAAAGCCGTCGTTGAAGTGTTTGAGACTGCTCAGCGAATTGTCCATGTGCGCCTGGGTGGGCGACAGGGTGAATTCCTTGCTGTGGAACAGGTTGTACAGATTGACCAGCCGTTCCTGCAGGTAGAGATCGATAGTGTTTTTCTGGCTCTCCGCCACCGCGATCAGATTGAGCTTGGCGCTGTTTTTCAGGGTATGGGCAAACTGGTAATGAAAGTAGGCGGAAAGCAGGGCGTTGGGCAGCAGAAAGCCGACCACCAAGCCCAGGATCAACCGGGTCTGGAGCTGTTTGAAGTGCTGTCGAATGCGGTTCAGGTTGGCCTGACTGTCGGTATAGTCGTAGACATGCTCGGTGGAAGCGGTTTTGCTGGCCGGTATATCATCGAGCAGATGACTTGTATCCCAGACTCTCATTGGTTCGGCCTCTCCGTCACAATGCGATACCGTTGCGCCCTGCCTGCTTGCCGTGCTGTCCGGTGGCGGCCGGACATGGAAGCATGACGGCCAGCATTTCGCTGACGTGGCTCTTTCAGTGAATCACGCCACGTTTCTTGTTGTAGGCCTGACCGATGGTGTCGAGCAGTTCGTTGAGCGGCGCCGGTTTCATCACATAGTCAAAGGCACCGAGCTGCATGCCCTTGAGGCCAAACTCCACCGAGGCATGACCGGTGAGCATGATGACCTCGATCTCCGGTTTCATCTTCTTCACGTGCCGCAGGGTTTCAATCCCGTCCATGCCCGGCATCTTGACGTCCAGCACCATGACGTCAAAATCGTGGTCTTTAAGAATTTCCAGGGCCTTGAAACCGCTTTCGGCACCCATGGCCTGGATTTTTCTTGCATTCAGCCTTTTGACAATGGTTTCCCGAAAATCATCCTCGTCATCCACAAATAAAACCCGCAACGTATCCATCATGTACCCTTAATTTTTCGGAAGAAGAATGGTGAACATCGTTCCCTCGCCTACCTTGCTCTGAACCCGCATTTTCCCGCCCAGCTTTTCGATAATGCTGTATGAAATGGAAAGTCCAAGGCCCGTGCCCTTGCCAACAGCCTTGGTGGTGAAGAACGGTTCGAAGATCTTGCTCTGCTCGGCTTCAGGTATGCCCTTGCCGGTATCGGCGACCCACAGCTCCACCTGGTCGGTGTCCTCAAGATAGCGCGAGCCGACAGTGATCGTGCCGTCACTGCCGATGGCGTCGATGGCATTGTTGAGCAGGTTGAGCACCACCTGCTGGATCTGGGACAGGTCGCTGGTGATCACCGGGACATTTTCCGCATACTGCTTTTTGATGAGGATGTTGACATACCGGGCCTCGTTTTCCAGCAATCCGGTCGTTTCGTCGAGCAGGTTGTTGATGTTGATCTTCTCTTTGGCTGGTTCCATTCTTCGGGCAAAACCAAGCAGGTTGTGAACTATTTTTCTTGCCCTGTCGACATGATACTCGATCTTGTCGATCGATTCACTGAACTCGGCGAAATTGGGGCTGGCGGCGATATCCTCTTCGGCAAGCAGGTCTTTCATCCAACCAGCCTTTTCGGAAATCGAAGCCAGGGGATTGTTGACCTCATGGGCGATGCCCGCAGCCATCTTGCTGAGGGCGATCATCTTGTTGGCCTGGAGCAGCATATCGGAATTGGCGGCATTCTCGCGATCCGTTTCCTCGATGCGGTTGATCAGGGTGTTGGTGAACAAGGCGGCGCCGGTGGCGATGATGGTCAAGCCCAGCAGCGAAAGGAAGGCCATCCAATATTTGCCCTTTTGCAGCGGGGAAAGAATTTCATCGGGATTTTCCTTGATCACCAGCACCCACTTGGTGTTGGCGACGGGAATGGCGGCGTAGAACGCCTCGCTGCCTTTATAGGCGAGTCGGGAGATCTTGGTGGCCACGGTTGAAGAAAAATCCGGTCCACCGGCGGGTTCAAGGAAGTCGCCGCCGAAGCGCGGCCTGGTCTGGAGGATATTCTTGCCGTTGACGATGTAGGCATCACTCAGGGTGCCGATCCACGCCTTATGGACGATGTCGTCGATGTTCTTCAGGTTGATCGTCACCCGCAGGATCCAGGAGGTACTCTTCTCCCGAACCATGACCGCGATAATGAAATGAGGCACCTTGCGATACCCCATGAAGATGTCGCTGATGTAGATACCGTTGGCCTTGACGGCGTTGAACCAGGGTTCGTTCTTGTAGTTGACCTGTTTGAGCAGGTCGTAGTAGGGGCCAACATAGGAGAGGTGGCGGCCCTCGTTGTCAATGATGCCAATATCCATGTAGGAAGTGGACTTGGCATGCATGATGTCGAACACGCGGTTGAGATAGTTCTCGTCGGTGAGGTCCTTGAAGGTGTTGGTGTTGGCGACAGTGAACAGCTGGGCGATACGCTCGGAAAAAAACAGGTCGATGGCGTCGCGTCGGTTTTCGGCCGAGCTCCGCAGGGTTTCCGTGACCGTGTCGGTGTATATCCGGTCAAAGAGCACGTAGAGGGAGATGTTGACGAACAACAGGGGAACAACGGAAAAACAAATAATGGCCAGACAGTGCTGCCACCAGAGTTTTCGATAGTTTCTTTCCATGGTGGAATCCTTATCCCGGCCCCGTCAGGCTACCCTCCTGGAATCGGGATGCAACGTGTGGTGAGAAAAAATACCCTGTGTCAACGTGTGTCTTGACTCTTCCCCTACCATGCCTTTGCCGATGCCGCGGTGTGCCACACAGACGGACACGGTGCCCGTTACGGATCACGCCCTGTTATGCGCCTGTAATCCCTACAAAGCATGGCTGGGGTTGTCAATTCTTTTTCAAACGGCGGAGCTGCCCCTCTCCGAGCCATTCTGCTTGCTCTCGACCTGGACACAGGCGACATCGCCCAAACGCACATCAATGGACTGACTGATCAGCAGCAAGACCTCGCCGTTTTCACAGTTAATCACCTTGGCTGCGCCCAAAAGCTCGCCAGATGGTCGATAGACTGCCCCGTCCATGCCGGGTTGGAGGGCTCGGCCACAGTGAAGTTCACAGGTTATTTCCGTGCCTCGTTCCGTCTGGCGGAGCTTGTAAATTTCGCCACAGTGGTGGGTGTGGAGATGCCGCGCCCACAAACGTCCGAAAAGGAAATTGGCCGCCATCCCCGCGATGCCGCCCAAGGCGAAGGCAACGGCGACGACGAAGGGGCTCACTCCGGTCAGCCGGGTCAGGAGCGAAGGCGAATGGGCATTGAGGGTGGCCTGGTCGGGCCAAACGCGGACATTGAAGACCAGCGCGGGATTCTGTTTTTCGCCGTAGGGGTCCTTGACGCGAAACACATGGTGGCCTTCCTGGGCATGGGGATCGACCTCGATGGCTCCGCGCCACATCGACCCGCCGAACCAGTATCCGGAAAAGATGGTTTTCGGGATGAGGCGAACCGAGCCATCATCGGGCTGGCCATCGATGACAAAATCCCTGATTGCCTCGGTTCGTGGCGGCAGGGGGCCGCTGATGAGATAGTGATCGCCGGGGAGGAGTTCGATTAGCCCCCCCCCGCCCCGGAAGCCGCCCACAAGCGCGTCGGCCAGGGACAGCAGGGCCGCCACCAGCAACACCATGGCCACCAGGCCAGCGCGTTTTTGCCAGATGACGAATCCAAAGCCTGCGGTCATATCGAGGTGTTGCAACGGCTGCGGAGGAATCGTTTGCCGATGCACCCGAGGATCAGCGTGGGGATGAGCAGGGAAAAGATGGTCTTGAAAAAGGTGAGATTAAAATCGTCCGGATAAAGCGAGGCGCGATACATGGCGATGAACAGGGCCAGGACCACCAGGCAGTTGATTCCGATCACCAACAGTTTGTGCAAGAGAAAGAAAGTATAGTCCGACATGGTCAACCTCTCGGTGGAGCAGCGGGCGGGATGACTCCCGCCCGCTGTGGAGCCTTTACTTCTTGAAGATATCGGTTTTGGAGATGTTCATGAACCGCAGCGATTGGCCAGCTGTCTTGTAGTAGAGCCGTACTTCATCGCCTGCGTCCCAGGTGCTGTCAGGATAGCTGAAGTACTGGTCCGGGACCGAGAAGGTGCAGAGCATTTTCTGGCGACCGGAGTAAATGGTGATGGTCTTCTTCTCTTTGTCCACGGCCGGGAACTTCTTGGCCTTCTTCTCGGCCTTGTCATACACCAGCGGATGCTCCTTGTCGACGGGCTGTTGCAGATCCACGATGGTGATCGGCACCTCGACGATTTTCTGGGTATTGGTGTCGAAGATCACGATGATTTTCTTGTCCGTGTCCAGCTTCAAACGCTGCCCGGCCTTGGGTTCGGGGCCTGTTTCCTTGGGATCGGTCGGCAGCTTGAACACCGAGGGAGGCAGGACATCGTACACCGGTTTCTGGGGATCCATGGCGCTGTCATGGATCAGGGTAACCTCTTTCTTGTCCTTGTCAAAGGCGATGGCCCGACCTTGTTCCACCTTGCCGTAATCTTCCTTGCATGCCGTGAGCGTCATGGCCATGGCGGCCGCGGCCATGGTGAGCAGTATCTGTTTCACGTTCATTCTGGTCTCCTTATGCGATCCGGATTAAATTTTCTGTTGTTTCATGGCCAATTCCTTCTTCACGCCCTGGACCATCTTGATGAAGATGTAGGCCGACATGGCGGTGATCAGGCCAAGAACGGTGATGGTGGCCATGTTGTTGAGCAGATCCTTGTATTGCGGCAGCCAGGGTTGGACGAGCTTCATCAGGATGGAGGCCATGCAGCCGAGAACCGCGTAGCCGAAGATGATACGGATGCCGTAGCCCTTGATGTACTTGGTGGCGACCGCGCCAACCTGGGCACCCATGGCGGCGCCGACGAGCATGACCATGGCGGCGACCAGTTCGGTCCGGCCCTTGAAGGTATAGGTGGCTGCACCGTACAGACCGGAAATGGCCACTTCAAACAGGTCGGTGCCGACGGCAACATGGGTCGGGCAACCGATCATGTAGATCAGGGCGGGCATACGGATCAGACCGCCGCCGATACCGAGGATACCGGCCAGCCAACCGGTAAGGAAACTGACGAAGATCGGCAGCCAGGCGGAGCAGTAGATGCCAGCGGCCTTGAGATGGACCATCGGCGGGATCTTGATCTTGTGCAGGGTCTTGTGCCACTCGACACCGGTGGCGCCGGCTTCCAGGGTCTCGCCTTTTTCAGCGGCAGCCTTCTCTTTGGCCTTGCGTTTGGCCACATCGTGGAAGACGGTCCAGGCAATGAACAGCAGCAGGCCGACATAGATCCAGCGGACAACCTTTTCCACCGAACCAAGGCGCTCCAGCCACATAACCATCTGGGCGCCGCACTCGAAGCCGACCACCGTGCCGACCAGCATGATCATGCCGAGTTTGTAGTCAACGTTGCCGAACTTGCCGTGCCGCATGGTGGAGATGAGTGATTTTCCGGCCATGTGGGCGATGTCGGTGCCGATGGCAAAGGCCATGGGGAAACCGAGAATGTTAAGGCCGGGGGTCACCATCCAGGCACCGCCCATGCCAAAGAAACCGCCAATGATACCAACGCCGATACCGAGGATAATGAGGCCGGGCCAGAAAATCTTAACACCGGCAATGGGCATGAGAATATAAAGCCAGTCCATGAGGGTCTCCTTGAAATCGAATTAATGTTCAGCCAGTTCGCGGGATTTCAGATCGATGCCGATCCAACCCATGATGATGTCCGCTAGGACACCGAAGATCACGCCGGTGAGGGGAATGATGATGATGGTCAGGATCATGAAGTACACGTGACTTTCGTTGTACAAGTTGGCCCACCAAGCCATGATGCCGTCCAGTTTGCGCGTATCGGCAACAATGACAATGGGGGCGCTTTTCCCGCCACCCGCCGCCAGGGACAGGCTCGGAGCAAACAGCACCAGGGTCAGGAACGCCCACCATAACCGCAGTAATCGTTTCTTCATTTGTGTTCTCCTCTTTTGATGTCTTGCTTGTTGGCTTGTGCATCCCGGCAGGTCTGGTGCCGGGTTGGTCACGAATGGGATCTGAGCGCTACCAGTTGGGGGAGACTGGGCGCTCAGATCGGCTCTTTTTCTGCAACGGGGGAGTGCGTTTCCCGGTTCAAGAAAACAGCTGTCAGTGTGTAAACAAACCGTGTGCCAACTTTTTGTGCAAATGAATATATTTAAAATTTCAAAGAGTTGTGATTTTGCCATTGCGCTATTGCGCGTTATCTGGTAGCGAAAAAAAAGCCGTTCGTGATGCGGCGTGATTGTTACGCAAGGAGAACGTCAAATGCGCTACTCGCATCCCCCCCTGCTGAACCCGTTGATCCGGGTCGATGGGTCGATCTATTCCTGGAGCGTCGGCAAGTTTCTGGTGCTCTTGGGCACTCTGCTGGTGGTGATCATCCTCTCCGCCACGGTGATCGTCACCTATCACATCGTTTCCTCCTATCTCGACCAAGCCTATTCGAGAAATGCTCAAGTGCGGGCTCTAGCGCAGGCGCACGAGATCAACCAGTTGCTGGTGGCGGCCCGATACGAATTGGAATATCTCACCCGTCTGTCCCTCACGCCGGAGTCAATCAGCACTCATCTGGCCGCCAAATCAGCCGAGGAGCGCAACCGCTATCGTGAAATAGCCTTCCATGGTCAGACCGCCGAGGAGCGTTTTGTCCTGGTCAACACCGGAAGCAGCGTGATCCCCGTGCCCATTGATCAGGCCATGGGGGCAAAATTCGGTATTTTTTCCAGTCGCGATCTGTTGACCGGCAAGCCGGCAGGGTACATTCAGATCGGGGAACCCATGGAGGTGGTCTACCCGTCGGTGCATGTCGAGGGAAAAATGAGCGCGCTCAACATGCATGTCATCCGTCTGACCACGCCGGTCTATGACGGCAGCAAGACCTATAAAGGACAACTGACACTGTCGATCGATCTGCCCCACTTGCGCGATATCATCTCCCTGCATACCTCCAAACAGTCGCCGCTCTTCCTCTTTCCCCAGGAAAGCGAGCATAAAAAAAGTTTTTTCTTTGATGCCGCGGGCTGGCTGCTGTTCCAATCCGAATCTCCCGACCGACAGCAGGCCGATCTTTCCGTCGATCTCTTGCGCATGGGATTGCAGGGAGATGTGGGGCGTCCTGGATTCAGCACCGCCTTTCGTCCGGGCTTTGCCCACGATCTCTACTGGGCGATGGTGTCCGACGTCCAGGCCGGAAAATCGGGACAGATATTGGTCACGCGTCCGTTTATCGCGCCGTCCGGGAGTGATCGATCCCTCTATCTCAGCTATGTGCCGATTGTCTTTGAGGAGGGCGCGGGGACACGGCGTATTGTCGGCGGTATCGGTTGCATCGACACCAGTTTTGTGTTCATGGCCTCCACCTACCGGATTGCCGGAACCTTGAGCGTTTGCGTGGCACTTGGCGTCATTCTGGTCTTCATGGCCATGTATTTTGTCAGTCGCCGTATCGCGCGACAGCTCGAATTGCTCGCCGAGGCCGTCGATGTCAGGGCGGGTGGAGACGATCCTTCACCGCTGGCCCTTGGACCGCTGTTTGCGGAGATCAACCAGTTTCAGCGGTCCATCAATATCCTGCTTATGCAATTGCATATTGCGCGAAGTGATTCGTTGTTGCGCGAAGGGCTTGTCGAGGATGATCGCATGCGTCAGCGAGTCAATTTGGAGAAGGAGATGCGTGATAATCCGTTGCTTGATGCGCGATTGCTGGCCATGCCGCTCTACGGGATTGTCGGCGGCAGTCAGGCGGTTGGAACGCTCCGCCAGCAGATCCACAAGGCGTCGCGGGTCCTGGCGGACGTATTGATCGTTGGCGAAACCGGGACGGGGAAGGAGCTGACCGCCGAAGCCATCCATTCGGTCAGTCACCGGGCCAAAGGGCCGTTCATTTCCATTAACTGCGGAGCCTTGGATGAAAATCTGCTCATGGATGCCCTGTTCGGTCATGTCAAGGGCGCCTTTTCTGATGCCCAAAACGAGCGGAAGGGCGCTTTTGTCGCTGCATCGGGCGGTACCCTGCATCTCGATGAGATCGGCAATGCCTCCCCCAAGGTGCAGCAGGCCTTGCTGCGAGCCTTATCCGTCCGCCGGATTCGGCCTCTGGGATCGGATCAGGATGTCGCCTTTGACGCCCGCATTATCGCCGCCACTAATGTTGACCTGCTCCAGCTCTCTCTGACCAGTGATTTTCGGGAAGATCTCTACTACCGCCTGGCGGTGATCACCATCAATACGCCGCCGTTGCGTGAGCGGAAGGAGGATATTCCGGTACTGGTCAAATATTTCCTCGATGAACACATGACCCTCTCAGGGCTGGACCCGGTGGGGATCAGCCGTGGTGCCCTGGAACGATTGCTCAGTCATGACTGGCCGGGAAATATCCGTGAGTTGCGCAACTGTATCACCCGCTCGCTGGCTTTTGCCGAAAGCGATCTGCTGCTCGCTCAGCATATTCTCTTTGACGAGCGAGGCGTCGAGCTGGAAGGTGACGACGCGCCGGAGAACGAGTCGTTTCCGTCCGCACTGCCGCCCACACCCCCTGCAAAAGCCCTGTCTGCCCCGCCAGCCAACGAGGCTGAAGCAGAACAGCAGGACATGGGCGTCCCTCCCGAGTTGAATATCAGGCAACGCAAGGCCTGGCCTCTGATTGTCAAAAATGGCGTCATCAGCCGCAGCGAGTATCAGAAGGTGGTGGGGGATGCCGTTTCCGTTCGCACGGCTCAATACGATTTGCACGACTTGGTCGACAAGGGACTGATGAAGAAGTCGGGCCGGGGGCCCTCCTCAAAATATCTGCTCGCCACCTCATCCCCGCATTGATCCGCCATGCTGTCTTCATTCTTCTGAAGATGAACAATCGCACATTCGCCTTTGTCTCTACGGATACATGACAACTTGAAAGCGAAGTGGCATGGGAGGCCACTCTGGGTGTATCGGGCAACGGTGTGAAGGCGCTGCGCGATCAATGGCGCCGGGGAGTGAGCACGGACGATTGCCGACGGTGATCTGGACCGGGCTCAGGAATCGCTGTGCGCGGTCAATCCTAAACCAAACTCGCCAATGTAGCGATCCACCGGGGCATACTCGTCGGTGAAGGGAGGGGGATGGTTATCGGGTGGGGGCAGAGCGTGGGTAAGCATCCGCCGCAGGGAGGGATCCTTGGGCTCGTTGGTGGAAAGCTCGCCCTTGCCGGCGACGAGCAGCATGTTCTGCCACAAGTGCTTGTCGGTGGGATCGACCACCGCATAGGCTTGGACCGAGGGAAAAGCGGCGCGGAAGGTGGCATGCAACGCCTTGTAAAATCGGCTCGACACCCCTTCGGTGGAGGCTAGCAGGTTCACCAGGACAACGCCGTCCGCCTTGAGAGCGGAATGCATCAGGCCGATGGCCTCGACGGTCACCAGGTGAAAAGGGATGGAGTAGTGCGAGTTGAACACATCGCACAGGATCACATCGTAGGGGTGGTCGACTTTTTTAAGAAAGGTACGGGCGTCTTCCTCGATGATGGTCAAACGGGGATGGTCGGTCAGGCCGAAGTGGGTCCGCGCCAGGTTGGTAATACCTGGATCGAGTTCA